>RKRN01000252.1 GCA_007571365.1 Candidatus Latescibacterota bacterium
CCAATAGGATATCTACCACCGAGGCCAGCGAGACCGGCAGAAAGCCAAACAGGTGGAACAGTACCGGGTCTTTTAGCACAGTGCTTGGCTCCGCACGGCCTCGACTAAGCGGACGGCCTGTAGCGTCGCAGCCACGTCATGGACTCGCAGCATCTGGACCCCCGCCCTAGCCGCTAAAGCCGCCGCCGCTAAGCTGCCCGCCAAGCTCTCGGCAGCCGCGAGCCCGAGTGTCTTCCAGATAAAGGACTTGCGCGAAGCACCCACCACCAGCGGGCACTCCAAGCCCAAAAAGTGCTCTAACACCCCCAATAAGGCGAGGCTGCCTGCTGGCGATTTGCCGAATCCCAAGCCCGGATCCACAGCCACGCGCTCGACGCCTTGGGCCTGGGCCAGGCATACGCGCTCTTGTAGGAAGGAATAGACCGTCCCGGGCAGGTCGTCGTAGTGGGTATTCTGCTGCATGGTAGCTGCCGTGCCCCGGCGGTGCATTAGTATCACCGGGGCGTTAGCCTGTGCGGCGACCTCGGCCATAGCCGGATCGTGCCGCAGGGCACTAATGTCGTTGATAATATCGGCCCCCGCCTCAAGAGCTTGGCGCGCCACCTCGGCCTTGACCGTATCGACCGAGATAGGTACAGCACTCTGGCGGCGGAGGCCATCGACGACCGGCAGGACCCGGGCGCACTCTTCGGCAACCGAAACCTCCTCGGCGACCCCGTACATCGGCGGCCGCGACGACTCACCGCCAATATCGACGATTGCCGCCCCTTCCTCGACCATCTCCAAGCCGTGCGCCACCGCCGCCTGCGGTTCGCAGTAGCGGCCCCCGTCGTAAAACGAATCGGGCGTCGCATTGAGGACGCCCATGATCTGTACTTGGTCGCCAAAGTGGAGCGTGCGACACCCCAACTCCCAAATCACTCCCCATCCTCGTCGCTCAAGATGCACACTGGTTTGCGGGCGAGAGGCTTTCCAGCTAAGACTTGGTCGATCTCCGCGTCGTCGAGGACTTCGTACTCGCGGAGGGCGCGAGCCAAGGCGTGTAGCTGGCCCTCGCTTTCTCCGAGAACGCGCAGTGCGGTTTCCTCGGCCTCCACCACTAGCTTGCGGATCTCGCGATCGACGGCTTGGGCGGTCTCTTCACTCAGGTGGCGGTTGCGGACAAATTCCTTGCCGAGGAAGACCTCGTCGTCGCCGCCGCCCAACGAGAGGGGACCAAGATCTTCGTTCATACCCCACTCGCAGACCATCGAACGAGCCAGGCGCGTCACTTGCTGGTAGTCGCCTTGGGCTCCGGTCGAGCGCTCGGCAAAGATCAATTTTTCAGCGGCGCAACCGCCCAAGGCGGTGGCCAAGTGCGCCTTGAGCCGCGTTTCGGTCAGCGAACGCCGCTCGTCAGCCAGAAAGGAAACCATGCCCATGGCCTGCCCGCGCGGGATAATGGTGGCCTTGCCAATGACCGGACCGCCTTTGATGCTCTTAGCGACCAAGGCGTGGCCGGCTTCGTGGTAGGACGAAAGCCGCTGATCCTCCTCGGTCAGGACCATGCTGCGGCGCTCGGCTCCGAGCATCACCTTGTCTTTGGCCGCTTCAAAGTCGCCCATATCAACGGTCTTGCGATCGCGCCGCGAGGCCAGCAAGGCCGCTTCGTTGACCAAGTTTTCCAAGTCGGCTCCAGAAAGCCCGGGCGTGCCCTGCGCCACCTTTTGCAAATCGACGTCTGGATCCAGCGGCACCTTGCGCACGTGGACCTTGAGTACGCCCTCCCGCCCCTTGACGTCGGGCAGGTCGACCACCACCCGGCGATCGAAGCGACCCGGCCGCAACAGCGCCGGGTCGAGCACATCGGGGCGATTGGTCGCGGCGATGAGAATGACGCCATCGTTGGACTCAAAGCCGTCCATTTCTACCAGAAGTTGGTTGAGGGTCTGCTCGCGCTCGTCGTGGCCACCGCCAATGCCGGCACCGCGGTGGCGGCCCACCGCGTCGATCTCATCGACAAAAATTAGGCACGGAGCATTGGCCTTGCCCTGTTCAAAAAGATCGCGCACGCGCGAAGCTCCGACGCCGACGAACATTTCGACGAAATCCGAGCCACTAATCGAAAAGAAGGGCACCCCGGCTTCGCCAGCGACCGCCCGCGCCAAATGCGTCTTACCCGTGCCCGGGGGGCCGACCATCAAGACGCCCTTGGGAATCCGCCCGCCGAGGCGCTGAAATCGCTGGGGATCCTTGAGGAACTCAATGATCTCCGCCAATTCCTTTTTGGCCTCGTCGGCCCCGGCCACATCGGCAAAGGTCGCCTTGTGCTTGTCTTCCAATAGGAGCTTGGCCCGACTTTTGCCAAAGGAAAACAGCCCGCGAGCACCCCCCTGCATCTGCCGCAACATGAATATCCAGAAGGCGATAAACAGCAGCCACGGCAAAAAGCTTAAGAGGAAATTGTACCAGCGGAAGGGTTCTTCCTCAAAGCGAAAATCGACTCCTCGTTCCTCCCACTCGCGCTTGGTCGCCGCGTCTATTGGACCCAAGTTGACTACAAAGCGGGTCCGGTCGTGCAAGACGCCCTTGAACTCGCGCTCGCCGACGATGACGGCCTCGACGATGCGGTCCTCTTCCAAGTATTGGCGGTATTGCTTATAGGAGACGAGCTGAGGATCGGAAGGTTTGCTGCTAAAGAATTTGGCGGTGAAGATCATCACCAACACGAAGAACAGCCAAAACGCTTGGGTCCGCGAGGGGCGACGCCAGCGGCGCGGCCTGTCTTCGTCATCGCCCTGCTGGCCGTCCAACTCGCGGTTGTCCCTAGGGCGCGTGGGGCGCTCTTCTGGGGCCTGCTTTTTTGGTCCCTCCATGACAGATGCTCTAGGTCAATCGCCGACCCAATGCCTCAAGGTGCATAAGGCGATGCGGCGCGTAGTGGATTTTATTCTGAAGGCATGACTAGAACGCAGGGGCGCAACCCAAGCTATTTCCTCACCTCGGGCCAGCACCAGCACTTCGTCGCGCGAGATTTTCGGCCACTTAGCATCGATGAGAAAATCGCTCAACTTCTTGTGACCTTTCATGCCTAGCGGCTGGAAGCGATCACCCGGCTGCAGACTGCGCACTTGCACCTGTGCCCCGAGTCGGTCCGCGTCCAACGCCACCTGTACGCCGCCTAGCGCGGCCTGGTCGAAGTGCTCCGGGGAGACGATTTGGACGCGGATTTTCACGCCGTGCTCTCTTAGCACGAGTACACCGGGTATCTCAAAACAGCGAGCGAGCGGTGGCCGCTGACCGCGGCGCAAGATATAGCGCGTACCACAACTCTGCCCCCTTAGCCCAGCACCCAACTCCCGCAGGTGCTTGTCGCCGGCCCCAATCCAGTTCCGCACTTGCTCGATACGGGCAAAATAAAAAGGGCCTTCTGCGGCGGCAAGGCCCTGAAGCACGGCGCGCAACACGCGCCTTTGTATGGCTATATGATAAGCGAGAAGCCTATTGCTATCAAGGGTCACCTTGTCGTTACAACGCTCACAAACCACTGTATCTAAAGCCTCTTGGGCTAGCGCGGCCAGTAGGTGGTCCTCGGCCTTGAGCAGTGCGGCGGTGCGATTTAGAACCTCGGCGATATTAGCATTATAGCCCTTGAGCAAGGGCATGAGTTCCCCGCGCACTCGATTGCGCAAAAACCGCCAGTCGCGGTTGGAGGTATCCTCGCGGTAGCGCAAACCGCGCTGGCGTGCATACTTTTCGATTTCAGCGCGCCGCACGCCGAGCAGCGGCCGCAAATAGCGGCCCTCGCGCGCAATCTCCATGCCCCCTAAACCGGTGGCACCGCTGCCGCGCAACAGGCGCAAGATCACGGTCTCGGCTTGGTCGTCGGCGTGGTGCCCCAAGGCGATGAACTCGGCCCCGATCCGGGCGGCGACTTGGTCGAGAAAGGCGTAGCGCTGCCGCCGCCCTGCTGCCTCTAGCGACAGGCCCGCGGCGCGGGCGCAAGCCTCCACATCGCGCCGTTCTATCGAGCAGGCCAGCCCACGTCGCTTTGCCTCACCGGCGACAAAGCGGCTGTCGGCTGCCGAGTTCGACCGCAGCGCGTGGTCCAAGTGCGCCACGTGCAACCGCCCCCCTAGGTCGTCTAAGACATCGAGCAACACCATCGAATCAACGCCGCCCGATACAGCGACCACTACGCTATCATCGGCCTCTAATCCCGCTTCCTGTAGTACTTGCCGCACACTAGCAACTATGGCTTCCATGTCCGTCGTCCCGGCCGTGCGAAAACATAGAATGACCCTGAGTAAGTAAGGGCGAGGGCAAATTAGACGAAGAGGGGTCCCTTGACAAATGAACTAATGTGCAGTATATATAATTTCAGTTTCTCTTTCACCTTTCTTCTCCAATTATGGAGGTACTCCATGCCTAAACCCCTAACCGAACGCCAACGGGCAATTTACGAATTCATCGTCGATGCCATTCGCGCTGGAGGTCCGCCCACGATCCGCGAGATCATGGACGTCTTTGGCATAAATTCTACCAACGGCGTGCGCACCACTTTGGAAACTTTAGAAAAAAAAGGCTACATCCGCCGCCGGGCGCGCCGCTCTCGCGGCATCGAACTCGTCGATTACGTCAGGCCCGCCTCCCTTTCTGCTGACCTGCGCGAAGTGCCTCTGGTAGGCCGGGTCGCCGCGGGCACCCCCATCCTCGCTACTCAAAACATCGAGAACACGCTCAACGTCGATGCATCGCTCGTTCCCGCTTCGGGCGACGTCTTCGCGCTGCGCATCCACGGCGAGAGCATGTGCGACGCCGGGATTCTCGACGGCGACATCGTCATCGCCCGCCAGCAAGACCGCGCCGAGCACGGCGATATCGTCGTCGCCCTGCTCAACGACGACGCCACGGTCAAGCGCTATGCTCCCGACCCCGACGGCATCCGGCTCCTGCCCGCAAACGAGGCGTTCGACCCCATCGTCGTCCCACCCAACACCGAAGGGTTCAGGATCGCCGGCAAAGTTGTGAGCCTCATGCGGCGCTTCTAGGGGTGCGCTTCAGGTGGATGCTGCTTTGCGTCGCGCTCACGCACGCACCATTTTTGACGCCGGGGTCGCCGCCGCCGACCCCGGCCGTTGCATCCACCAAACCCTCGCGGTCACAGGCGATGAGTTGCGCTGTGGCCCGTTCTGCTTCCCCCTCAATTCCATCTCCAGTCTGCGCCTAGTCGGTGCTGGCAAGGCCACCGCGGCCATGGCCGCAGCCACCGAAGCAATCCTCGGCGACCGCATTGACTGCGGGGCCATCAACACCAAGTATGGCCACGCACGGCCATTGGCGCGGGTCGAGACCTTTGAAGCCGGGCATCCGGTCCCAGACGAAGCCGGTGTAGCCGGTGCGCGTCGCCAACTCGAATTGCTAGCAGGCTTGGATTCCGACGCGCTGGTCCTCGGTCTGTTCTCCGGCGGCGGCTCGGCTCTGCTGCCCGCCCCAGCCGCGGGCCTGACCTTGGCAGAAAAGCAAGAAACCACCCGCCTCCTGCTCGCCTGCGGCGCGACCATCGACGAAATTAACGCCCTGCGCAAACACCTGTCGGCCATCAAGGGCGGGCTGCTCGCTCGGGTCGCTGCACCGGCCCGCGTGGTCGCCCTCATGCTCTCGGACGTCATCGGCGATCCTCTCGACACCATTGCCTCCGGCCCGACCTACCCAGACGCCACGACTTTTGCTGACTGCCTAGCGATCGTCGATCGCTACCGCCTGCGCCACCAACTCCCCACGCCAGTCCGCGAGCACCTCGAAGCCGGTACCCAAGGCGAGCGGCCGGAAACCCCCAAATCCGGCGATCCTTGCTTTGCTCGCGCTGAGAGCTTGATCATTGGCAACAGCCGCTTGGCCATGGACGCGGCCGCGCACAAAGCCAGCGCACTCGGCTACGCAGTGTGCGTCCTCACCAGCCGCTTACAGGGCGAGGCGCGCCACACCGCGGCCGCGTTAGTCTCCATCGCCCAAGAAACCGCCGCCGCGGACCGTCCCATCGCCCGGCCCGCCTGTCTCATCGCTGGCGGCGAAACGACCGTCACTTTGCGCGGCGACGGCAAGGGCGGACGCAACCAAGAATTGGCCTTAGCCGCGGCCTTGCCGCTCAACGGTTGGCCCACCATCACCCTGCTCTCTGGCGGCACCGACGGCACCGACGGCCCCACCAATGCCGCCGGTGCCCTAGCCGATGGCCAGACCTTGAGCCGCGCCCGCGCCCTAGGTCTGGACGCCCGCGCCTTTCTCGACCGCCACGACTCCTATTCCTTCTTCGCGGCGTTGGACGACCTCATCATCACGGGTCCCACGGGCACCAACGTCATGGATCTGCAAATCATCCTCATAGCCTAAAAATCGCTCACTCAGTGAGCCGATTTGACACTCGGCCACCCTTCCGCTAGCTTTTTACAACCCATGTTCAAGAGCCTTCTTTCGCTTGTATTAGCCCTACTGCTGACCGGGGCTGCACACGCTGCCTCGCGCTACGCCGGCGAGTTCCTCGGCTTGGGCGCGGGTGCCCGATCTGCGGCTTTGGGCAGTGCCTATGTGGCTCTCGCCACCGACGCCACGGCGGGCTATTGGAATGCAGCCGGCCTATCCGCTCTCAGCAGTCGCCAAGTTCACCTGACGCATTCCGAGCATTTCTCCGGTCTCATTCAGCGCGATTTTGTCGCCGTCGCTCGGCCGGGCCGCCTCTTGCACGGCATGGCCCTGAGCTTGGTCCGCATGGGTATCGACGACATCCACTTTACCGAATTGCCCGATCCCCTCCAGCCTCCCAGTACCGACAATCGGCCTCGCATCGCCTCGACCGAGCAAGGCGCGGATTACGCCCTGTATCTGTCGGGCAGTCGCCGGCTCAGCGTACGCCTATCTTTGGGGCTAAGTGCCAAGGCCATTTACCGCCACGTCGCCTCCTTTAACGCCTATGGCTTCGGCCTCGACCTAGGCGTACGCTACCAATTGAGTCCCCAGATCGCGCTGGCGGCTAACGTGCGCGACATTACCACCACGCCCATTGTCTGGAATACGGACAGCACCGACCGCATTCAGCCCGCCCTGCTCTTGGGCGTAGCGTATATCGTACCCATGGCTGGGGGCCAAACCACCGCCCTTTTGGCCACCCGCTCCGGCGGCGATACGGCCCCTGCCGATGTCCCGCTCGACGCCGGCGTAGAGTACCGCCACCATTACATCACCTTGCGGGCCGGATTGGCGGAAGGCCGCCAGTCCTTTGGGCTAGGGCTTACCCCGCACCGCACCCTCGACCTCGACCTCGCCTATTTGCAGCACGATGCGCTCGAAGCAACCTACCAGTTGTCCGCCAGCTTCCGCTTCTGAGCAACCCCGCGTCGGCTACGTAGCCTTGGCCGGTCGCCCCAACGCGGGTAAATCTACCCTCTTCAACGCCTTCTTGGGCCAACGGCTCTCCATCGTCACCGCCAAACCGCAAACGACTCGCAGCCGCATCCTCGGCATCCTCACCCGGCCACAGAGTCAGATCATTTTCTTAGACACGCCGGGTCTGCTCGAAGCCTCCTACAAGCTGCACGAAACCATGGCCCACCAGATCGACCAAGCCGCCCGTCAAGCCGACCTCGTCTTGCTGCTGTTTGACGCCTCTCGTCCCAAAGACCGCAGCGCACTAGTAAAGCACTTTCTAGCGCACACCCGAGCACCCGTCTTAGGTGTGCTCAACAAAATCGACCTAGTCCAACCCACCCAGCT
Organism: Candidatus Latescibacterota bacterium; assembly: GCA_007571365.1. Lineage (GTDB taxonomy): Bacteria > Latescibacterota > UBA2968 > UBA8231 > UBA8231. The sequence goes on from RKRN01000252.1 coordinate 7,750, forward strand.
AGACGCTCTGCAAAAAAGCCTCGCGGCCGAGTTCGGCATCGCCGAGCCGATCCCGGTCTCGGCCCGGCGCGGCGACGGACTCGGCACATTGCTATCGCACTTAGAGGCCCAGCTACCCAGCGGCCCCAAGCTCTATCCAGACGATATGGTGGCCGAACAGCCCGAGCGGTTTTTTGCCGCCGAGCGCATCCGCGAGGTAGCTTTTGAGCACCTTGAGGACGAGCTACCTTACGCCATCGACATCTACATTGAGGAATTCCGCCAGCGCCCGGGCCACAAAATCTACATTCGCGCCATCATCTACGTCGGGCGCGAGAGCCAGAAGGGCATCGTCATCGGCAAGAAGGGAACGCGCCTGCGGTCCATTGGACGCCAAGCGCGCGTCGCCTTGGAGGAGCTACTCGACGCGCCCGTCTATGTAGAGTTGTGGGTAAAAGTCCGCCCAGACTGGCGCGACAAAGAGCGCGATTTGCGGGAATTTGGTTATCTCAGAGCCTGAATTGACGGCCTCATGCAGCAGGCCCATATTGTCGCTGACCCGATGGGATATGAGTTAAAAAACAATACAAGGAATGTTTAATATGCCAAGCGATCAGACTGCTTCCCCTCCCGACGAGGTACATGTAGCTCCGGCCCCAGATAGTGATCCTGAGGAAGCGGGTGAGGCCACGACTCTTGTATCCGAAATCAAGAAAAGCATCGCAGACTTAGACGCTGAGAATCTCGAGATAGGGACGCTCGGTACTCTCCAAAGTGCCATTGGCCGTCTGGCCGAAATCGCTGAAATGCGTGAGGCCAAACGCCGAGATGCTTTACAGCTACAGTCAAAAATCGAAGAGTGGGAGAAGTCCAATTCCGAAAAGCTCAAAAAAATTGTAGATCCAGCATCACTAGGAGGCATTTTGGGGTCTCTCAAAGAGTCTGCCGCTGACATTGGGCAAGAAAAAGTGGAGGCGGTTCTTGCGGACTGCGATGCGGCTCTCGACATCGAGGAGCGTTTCCGTAAGCAGAAAGAGGCATATGACCAAGCTTATAAAAAAAATGATTACAAACTGGTGGGGTCTCTTGCACCTGCCATGAAGTCCCTCGAAGACGAACGCGATGCGGCTTATGCGGCAATTACAGAGACTATATCCGAGCGGACTCGATCTAGGAGAGAAGGCGAGGCGGAGGCGGAGGCCGGTACAAAAAGCGAAGAAACGACAGAGGACGATGATTCTGAAGATCACAAATCGCAGCCGGAACGTAAAACCGTATCTACCGAAGCCTCAGCAGAAGACCATCAAGAATCGACTGAGAGCACGGCGGCCCTTGAAAAAGACGCTGGCGACGACAGCTCAGACAGGTTACCTGTAGATGAAACAATAGAAGTACACGAGGCACCGACAGATCGGCTAGCTGACCCCAGTAATCTAGATGAGCCGAGCGTCCAACAGCCAATTCTCGACGACAGTGAAGTATCGGTCGAACAAATCGAGGCAGAAATCGCTACAGAGATCAAGCGTGGCCGTTTCGGACTTGCCTACCATCTCGCTCTTGCTGAGCCAGAGGCGTTACCTAGTCCGAGTGCGGTCGCATTCGTTGCCGGCAACTATGTGACAGATGAAAGTACCCCGGTAGTGGATGAACTGCTCCCCTTCGCAGAAGAGCTACTGAGTACGCATGAGGAGACTCTGGCAAAAAAGCCGAACCTAGTCCAACGCAATTATGCAACTCTGATAGCGAGTGCTGCCCTGTCTCCTGCCTTAGTAACTCCACACGGCTGGGCCGCCCAGTTACTCAAGTCAATAGAGTCACGGCTTGATATCCTGCCCTCACTGCGGAAACTGGTGCAGAGCGTGAGCGACGCATCGAATAAGGGTGCCTATCTTCCTATTGAACTAATTCGCGAAGACTCATTAGAAGAATGGAAAGAAAAGGTAGAGGCCTTTCAAAAAGAAGGAAGGACATGGGTTGAAGCCGAACGTCGCTCGAAGATCAAATACAGCCGTGCAACTAAGGTATGGTACCGGGTACTCGACGATTGGGAGGACAAGCGGTGTTCTTCGATCGGCCGCGTATTCAAGTTGCTAGAAGAACCAATTGACAATATCAATATCGCCAAGATCGAAAACATCGCAGCGTACTGGCGTCAACACGGGGATCGCGAAATCGATCGGATTGACCGCTCAATCCGACCCGCAGTATCTACAAACGACATTACCGCAGGTGCCCGCTCGCGTTTGCAGGAAAAAATCAGCGAAGCCATTGCCTTCTTCGATCGCTGGTGTAGGCTCTTTAAAGTATGGCCAACCCAAGAGCAATCATTTCACAAAGAGTGGAAGAACAAATTGTGTGACACGTTACAAGAGCATGGTCAAGCAGCACTTGAAGAAATCGCACGACTAGATGCACCTATCGCTTACCGGGCTAAAGATCTAGTCCGACGCTACATCGCCATGTTTGAAGACGATGATCTTAAGCCACCTACTTCTCATCTGCGACTACAGGATCTATTGAACGGAGATTTGTTCGCCGATCCGAGCGTACGGTTTGCTGACTCGGCCTATCCATCTGAAATCCCACTTGAGATCAATAGCTTACTTTATTTGGCGGAACAAAACGAACTAGATTTCCCAAGTGCCATTATAGAACGCGCAAAATCTGGTGATTTCGGGGGAGTTGAGATGGCCCTCGATTTTGTCGAACGAGCTAGGTGCCTCGACGAAGATTCCATAGACCGTATCCGTTCACAGGTTGAGACAGAACGCGAATTAGCGGAAAGGGAGCTTGCGAAGCGTGTCCGCAATACTAAAGACCGTCTCGACGCTGCCTACGCTCGGGGTACTCTGACTATGGAAGAAGTCGAAGATCTTCATCGCGATATCCCAGCGAATGACCTGTCCGAAGTCAATGACTTCGGCCCTTGCCTCGAAAGTCTTGATGGTATTGACAAGAAGATCAACGATTCTCAGCAGAAACGACGCGATGATGTGACAAAACGGCTTGAGTCCTTAGAAATGGTAAGACCAGAGGACAAAGAGCGCATCAAAACGGCCATAGAGGAAAATAGTTATCAGGTAGCCGAAGACTACATAGAACGAGTTAAGCACAACGAATCTCTGCCCGACGAATTACAGCTTGATCACGCCTTTGACCGTTTCTTTCCTAACTTTGTCGACGAATATAACGAGATGTTGACAGCAGATACCGAGCTAGACCTGACAGCAGATGCCGTGTTAAGTCGGACTCTTAGTTCGCTTAAAAATGTACGTGCGGGAACAGTGGGTGAAGGCACCAATTTCGTCGAAGCATGGTCACAACTGTACGATTCAAGCGACATGGCTAATGCGTTGAAGAATTTTATGAGCGTACTCGGCTTTACAGATGTGAATATATCAACCAAAGGACAGACGAGTACCGGAGAAGCAGAGTTCCATCTCCGGACAACGCCTATTGCAGATCGTAATATTACGCAACTGCCGGATTTTGGCTCGCGAGCTGACGGACACTATCGACTCGTCCTAATCCGCAACCGCGGCACTGAAGAAGCAATCGTTCAAGCAGCCGAAGCGTGGAACGCAGGGGGAGGCCCTACTTTTGTTCTCTTTCTAAATATTTTAACCGTCGAAGAACGCCGCAGACTCGCAATGGATCTCAGTTCTGGCATATACCAGCCGACCCTAGTTCTTGATGAAGTACTCGTTGCCTTCCTTGCGATGGAGGCCGGTAAGCGCCTCAGTGCGTTTTTTGACTGTTCAGCAGCCTTCTCCTTTTCCCAACCGTTCGATCCAGATGCGATCAAAGTTCCACCCGAAATGTTCTTCGGCCGTGAAGCCGAACGCCGTGCGATTCTTAGTATAGAAGGAGAAATGACCCACCTCGTTTACGGCGGCAAGCGACTCGGAAAAACCGTGCTATTCAGAGATACAGAGCGCGGGACCAAGGTGGAGTCGTCAAAAGAGTTAGTACTATTTCTTAGTCTTAGAGACTCGGGAATTGGACAAAACCAACAGACCGATGAATTATGGCGTCTCTTCGCTAAAGAGCTCGCCAATCATGAAATCGTCCCCCCCCAGACCCGTCGCCATAGTTCAGTTGGAACTAGTATTAAAAAATGGCTCGAAAAGGACTCAAACCGTCGCATCTTGTTCTTGGTCGACGAAGCCGATGCATTCCTTGATGTGGACCGGACACTAGATCCACCCTATAAAGTATTGGAGCAGATTAAGGACTTAATGGAAGACACAGGGAGGAGATTTAAGGTTGTGTTCGCCGGTCTTCATAACGTTCAGCGTGCGGTTAGAGATCCTAACAATCCGTTCACACATATGATGGGCCAGCCAGTCCAAATCGGACCGATGTTGCCGAGTAGGGACGGTACCTCGATTGAGAACTTGATTCGTTCTCCGCTCGAAGCACTTGGGTATCGTTTCGCTTCACCTGATCTAGTGATTCGGATCGCTGCAGAAACAAACTATTATCCGGCACTTGCACAGCTCTTCTGTAAAGATCTGTTAGGATACCTTCGTGAGGACAGCGTCTCATCTAAGAAAGATGGACCTCCCTATATGATTCGGTCAGCAGACGTTGATTGTGTCTTTGACTCACGGGAGACCCGCGATCGTATCCGAGATCTATTTGCATGGACAATTCAACTCGATCCAAGGTACGAGTTCTTGACGTATCTTATTGCCCTAGAGAGCTTCGACAATGAAAGGGCAGAGTCGAGCGGCGTATCGCTTGCTGATATTCGCACCAAGGCACTCAAGGATTGGAGCGAAGGCTTCGATTCGGATCAGAGCTTTTGGATATTCGAGGTCCTGCTTGAGGAGATGGTCGGTCTCGGTATCCTGAGGGAAGTAGCAGACAAAAAGTTCTCCATCCGTACACGCAACCTGCGCATGTTACTCGGTAACGACGATGAAATCGAAAGACGGTACAAAGATGCTAAGAGACGCAACCCTCCTAAGCATCCCCATCCTTCCGAATTTCGAAGAACGACCAACGGGAAACTGACATCGCTAACCGTCGGCCAAGAAGCCAAACTGCTTTCCATCAAGCCAAGCGTTGGACTCATCTTTGGCACATGTCTTGCCGGGCTCGATCGAGTGGGCCAATCGATTGAACAACTATGCGAATCACGTAACCAGACTGATTACATGGGAGGTATGTCTATAACGTTCTATAATGCTTCGGACGCAACTTCTTTGCGATCAAAACTTAGAGATGCATCAAAACGCAAGAGAGGCCTCCATATCATTCTCGTGGATAGAGGTGCTTGGGATCCAGCTCTAATAGATGAAGCCCTTATACTTTCCAAACACCGTGCTCGCAGCCGAACCATTCGCCGAATCATTCGGCCGGTTTTTCTCGGTGGTCCGGCTGAAGCTTGGCGTTGGTTAAAGGAACCGCCTCCGGGACACAGGAGCAGTACAGCTCTTTGGGATATATGGCTTGGACCTTGCGACAAAAATTTCGCTCGTACATGGCTGATGAAGGAGGAATCACCTGCTCATAACGATCTAGCAAACCAAGACCGTATACCTAATTCGCTTTGGCCTGTAGTGGTCGAAGCAGCAGCCTGCAAAAAATCGATCCCCTCAATTAAGGAGGCAACTCGCGTCGCTCTTACAGAACCGGATCTTGTCTCCGATATCCTCGACTTGCCAGAAACGGAATCTGCATTACGCATACTGTCAAACATGTTCCCCGATGAAATGACCCCTGACGATCTTTCTGAGCTATCGGAGGAACCAGATATATCTCCTGAGAACTCGCTCCGTATTCTGGACTGGGCCAGTCGCCTCGGTATTGTGCAGGAGGACAGGAAAGGCTATCGGCTTGACTTGACCTACGCGACAGGCTTGAAGGAAATCTTCTAGGTGTGAACTTTCTGCACTCTTGGGCTCGCCTGCCAGGCCCAATGGACTTCCTATATGCCATCACTGAAGATCTGGCCAATGGAAATACTGTAATCGCAGGTCTTCCTGAAGGGACATCGTCCAGGATTGCCGTAGAAGTCGCTGAGGAGGTTAAGCGCAAGGGCCTAGGGCAATGGTCCGCCGTGAGGTCAGTCGAAACAGGTCAACGGACTCCAGAGCAATCAGTCACTCAGCGGTCCCAAAGCGGTAATGCCAAAGGTCTCGTACTGTGGGTTGACGCGACAGGTGAAGATACAGCAGCGAAAGCGTGGAGTGAGTACGTTTTGCGATTCGCTGGGGTCCCCGAATTCGAATTACCTCGAATCTGCATAGCGATGCATACGGCTTGTGCCGATTCATGCCGGGAAGCCAGAGGGCTACGTCGGCGTTTCTGGAAAGACTTCGTGACCTCCACCGATAGCCGCGTACTTGCAGAGCGCCATGTCCGACGTTTTGAGCATAGCGATGCACATGCCACGCTCAAATGCACTCTCATCGCCGAACTTGCCGGCCCTGATTTAGCTCTCGCAACAGAACTCGCCAACACATCTCTCGAACGTATTCTTGACCCGGATAGTCACCCATCTGAAAGTATCTGGGCAGCACAAATATCAATCCTTTTCCCGCTCATTGAACGCGAGCGTCGCCGCCTCCTAGAGACTTATCGAGACTTTTGGAGCTTGCCGTATAGCCGTGAGGACGGACGAGAAATTCAGCGTCTAGAGAAACTGGAAATTGGTGACATGGCCGCTCAAGCCCAACAGAGCAGGGCACTCAGAAACGAGTGGGAACGCCTTGACTGGCTCCGGCGGGTACGAAACAATCTAGCACATCTAAGAATCGTGTCGTGGGCAACCTTGAACTCGCCCATAGCCCGCCAGATCGTAGATTTCACGTAGAGTTGTGGGTAAAAGTCCGCCCAGACTGGCGCGACAAAGAGCGCGATTTGCGGGAATTTGGTTATCGCTAGGGGCAGGACGCGGGGATTAGGGCTTAATCAACGTTAGGCCCATCATCGCAAAATGTTGGTCGAAAGCGAAAACCTGATCGATTTTATGCTTACGACAAACCGCAAAACTAGTGCAATCGGTGAATGATAAGACTGTTGAATCGTATTGACGAAAAATCCGCTTGGCTTCTTCAAACAGGGTATTGTCAATTTTTACGACAATTAAACTACCTGCTCTTTCATGGTGTTCAATATGGTTGAGAAATTCCACAGCTAGTGATTGATTCGCTTTGTATCGAATCAAAGTTGCGCTCTCATCAATCACATAATCTGTCGTTAAAAGTTTAATGCTCTGCTGTCCTAGGTCGTCGTGAATTTTCAAAGCGTCTCCATGATATTGATCTTTCCGATCTAAATAGACAGTCCAAGCTCCAGTATCGACAAAAATCATAGCTTTGAATCCAGTCCATAAATGATTTCATCGTGGTTGATAGAGCAATCGGTTCGGTCCGATTCATAGGCTCCAGCTAACTCGCGAAAGATTCTATATCCTTCTTTTTTTTTCATAAAAATGTTTGCCGCTTCGAGCTTCGGCAATTTCTCGACAATCGTTACCGTCTCCACGCTCACCGCTATGACCTTCCCAAGCAGCTTGACGATGTATTGCGGGTCGTCCTCGCGATTGGGATCGTTGACAATACCGCTACGCTTGTCTGTCTTGACGGCGTATTGATCGACGACCCATTCCAACGCCGACCGATT
>RKRN01000335.1 GCA_007571365.1 Candidatus Latescibacterota bacterium
GACGACCTCGACACCACCTTCGCCCCCGAACTGCCCGGCTTAGACCGCGACGAAATACGCCGCTGGTACAACGGCTATAGCTGGCGCGGCACAGAGAAGGTGTACAATCCCTTTGACATCCTCTTGCTGTTCGATAACCGCGAGTTTGGGGCCTACTGGTTCGAGACGGGTACGCCGACGTTTCTGATCCAAACGCTGGTGGACCGCGCCGTCAGTGCGCTGGCCTTAGACAATATGCTCAGCAGTGCCGACCTGTTATCCACCTTCGATGTCGGCGACATCGCCACCGAAGCGCTGCTGTTCCAAACCGGCTATCTGACCATTCGCCAGACCGAGCCGCGCTTGGGGCAACTATTCTATCGGTTGGGCTATCCCAATCGGGAGGTCCGGCAGAGCTTGAACGAAAGCCTGTTGGTGCATCTGGCGAGATGTTCCTCATCCCTCGTTGAGCACCGCGCCCGGCTCTACGATCTGTTACTAGCCAACGACTTCGCCGGGCTGGAGGTGCTGTTCAAGTCCTTCCTAGCCAGCATTCCCTATCAGTGGCACAGCAAGAATCCCATCGCCGATTACGAGGGCTACTACGCCAGCGTGTTCTACTCGTATTTCGCGTCGTTGGGCTTGGACATCACGGTGGAGGACAGCAGCAGTCATGGTCGGCTGGACATGGCTGTGCTGTTCAATGGCCATGTGTATCTGTTTGAGTTTAAGGTCGTGGAGGCGGCCACCGGCGCGGGCATGGCGCAGTTGCAGGGGCGCGCTTATGCCGACAAGTATCGCGCTCGGGGCGAGCCGATTTACCTGATCGCGGTGGAGTTCAGTCCCCAAAGCCGCAACGTGGTCGCCTTTGACGTGGCGCGGGGGTGACCGGCCTCCAGGCCGACCTCGACACTTTATTAAAACAACTGGAGATACTATGCACACCTTAACCCCACAACCTTCAGGAGCAACCCCGTGAACACGACCATCCGCCGGCTCCTCTACTGGGGACTTTTAGTCCTCTACCTCCTGCACAACGACCTCTGGCTGTGGAACGATCCGCGCATCGTCTTGGGGCTACCCATCGGCTTGCTCTACCACATCGGCTTCTGCGTGGCCGCTATGGGGCTGATGATCTTGCTGGTCAACTACGCTTGGCCGTCCGAACTGGACGCCGAGGGCGAGGAGCAAACCAGATGACCACGATCATCATCTTGTGCTATTTAGGCCTAGTACTCTGCATCGGCGTCCTCTCCAATCGCTTCTTTCGCGGCACCGGCGAGGACTACTTCGTCGCCAGCCGCTCCATCGGTCCCTTCCTGCTGCTGATGTCGCTGTTTGGCACCAACATGACTGCGTTTGCCATTTTGGGGGCCTCCGGCGAAGCCTACCACATGGGTATCGGCGTCTTCGCCCTGATGCCTTCGGGTGCGGCCCTGATTATCCCCACGGTCTTCTTCTTCATCGGCACCCGCGTCTGGGCACTGGGCAAGCGCCACAACTTGTTGACGCAGGTCCAGTACTTCCGCCGCCGCTGGGACTCCGACGGCTTGGGGCTGCTGCTCTTCGTCGTCATGATCGCGCTGCTGATCCCCTATCTGCTCATCGGCGTCATGGGCGGCGGCATCACCCTCGCCCAAATAACCAACGGGCAGATTCCCCAGTGGGCTGGCGGTCTGCTGATCTGCTTGGTAGTGCTGACCTACGTCAGTTTTGGCGGCATGAGGAGCACGGCCTGGGCCAACGCTTTCCAAACCCTAGTCTTTATGATCTTGGGCGGCGCGACTTTCTTCGTCATCGTCGATAAGCTAGGCGGACTGGACCGCGCCCTAGCGCAAGTCGCGGCCGCACACCCCGAGCTGCTTATCAAAGGCGACCTCATCAGCCCGATCAAATTGTTGACCTACACCTGTATCCCGCTATCGGTAGGCATGTTTCCCCACCTTTTCACCCACTGGCTCACCGCCCAAAATGCCCGCACCTTCCGCTATCCCCTGATGCTGTATCCGCTGTGTATCGCCATCGTCTGGATCCCCAGCGTGCTCTTGGGCATTTTCGGCAGCATTGACTTCCCCGGCCTCCAGGGCGCGGCTGCCAACTCGGTGCTGGTCAAGATGATCGATCTACACGCTCCTGGTGCCTTGGCCGGCCTGCTCGCCGCCGGGGTCTTTGCCGCCATTATGTCCTCGCTCGACTCGCAGGTGCTGTCGATCAGCAACATGTTCACCCAAGACATCGTCCGCCACTACCGCAAGGGCGGTGAGTTAAGCGAAAAGGCCCAAGTCCGGTCGGGCCGCCTCTTCGTGATTGCCGTCTTAGCCGTTACCTTCGTGCTGTCGCTGGTCTCGGCCCGCAGCATCTTCTCCCTTGCCGTGTGGTCCTTTACCGGCTTCGCCGCGCTCTTCCCGGTGGTCGTCGCCGCCCTGTTCTGGAAGCGCAGCACCAAGTACGGTGCCTTTGCCGCGGTGCTGACCGTGGCCGCGCTGTGGTGCTATTTCTTCTTTCAAGGGTGGAAAATCCCCGGCTATACGGTCGGCATGACCGGAGTCATGCCCGTGGTGGTGATCCTAGCCGCTGCGGCCGTAGCCATGATCGTCGGCTCGCTGCTGACCAAGCCACCGGCCAAAAGCACGGTCGATTCATTCTTCTAGCGATGCGCGTCGCCTACATCACGGCCGGTGCCGCCAGTATGTACTGCGGCAGTTGCATCCACGACAATGCGCTGGCGGCCGCCCTCGCGCACCGCGCCGTCGATGTCGCCCTGGTTCCGACCTATACGCCGCTGCGCACGGACGAGGAAAATGTCTCGCTGGACCGCATCTTCTACGGCGGCGTCAGCATCTTCCTGCAACAGCAGTGGTCGTTTTTTCGCCGCACACACCGCTTCTTCGACCGCGTCCTCGACTCGCCCTTCCTGATCCGCACTCTCGCGCGCTTGGGCTCCTCTACCAATGCCCGAACACTAGGGCCGCTCACCGCGTCGATCCTCGCCGGCGAGGAGGGGAATCAACAAAAGGAACTCACCCGCCTCGTCGCGTGGCTCCAGCGCGACTTCAAACCCAACCTCATCCAGCTAACCAACGCCATGTTCGTCGGCATGGCCCGCCAATTGAAAGCCCAACTAGGCATCCCCGTCGTCTGCGCCCTCCAAGGCGAGGATCTGTTCTTAAACGGCCTAGTTGAACCTTGGCAATCCCAAGCCTTGAAAACCCTGCGCCAACGCACCCAAGACATCGACGCCTTCATCGCTCCGTGTGCGTATTACCAAGAGCACATGGCCGAATACCTACAGATACCGCGCAGCAAAATCCACGTGGTGCCGCTCGGCCTCAATCTGACTGGACACGGCCAAGGGCCACCACCCACCGACGGCCCCACCAAAATCGGCTACCTCGCCCGCATCTGCCCGGAAAAGGGCTTTCACCTGCTCGTCGATGCCTTCCAGCAATTAAAAGAGCAGCCCGAATTTGCTTCCCTGCGCCTCGAAGCGGCGGGCTACCTCAGTGCCTACGACAAGCCCTACTTCGCCGAGCAGGTGCAGAAAATCCGCCGCTGGGGACTAGCCGACTCGTTCACCTATCACGGTGAAGTCGATCGCCGCGAAAAAATCCGCTTCCTCTCTTCACTCCACGTCTTTTCCGTACCTTCGGTTTACGCCGATCCCAAAGGGCTGTCTATCCTCGAAGCCTTGGCCAACGGCATCCCGGTCGTCCAGCCTGACCACGGCGCGTTTCCCGAGCTGATCGCCGCCACCGGCGGCGGTCTCCTCGTCGCACCCCATTCCCCGGCGGCTCTAGCCAACGCGCTGGCCGCCTTGCTGGGCGACCCAAAGCGGCGATGCCAACTCGGCCAAACGGGCCAAGAGGCCGTCCACCATCGCTTCCACGCCGACGCCATGGCCGCGGGCACGCTCGCCGTGTACGAACAGTATCTGTAGCAAGAAGCCGAGCTCGCGCATTTTCGCGGCATTGGCTTTGACAGGGGACTGCCGATAGCACCGACCCGCCGATGCCCCGCCGGATGGCGGGGTATTTGGGCAGACCACCGCAGCGCGATTTCACATCTTGACACCCGGGCACATTTTTTGTTATTCGCTTATAAGACGTCGTTTGTCCATACTTGGGCAAAGCCGTCATACCAAACAAGGCTTTGTAAGTACAGGTTTTTATAGATGAGGAGGTGAATGATGGTCCATGGCAGATAACACGGATGACAGAGTGTCTATTTGGAGCGTGAGTGGAGAACACAGATACCTTTTTTCTGTGGGTATTTTTGTGGTGTTTCTCGCAGAATTGGGCACAGTTCTATGGGTTCAACCCGATCGGTTTTCGACTGTATTTGATACCCTAACCCTTTTACTGACTTTGGGGGCTTGTTCGGTGACTGTGTCTTTTATCTTTTACGAGGGGTGGACAACGATG
>RKRN01000195.1 GCA_007571365.1 Candidatus Latescibacterota bacterium
CTGCAACAGAAGCTGCGGACCCGCCTCTTTGTACTCGAACCGCTCGACCCAGTGCTCCGAGTGCTCGCGAAAGAAGGCTTGGAACGCCGACAGCAACTTGTTTACGTTCAGCCCCCCCTCAGTATCCACATACCACGCGGTCTCTTGCTCGAACTCCTCTTGCACCACCCACGTCAGTTCGCGCGGCACCACCTCGGCGTAGATAGGATTGGCCAGGCGCAACGGACGGTCTTGAGCGACCAACCCCAAATCGCGCGCATACTCCACATCGTGGTCGGCAAAATGGCGCACCCTGCTGCCGCTCAGCAGCGGCTCAACCACCCGCCGCACTCGTGCTTCTTTGAGCTTGTCGGCCAGTTGATCCAAGTGCGTCTCGCGCCGCCGGATGAGCTGCTCTTGCGCGGCGAGGATGGCACTGGCAGTGATCGGGTGCTGCCACGCTTCGGCCAAGTCGCCTTGGAAACAGGCTTCGTAGGCCAGTGCGTTGACCAGCCACGGCTGCCCTTGCGTCTGCCTCCAGACCGCGTCTAGCGCGTCGGCCGTGAACACCTGCCCGGTCGCCGCCGTGTGCTGCCCCAACAGGGCCAAGACCTCCTCCGGCGAAAAGTCGCCCAGACGCAGCGAACGCGCCTTGATATTGAAGGCACTGCCGCCGGCGATAATCGCGTTCTCGGCCGTCGATTGAATGCGGTAGTCGCGCACATCGCGCACCCCACACAACACCACGCTCTGGGGAAACCCGGCTGGCCGCAAGTCGTAGCCGGCGCGCACCTGCCGCAACACCGATAGCAGCGCATCACCCATCAAGGCGTCGATTTCGTCGATCAGCAGCACCAAGGGTTTTGGGTCGGCTTTAGCCCAGCGCATCAAGGCCACTTGCAAAGCAGCGTGTGGCCCGAACTCGGCTAAGATGTCCGACCAGACCGCGAGCAGAAATTCGTCGTCCAGCGTCACGCTCGCTCGCGCTGCTAACGCTCCCAAAATGGTACGCACCACCTGTTGGGCATCCTCGCGCCCGGCCTGCCCGCCTTCCACGTTGACGTACGCGCAGCGATAGGCTCCTTCGGCATTGAGCAGGTCGCGCAACGCCAGCAGGGCCGAGGTCTTGCCCGTCTGTCGCGGCGCATGTAGAACGAAATACTGCTCGTCCCGCACTAGCGCGAGTACCTCGGTCAAGTTGAGCCGCTCTAAGGGCGGAATGAAGTAGTGCTTTTCGGGCTTGACCGGACCAGCAGTATTAAAAAAACGCATCGCGGAAGCTCCTTACAGGAGATAGACTTCGGCGTAGTGCTGGCCGAGGCGGCCACAGCCGATGCTGGCGACCGCGTGTTTTTTGCCCATAGAAGCTCCGTTAGGTTGGCATACCTGCGCGATAAGTTGCTGCGATCCAAGCGGCGCTTTGGGCCACCGGCGCTAGATACACCTCGGCGATGGTGCCTTGAAAGCGGGCGCTGCCGCCGGCGATGTGGCCGATGGTCGCCGGGATGTCCGTCTGTTGCAAGGGGTGGCCACAAGCTGAGCGCGAAGCTGCTAGCGCACCGTCGATGTAGAGCTGGATGTGTGCGCCGTCGTACACGCCGGCGAAGTGATGGACGCCGGGCGCGAGGGTTTGGTGAGCGGCAATGCTCACTGCGCCGGCGGTGGTATTGACGATGAAATTAGGACCGGGCACGGCCGCGCAAAGTCCGCCGTTATGGCCTACATCGCCGTAGCGCAGGGAGAACGCGCCATCTGCTCCGAGGGTGTCGTAGCGGAGGACGCGACCATGGGCGCGGCCATCGTCGCGGTCGCCGCGCCAAGGAGCGGTGTAGAAGTAGCGGCCATCGAACGCGCCGGCGTTGTACGCGGTGGTATGCAAGCCGTCGGTATAGCTGGCGTCGTGCGCGTCCCAAGCGGCTGGGTCGTCAAACGGGGCGGCCGTGTCGTAGCGCAGCCAACAGCCGTGAAAGACGCTTTGGCCGGGTGCGGCGGCGCGGGTGAAGGGCACATAGTATATGTAGCGTCCGTCGAAGAAGCCGCCGTCAAAGCCGCTGTTTTTCACCGGAACGTAGGTATCCCAGCTTAGTGGGTCGTCAAACGGGGCGGCCGTGTCGTAGCGCAGCATGGTGCTGTTGCTATAAGCGCAAAAATAGATGTGCCGCCCGTCGAATACGGCACCGACATTCATTTGCATCCCCAAAGGACGGGCGTCGTACAGGCCCCAACTTTGCGGGTCGGCGAAATCCTCGGCGACTGCGTAGCGGAGGACGTGACCGCTGCTGAGGGGCGCGAAATAGATATGGCGGCCGTCGAACACAGCGCCGTCGAAACAGGCCGCCTCCGGGTGGAGCTGTTGGGCGTTGAAGACAGCATAGCTAGCGGGGTCCTTCAGGGAAGCATGGGTGTCGTAGCGGAGGATGTGGCCGCTGTGCTCGTCGTCCAACCCGCCGGTTGCCGACCGGGTGTAGCCCGGGCAGCAGTAGAGGTAGCGTCCGTCAAAGGCGAGGCCCTGCCCCGAGTGGGGGAGTTGGGCGTCGTAAGCGGCCCAAGCGGCTGGGTCTTTGAAGTCGGCTTGGGTGTCCAAGCGCAAGAGCCGCGAGTGGTGGACTCGGCCGTCGTCGCGGGGGTTGAAATACACGTAGCGTCCGTCAAAGGCCCCGCCGTAGAAGCCCGAGGTGTGCAGACCGTCGGTGTAGCTGGCGTCGTAGGCGTCCCAAGCGGCTGGGTCTTTGAAGTCGGCTTGGGTGTCCAAGCGGAGGACCCGGCCGTGGACGGAAGTGCGGTCGTTGTGGTCGCGGATGGGGCAGAAGTAGGTGTAGCGCCCGTCGAATGCGGCACCGAAGTAGCCTTGAGTTGCCAAGCCGTCGGTATGGCCGGCGTCATAGGCGGCGAAGGAGTCAAACGCGGTGCGCGGCCGCCACTGCGAAACGAGTGGCTGTAGGGCTTCGGCGCGGGTGGTGGAGCTTTCGCTTGCGACCCAAGCGGCGACCGTCAGGGCCTTGTCGAGGAGATGGTCGAGCGCGAAGGGGGCCGTGGAACGGCTGCGGTATGCGCGGATTTCGGGCATGGCGTTGTATGCTAAGAAAAAATGTGGCGTTCCACTAAGTAGTGCTCGACGCCAGCGCGGTCGAGGGTGTAGCCCAAGCCCGGCCGGTTGGAGACTAGGAAGCTGCCCTCTTGGAGGACGAATTCTTCGTTGACCAAAGAATGCTCCCAAGCGATGGGGCCGACCATATCGTAGGGTTGGGTCAAATGGGGCATGCAGGCGGCTACGTGCAGGCCCATCGCGGCACCTGGTCCATAAGCCACAGTCTGCGCCCAGCCGCCTAGCCCTAGCGCATGCGCCAGATGCGAGCGGTGTAGGGTTTCCAAGTGGCTGGCTGCGCCGACGATGGCGTAGTCGAGGGCCTCGGCCCGAAAGCGGCGCAACAGATCGGCCGCATCGCCGACGTGGTCGCCAATCGGCAGGTGGATGGTGTGGCGCAGGCGACGCCATTCGGAAAACGTGCCGCCGTGTGCGCCTTTGGCAATGGGGCTTTCGAGCGCGTCTAGCGAATGGCCCTGTAGGCGGCGGGCTAGCTCTTGGGCCACCCAGACTTCCTCCAGACGCCAGCGGATATCCGGGCGCACCACCATGTCGGGGACCACGCGGTGAATGGCCTCGATCCGATCGGTGATGTAGCGGATGCGCTCTTGGGGGGTTTTCTCGCGGCTGGTGATGCACTTCATCTTGTACGCACGAAAGCCCTGCTCCCATCCCCATTGGGCGTCCTCTGCGGTGTGTTCGGGTGTTTTGTACCCCGTGCATTGGGTTACGGGGATGCGGTCGCGCAAGCGTCCACCCAATAATTGCCAGATCGGTACGCCTAGGGCCTGGCCGCGCAAGTCGAGTACGGCCTGCTCAAAGGCACCCTGCATGGGGCCATTGCCTTGGGCCAAGTTGACTTGGCCGATGTCCTGCCCCAGCCAAGTCGCCAACTGCTGGCGCATGGTATCCAAGGTGGTGAAACGCTCGATCAGCGTCAGGCCGGTCAAGCCCTGATCGGTCTCGACTTCGGCGACGCCGTGCTCGGTGCGCTGGTGCAGGGGCTGGCCGTACACGTCGTCCGACCACCACCAGTGGCGCTCGGGCACGTTGACGATGTGGAGCGTGATGCGGGTGATTTTCACAGGTGCCTCCTCTAGGTCCAAATAGGCCAGTCGCGTTCTTGGAGCTTGCGCCAGAGTTGGTCGAAGTCCGCGCTGCCGTCGTCTTCGCGCTCGCTGAGGCGGATGCCGGGGGCAAAGGCTTCGTCGACGCCTTGTTTCATCAGGCGCTCGGCCTGTTGCAGGTTGCGGTAGTAGTGTTTGAGGCCGCCGGGTAGGGTTACGACCGAGACGTGGCGCGGCCATTGCGGTGCGCCCCCGGCGCGGTAGTGCTCAATGGCGTCCTCGTCTAGTGCTACTCCCAAACCGGGCCCGGTGGGCACCTGCATAAAGCCGCGTTGGACTTGATGCGGCTCGACGATCAGGTCGTCTTCGTAGGAGTGATGGGCGGTTACGCCCGGCAGGGTGGCCGTGTGCATGACCGCGCCGAGGTGGCAGGCGAAGGCCGCGGTGATGCCGGTGCCGACGTATTGCAACAGGATTGGGGTATTGGCCGCGGCAAAGGCCCAAGAAGCGGCTAGTGCGTTGCGGATGGTCTCGTGGCTACAGAGTGCGCCGTCGAAATCGCCGGCGCGCAGCCCCAGCCAAGGGCCGGAAGGCTGGCGCGAGGGGCCGTCGAAGATCGTGCTGACGCCGTGCAGGTAGAAGGGAATGCGAATCTCGCGGTGCAAGCGTCGCCAGCCCGCGATGTCATAGGCGAAGATGGGTTCCTCGATCCCCTTGACTATGGGGATCTGCTCTAGCCGGCGCAGGACGGGCAAGGCTTTTTCGACGTTGATGAGTGCGCCGTTGAAGTCGAATTCAATGCGGAAGTCGGGTGGGGCGGCCTCTTGCATGGCTTGGGCTTGCTCGACCACGTCGTAGAAGGCGCGGGCTTTGCACTTCAGCCCGCGATAGCCGCGGGCGGCGGCTTCTCGCACCTCGGCGGCCGAGTCTTCGGGCGACATGCTGGGCATCCACCACCCCATGCTCACCCACTCCCGCACCTGTTGCCCCATCAGCTTCCAAGCCGGCAGCCCGAGGTGTTTGCCCATTAGGTCGTAACAGGCCATGTCGAGATTGAAGCTCCCGGTGCCCATGACGTGGTCGAAAGGGTTGGTGCCGAGGTAGGCGTCGAGCAAGCTCTGAGCGAAGGGCGGGCCGGGGTTTTCGCCCAAGCCCACCAGCCCGGTATCGGTGTGGAACTTGTACACCGTTACTGCTTCGGTCATGCCGAAGTGGTAGAACGCCTTGCGGATGCGCGCTTCGTAGGGAACGCGCAGGGGAATGGCTTCGATGGCGGTGATTTTCACGGCGTGGCTCCGGCCAGAATGGGGATGGCGAACACTGTCAAGTGCTTTTTTAATAAACTCTCGTACAGAATCGTTTAAGATCGCGTCCCAATAATGCGACAAGGGGCATAGGGAGGTCAATACAAAATCTGGGTGCGCGGGCCTCTGGCCCGCAATGGATTCCCGCGTGCGCGGGAAGGACAGCTTACAACGACAGTCTGGATTCCCACGTGCGCGGGAAGGACCCCGGGCGGAGCGGGAGGAAGTCGCAGAGCCTGCCCGGCGAAGGCCGGGGACTGCGTGACGTCAGTTAGTGCGCTGGCCGTAACAGTATATGTAACCGATACACATTGCTTATGGGCGGCGACGCGGCTATTTTCCGCCTATGTTAAAATCAAAAGCAAACTGCCTGTGGCTCCTTTTGTGTTGCGCGGTCGCCGCGTGGGGGGCCGAAGTGCCGTTTAGTCGGGGCGTCAACCTGACTAACTGGCTGCAAGCACCCAGTGCCCAGAACGTGCATTTTGCCAAGTTTGGCCGGACCGACTTTGTGCAGATCCAACAGCTTGGCTGCGACGTGGTGCGCCTGCCGATCAACTTGCACACCATGACCGGCGGACCGCCGGACTACCGCATTGATCCTTTGCTCTATGTCTTTCTCGATCCGGTCGCCGACTGGGCCAGCGAGTTGGGGCTGCACTTGATTTTGGATAATCACACGTTTGATCCGGCCGAGAGCACCGCGCCGGACATCGGCGACGTGCTAGTGCCGGTGTGGACCCAACTGGCCGCGCACTTTGCCGCGCATCCGGCCCAGCTCTACTACGAGATTCTCAACGAGCCGCACGGCATTGCGGATGCGACGTGGAATGCCATTCAGCAGCGGGTCATCGATGCCATCAGGCAGCACGACCAGCGGCACGCCGTTGTCGTCGGTCCGGCCAATTGGAACAGCTTCCGCAACCTGAACCGGATGCCGGTTTTTGCCGACGACAACCTCGTGTACACCTTTCATTTTTACGAGCCTTTTGTCTTTACTCACCAAGGTGCGGGCTGGACCAATCCCTCCTTGGTGCCGCTGCGCGGTGTGCCCTTTCCCTACGAGCGGGCGCGGATGCCGGTGCTGCCGGCGTCCTTGCAGGGCACGTGGGTCGGTGCTGCGCTGGGCAATTACGGCGAGGAAGGCACCATCGCGCAGGTGGGTCTATTGCTCGACGAGGCGGCATCCTTTCAGCAGGAGCGCGGTGTGCCGCTGTTTTGCGGGGAGTTTGGGGTGTACAGCCCCAACAGCGACCACCGCGACCGCGTCTTGTGGTACGAGGTGGTGCGGCAGCGCTTGGAGGAGCGGGGCATTGCGTGGACTATTTGGGACTATCGCGGTGGTTTTGGGCTGTTTGAGCGTGGCTCAAGTGAGTTGTTTGAGTTTGACCTAAACGTGCCGCTGTTGGAGGCGTTGGGGCTGAACGTGCCGCCGCAACGGGATTTTACCATCGAGCCTACACAGCAAGGGTTCGCGCTCTACGACGACTTTATCGGCCCCCAGATAGCCGCGTCGAATTACGGCGGCGACGCCGGGGAGATTGACTACTACTCGACAGACGATCCGGCCGTAGGCCGCTACTGTCTGCGCTGGAGCGACGCGCCGCAATACTGGATTGTTGGCTTTGACTTTCGGCCGGTCAAGGATTTGTCGGCTTTGGCTGCGGCTGGATATGCGGTGGCGTTTTGGCTGCGGGGGGATTCGCCGGGGGCTTCGTTCGACATTCGGCTGCTCGATACGAATACGGCCGATCCGGCCGATCGGCCTTGGCGGATGCGCTACACCATTGACGAGCAGCTGGTGGCGTGGGATGGAGCGTGGCACGAGGTGCGGGTGCCGTTGCGCGATTTTGTCGAGCACGGGGCGTGGGAAGATGGCACGTGGTTTGACGCGCTGGGCTTGTTCGATTGGCAGGCCGTGGACCGCTTTGAAGTGGTCGCCGAGCACCACGACTTGGCCGGGATCAACTTTTGGTTCGACGAGGTGCGGATTGTGGGACCGGCGTTGACGGCCGTGCTCGACCAGGCCGCGTCCCAGCCCACTGCTTTGGCGTTGGCCGCCAATTATCCCAACCCGTTCAACGCGACCACTGCGATCCGCTACGCACTGCCAGCGGCCGGGCCGGTGCTCGTCGAGGTGTACAACATGGCCGGTCAGCGCGTGCGGACTTTGGTCAATGAGGTCAACGCCGCCGGATGGCACACCGCACAGTGGGACGGCACCGACGAGCAGAGGCGGCCAGCGGCCAGCGGCATCTATGTATATAGGATGATGGCGGCCGGCCGGATACAGGCGGGGAAGATGACGCTCATTCGCTAGGGCCTTCGAGCCAGTAGGCGTAGAGGCGGGCTTGGTGCAGGTAGAACTTTAGGCGCACCGGTTTTTCAAATACCAAATCGCACGGTTGCTTCCACACGTATTTGGCGCGCAGACTATCGCCGGTGAAGGGCGGCGGTTCTTCCCCGGGCACCCAAAAGCCGGGGAGGGGCCGGCCGGTCTCGGCATCTTGGATTTCAGCGTAGATTTCGCCCCAGCGGGCGTCGGCGTTGAGGTAGAGAGCTTCGCCGCGCCAGTGGAAGGGCCGAGTGACGAAAGTAGCGATTTCGTCGCCGTCAATGGAGACAAAGCGATCGGGCGGCAGCTTGGCCAAGCAGAGCGCGCCCGGGTCGGCGAAGTGGTGCTCTGCTACCCCGAGCCGGAACAGTTCCTTGCCGCGGTTGAAGCGCTGATACATTTCCACGCTGCCCGGCATTCGCAGGGCATTGTAGTACAGCCAAATCTCGCCATCTTCGCGCACTAGCGGCGCACCGGCCATCAGCAGCTGGCTGGTGCCGTAGTTTTCTCCGTCCCAAGGTTCGATACGGATAAAGGGGGTGCGGTCGGCCACGCGGTCCCAAGTGTGCAGATCGCGCGAAACAGCCATTTCGATCTGGTTGATGCGGGTGAAATTGGTGGCGGGCGGCGGGATGGCACCGATGGGATTAAAGACGGTGGGGAAGCCGATGTACAGCCCCTGATAGGGCAGGACGGCCATGTTGTAAATCTCGGCGTGGTAGTCTTGGTCATCGACGATGGGCGGGGTGATATACGCGGGGTCGTCAATGATGGTGCGGACGCGCTGGCGGCAGTTTTCCCAGTCGGTTTCGTCGGCGTGGAAGATGAGTTCGGGCGCGGTGAAGTGGTCGAAGTCGCGGCTGGTCGCCAGCCAGACCGAGCGGCCCCATTGGGTGGGCTGCTTGACTAGAGCGAGGAACTGTTCGGTATAGGGGTCGTACACAAACTGGGACTCGTCTTGGCTGGGGATGAAGGAGGTGGGAAGGGCCGTCCAAGCAAAGCCGTCGGGCGAGGTGGCACCGCTGCGGCCGCGGCCGTTAAACAGGGCCTTGTAGCGGCGGTTCGGGTCTGGATCGCGCTCATCGCGGACAATGTGGTACAGGCCCGGGCCGTTGGGGTCGCAGGCGATGTTGTTGTCTTTGCTGCCGTTCCATTCGTATAGCCCGAGAGAGGGGTGCTCCCAGTGCTCGCCGTCGTGGGAGATGGCCAAGCGGGCCTGCGGGCCATTGTACCACCATTCGTAGCACTTTGCGTCCGGGTTCCACAAAGGTGCGCTGCGGCTTTGGATGCCGCCGGTGATACAGGGACCGCACCTTTTGGGCGGATGTAGGGTGCGGGTGGTGCCTTGCTCGGAGACTAAGGCGCGGCTGTCGAGGAAGAGTTGGCGGTGCTTTTTGGGGTTGATGAGGTCGGCGGACATGGTAATCGCTCATAGCGCAAAGGGTGGGATGCGGAGGAAAGCCCCCCCTTGCCGGGCAGACTCTTGGGCCAGCAGACAGGCTTGGGCCGTGGCAAACACCGAGCGGGTGGGGATGAAGAGATCATTGCCGCGTTCAAGGGCGTCGATCAGGTTGGCGACGAACGCGCCGCTCTGGTCTGCGGGCAACTCGGGCGAGTACGGGCCGCGCTCGTTGGTGGCGATGAGCAGGTGGTCGTCGGCATAGGCGCGCAAGTGCGCCGAGCCTTGCGTACCCATGATGATGAAGCGAGTGTCGCCAAACGAAGGCGCAGCTTGGGGGGTGAGCCAGTCGGCGGTAAGGGTGGCCAACGCGCCGCTGGATAACTCAAAGGAAGCCTGCACGTGGTCGTCTAAGCGCGGCTGGGCAGTGAACCGCTTGCAAGTGGCGAGGGCGTGGACGCCGACGCATTCGGCCCCGGTGAGCCAGCGGATTTGATCGACGCCATGGCAAGCGAGGTCGTGGAACGCGCCGGTGTACTGATTCGGGTCGAAATACCAAGCCGGGGCGGTAGCGCGGCGAAGCTTGTGTGGGTGGGTCGAGATGAGGCTGGCGATGGTACCGAGTGCGCCGTCGAGGATGGCTTGGCGCAGGGCGACAAACGGCGGATAGCTGCGCGAAGTAAACCACATGGATACGTGGATTGCGCTGGCGGCCACAGCACGGCGCATGCGCTCCCAGTCGTCGAGCGAGTGGCACAGGGGTTTGTCGAGCAGCAGGTGAATGCCAGCGCGGGCGCAGGTTTCTACGAGTTCGGTTTTCTCGTGGTGAATCAAGCCTTCGAGGATGAGCTCGGGCCGAGCGCGGTCGATCAAGTCCTCCAAGGTGGCAAAGCGGGGAATGGCTGCGTAGCGGGCGCAGAGCGCGTCGTCGGCTTCGACCAAGCCGACGATCTCGCCGTTTGCCGCCTGCAAGGCGGATTGGATTATGCCGCCAATGTGGCCGTAGTGGACGCCCATGATGCCGATGCGCATGGTTAATTCTCCGGGTGAAGTGTGCGCAAAAAATAAGACGCGACGAGTTCACACGCTACGGCTATTGTGGCAGGCGGAAGAACGCTACGCCGACAATCACGCTCTAAGGCGACGATGATCTTGGTCGGGGGCACCGTTTTGTAGCCAGTCAATAGGCGTTTCGTCCGGCTGCGTTGGATCTACCTACACAATTTGCCTCAACTCGCTGACATTGGCCGATGCGTGGGCAAATGCTCTACGGGCGCGTTTATCTGCGGAGGTAATTCGACAATCTGTTGCAAGGGCAGCTTCAATGAGATGGGTATCTTTGGCAACGGCTTTCTGCTGCTCACGAGGTATGCTCGCATCAATGCGGCAGCGCAAGCTAGCATTGCGTTCGCCAACGATCGCTACGACCTTCTTGCGACTGGTCATTTGGGCGAGCCACTGAAGAGAAAATCGGGAGTAGTGGCGTCGCCATTCCTCGTGTATTGCATCCGTCAGGACGATCCGATGGCCAACGCACGACACAGTTTTCAAAAAATTGCGACAAGCAGTAGAGATTGGATGTTCTGATTCCCCGGCAGAATGCGCCACATTGGCGTCAACCACCAGACGACGCGAATGACCCATTTTTATTTCGCTCTGCTACTGCATCTAGGTAGGCTCCTTCTACTGCTAGTGCGACGTCGTCAAAATCCTCGGGCCAGTCGCCAAAAGCACCGTTTTGGTCCATATCCGCGCTCTTGATCGCCGTCGTTCCGTCTTTGCTATCGCGGGCGAACCAGTGCAGTTTCACCAACTCGGGAGCTATTTTCTCTTTTGCTACCAGCGTTTGCACTGCTCGCAATAACAGCGCACTATGAGTTTCCACCACCACTTTTACGCCGCGTGCTGCTGTCTGCGCCAAAATGGCCGCCAATGCACGTTGCGCTCGCGGATGTAAGTGTAACTCCGGCTGTTCGAGATATACGAATTGTCCACTCCTTGCAACCAAAAGCGCGACGAGTACTGGCAATACTTGTGAAACGCCAAAGCCAACATCTGCGATACTTACAATATCATCGGTATGCTCTGCGTTTGGAAGCCGGCCGACCATTAACTCAATTTGCGTATCGTGTACAGCCTTCGCAGTGATTTTCCGAGTTAGGCCAAGTACTGCAAGCATTTCCCACAGCGCGTTGAGTCGGACGTCCTTTTCTGCTTCCCAATGAGCGATAATACCGGCGACATATTTTTCAAATATGCCCGCAAAATTAGGACCTATGGCCGCCCGGTTATAGACGCGCTCGGGGTTGTCGCGGACGCCGGGGACGTGAATGATATTGGATAGGTCTTGCCAATAAGAAAAAGAAAATATAGGAGTGCGAAGTATTGATAATACAAGTTCCTTCATGTCTGCCGGAGCTTCAAAAAATATGTCGAGAAAACACCGATTTCTAATAACTATCCACTTGCATGATTTAAGTACTTCCATGATCGGCTCATAATCTGCCAATGTCGCTGGAAGAGGTTTTCTCAATAAATTTTCTATTTCGTCATTATTTATATCCTGATTGGGTTGCAAGCGAATTTTGTGGTCTTCGGACTCGATAATCATTTCTCGAATTTCGAGTGTTTGATCGCTTGCAATGGAGAACGTAACCTCAATGGCACCACTGGTCGCCTCTATCTTGACGCTGAATTCTCGGCACTTAGAATTTTTTTGCGAATGTGAAATGAACTGGTCAAAAGACGTAAATTGAACGTTTGGACCGTTCAACAAGAGCGGACCGGGATCATACATCGCTTCGAGTGTCTGCTTCATCAGCAACAGCGGTTGTACAATACTCGATTTCCCTGAACTATTCGCGCCGGCCAAGATGGTCAATGGGCGAATTTCAATGCGGCTTTCCCGTGCAAGCGATTTGAATCCGCGCACTGAAATTGCCGTAATGCCTTCCTGTGAGTGTTGGTCTGTCATCTTTTGACCTCAAGAGACGAGCGAGGTGATCTGAACTGCCTACGAATGTACGGTTACAGGACGTTGCGTCAATTCTTCGTCGCCTTCGCTATAATGCTGGCTTTGCGTTTGCAAGGCTCATCCACGCGAGGCCGAGATCGCAGGAGCGGTAGTGGTGGTAGTCGGCGTGTGGCGTATATTTCAGGTACGACTCCTCTATCTCACAAAAAGGTTGCCAACGATGCGTTTGCTTATCGCCCTTTGCCTCCTCGTCAGCCGTGTCTATGCTCAAGCACCCGGCGAGGTCTATCTGACCCCCAAAATTGACCTTCATCTCCAGCCAGTCGCCGTGGCAGGACTAGCGGATCGGACCTTGAACGTCCCGCCCGGTTTTGTCGTCGAATTGTTCGCCGCGGATATCGGCAAGGCGCGGCTGATGGCTTGGAGCCCGGACAGCGTGTTGCACGTGGCCGTCATGGGCACCCGAGGCAATAGCGAGTGGAGTGCCGATCCCAACCGCAGCGGGCGCATTGTGGCACTGCCCGACCGCGACCGCGATGGTCGCGCCGACGAGGTGCGGACGGTGGCCGACGATCTGTTGTGGCCCAATAGCGTGGCCTTTTATCAAGGGGCGATGTACGTGGCCGATACCGACGAGGTCGTGCGCTTCAGCGATGGCGACGGCGACGGATTTTACGAAGAGCGCGAGGTCTTTATCCCCAACTTGGCGACGTGGATCCCCGGCTTAGGCGGTGCTGAGCACGTTACGCACACCATCGTCTTTGACGAGGCCAACGAGCGCATATACGTGCATCAAGGCTCTTCCTGCGATCTGTGCCGCGAGCGCGATCCCGACCGTGCGACCGTGCTAGCTTTCAACCTCAATGGTACAGGACGGCGGGTTTTCGCCCGCGGTTTGCGCAATGCCATCGGCTTAGCCCTGCATCCGCTCACCGGTGCGCTGTGGGCGACCAACAACGGCCACGACCGCAACGGGCGCGACTTGCCCCCGGAGGTGATTGTCATCGTGCGCGAGGGTGGGTTTTACGGCTGGCCGCTGGCACACGGCTATCAGGCATGGGTCGACTTTGCGGTCGACGAGTACTTCCGCTCGATTGCGCCCTTTACGCGCGAGGATACGCTCGATGTGGAGCGGATGGAGCGGCCGGTTGCCACGGTCGCGGCCCACACGGCGCCGATGGCGATCCACTTTTATACCGGCGACCAGTTTCCCGCCGAATATCACAACCAAGCCTTTGTCGCGCTGCGCGCTGGTGTGCGCGGCAATGATCTAGGCTATAAGGTGACGGCGGTGTTTAGCGACCCGGACGGGCAACATGCCCAAGTAGCCGACTTTCTCACTGGCTTCCGTCCCAATCCGAACAGCAACCGGGTGTGGGGCAAGCCCGTGGGCTTGGCAAGCGATGCCCAAGGGGCACTCTACGTTTCCAGCGATCACGCGACCCAAGCGGTCTTTCGGGTGCGGGTTGGGCCGCTGATGGGGCAGTGGGAAGTTGAGCCGCCGGATACGGTTTTAGCGGGTCAGTCGCTCGATTTGTCGGCGGCGATTGCGCTGACGCGCTTTGATCGAGGAGGAGCCGCGCCGGTCGTGGTGGCCGATTTGAGTGCCTTGGGCGGCAGCACCGCAATGCCGCTTGCTGACTTAGGGGCCGGGCGCTATGGGCTGGAGGCTGCCTTGGCCGGGGCGGAGACCAACGGTCCCCAGCAGATTGTGGTGAGCGCGGCGCAACATACGGCGGAAGGCCCGTTTGAAATCGCGCTCTCGCGCACGCTGGTGGTGCTGCCGTCTGCGGACTTGGCGATCGCCGATGACGAGTTGGCTACGGGCTGGACCGCCAAAGCCGGTTTGGGCTTGGACCGCTTTGCTTTTGATGGGAGTGGCCCGGTTTTTACCGGCACCGCGGCTGGCGTGCTGACCGCCGACCCTCTGACGCGGCTGTTGCCTTGGCAGTTGGACATGGAGCCGCCGACACCTATTGCGCCGGTGGGCTATCGGGCACTGCGACTGGCGATTCATCCCGGCGATGTGGTGCCGGCCGAAGGCGATGTGGTTGAGGTGGTGTTGGAAAGCGGCGGCTTCCAGCGGGAGGTAGTGCTAGGGGAAGGAGCCGGGGATTACGGGCTGGACTTGGCGCACAAGGAGTGGCAGGTGATCGAAATTCCGCTGAGCGCGTTCGGCCCCCTCGACCAGCCGATAGAGACCGTGCGCTTTGCTAGTAACTTGGCGGGGCGTTTTTACATCGACGATTTGCGGTTGGTGCGCACGCAATTTGCCGTACCGACCATCGTCCACGAGGTGCGCGCAGACGCGACGCCGCAGCACTTTGGCTTGGAACAGAATTTCCCCAATCCGTTTAACGGCCAGACCGCGATCCGCTATACCCTCAGCCGCGCTCAAGAGGTCGAACTGAAAATCTATACCCTCACCGGGCAGCACGTGGCGACCTTGGTTCGTGGCCCGCGGTCGGCGGGCCGGCACGTGCTGCATTGGGATGGTCGCGACGAGCAAGGGGGTTTGCTGGCGTCGGGATTGTATTTGTACCAGTTGCAGGCTGGCAGCCAGCGGCAGACGCGCAAATTGCTACTGGTGCGCTAGGGGATGGGAACGGGCAGCCCACGACAAAAATTCCGAACTCGACAGTGAAACTGTGAAATATAAATCCATCTTTTTAGACTACTTTGACAATCTCGCGGCCGTAGCTCGTCGAGGCGACGCACGGGAGGAGAGCTTCTATCCGGTACTGGCGGAGATGCTGGCGAGAATAGCTCGTGATGCAGGAAAGACAGATGTACACATCACTACGCTCCCCCGACCCAGCGAGGGCGGCAACCCGGACTTCCGACTCTGGAATGGGACGGACCGGATCATCGGCTATGTCGAGGCAAAGAAGCCGACCCAAGAGCGGCTCGATAGCATCGAAAGCTCCGAGCAACTCAGACGCTATCGGGCTACATTTCCGAATCTTATCCTCACTAACTTCCTCGAATTCCGCCTGTACCGGAACGGCGAGTGCGTCCAAAGGGTACAGGCCGGCCGGCCTTTTATCCTCAACGCGGTACACACCACGCCGCCGAGCGAAAATCAAGATGACCTCTACGCCTTACTCGACCGCTTCTTGGGCTTTGCGCTACCCCAGACTTTTACTGCCGAATCGCTCGCTGTCGAACTGGCT
>RKRN01000054.1 GCA_007571365.1 Candidatus Latescibacterota bacterium
GTCTTGCGAGACTGCTGAGTCGGCATCAGGCCCGGCGCGGTAGTTGTAGAGAAAGCCGTTGGCGACGCCCACGCGACCCAAGGCAACGACCAGGGTGGCCCGTCCGTGATAAGATGGTTTGGGAGACCGAATCTGGCAAAAAAGTAATCAGGGACGATGCCGCCTGTTTGCACGTTGGCCTGCTTATGGCAATCGAGTTGCAAAACTAGCAAAGTTAGCTAAGTTATCTTTTTCTTATAAACTTTATAACCATGATAATTTCCCTATAAATTTGCCCCATGGATCCCATACGCAACCCATACGCACCTGGAGCGGGCACTCCGCCGCCCGAGTTGGCCGGCCGCGATGTCATTCGCGAATCCGGCCGCATCGCATTGGAGCGCACCAAAATCGGACGTCCCACCAAGAGCATGATGATGATCGGCTTGCGCGGCGTTGGCAAAACCGTGCTGTTGGATCTCATGCGCGAACAAGCCGAGGCTAGCGGCATCTACGCCCTACGCATTGAAGCACCTGAAAATCGTTCTCTTCCCGCCATGCTGGTTCCTCAACTGCGCGTGGCCTTGTTGCGGCTCTCGAATAAGCAGGCAGCAAAGCAACTAGCGCAAAGGGCACTTAGAGGACTAGCGGGATTTGTCGGAGCCTTAAAAGTGAAGTATCAGGACATTGAGGTCGGACTCGACTTTGAACCTGAATCTGGCTTGGCAGATAACGGGGACCTCGAAATCGACTTGCAGGCCTTGTTTGAAGTCGTCGGAGCCGCCGCCAAGGCGGATGCGACCGGTGTGGCACTATTCGTCGACGAACTTCAATACGTACAGGAGAATGAGCTAGCGGCCTTGATCACCGCCTTGCACCGCGTGGCTCAACGCAAACTCCCGGTGATCCTGTTTGGTGCTGGCTTACCCCAAGTGCGCGGCCGCATAGGGCAAGCAAAGTCTTATGCCGAACGACTTTTTGAATTTCCCACCATCGGCCCGCTGTCGCCCGAAGATGCCAAGTACGCCATTGCCAAGCCCGCAAAAGACGAAGGCGTCGCGATCGAATCACGCGCACTTGATGCCATGGTCTCCCAAACTCAATGCTATCCCTACTTTCTCCAAGAATGGGGCAAACATGTCTGGGATATTGCCGAACGCCCCCCCATCACCGCGGCTCATGTTGAAATCGCTTCCCAGCAGGCCATAGCGGCCCTCGATCAAAGCTTCTTCTCTGTCCGGTTTGATAGGCTTACGCCGGCCGAAAAAAGATATATGCGGGCGATGGCCCAGCTTGGCCCCGGGCCGCATCGTTCTGGGGACATCGCCAATACCTTGAACCGCCCAGTAAGCTCTAGAGCACCCACTCGCAACCAGCTAATCAGTAAAGGCATGATTTGGAGCCCCAGTCATGGCGACACAGCATTCACCGTCCCCATGTTTGACCAGTTCATGCAGCGTATCATGCCCGGCGATGAGTGGTTATCGCCCGTCTAGGAGAGTGTAAACGTCCTGCACCCACGACCGCGCCGACCGCACACCGCGCCCCGGCCGCTAGGGCCGGTATGGCTCGCCCGTGCGCCGCAACTTCTTAGTCACCGCAATCTGGCAGGTCACATAGCCGCCCATATAGCCAGTGGCAAAGCCCGGACGGGCGTCGCCAATGGTGCCGACGATCAGGTTGGCGTATTCGTACGTGGTGTCGTAGCGGTCGCAAAGCAGGGCCACCATTTCGAGCCACGCCGCTTTGAGCGCGTCGCCCCACTCGGCCGCCCGCGCACTAGTGAGATATTCCTCGGCCTCCTCCACGACCCTAGTGGTTTCTACTACGGGACTGCTATTGGGAAACCCGGGCGAGCGATCTACTTTGAGCGTGATGGCTGAGTCTATTTCGACCCCGGCCCCGGTCAACTCGCCGTCGCCCATGCGCGCATGAACATCGCCTAGCGCGAGCAGGCCGCCGGGCTTTTGTGCGCGGATATGCACTGTGCTGCCGGGCTGGATGGCATTGAAATCCATGTTGCCGCCGTGATCAATGGCGTTAGGTGCCCACGATTCGAGCTGGACGACGCCGATCATGGGCCGCACTGGCACGACAAAATCCGGCGGAAAGTGAATCAACCCGTCGCGCACCGGCGCCACGCAGCGCCAATTGCCCCAATTGGGACCGCCGTTGCGATAGAAACCATAGGGGCCGACCTCAATATCGACGATCTCAATGGCCACCCAATCGTCCGGCTCAATACCCTCAATGAGAAAGGGCCCGCCCGGGCGGGCGTAGCGGCGATGGCTCTCGCCAGAGGTAATCATGCCGGCGCGGGTCTCCCCGGCCGCCTCAAAGTCGTTGTCTGCTCCGCCAATGGTCTCGATGATGACGGTTTCGCCGAGGGCCAACGTGCCGCGCACTTGGCCGATTTGCGGGTCGTCCGGCCCGCTGTAATAGGGGGTACGAGTAAAGCGACGCATACGCGTTCTCCTTGTGGGAATTAGGCAAACGGAAACGTCCCGTCGTAGCCGAGCGCGGCCATGGCCGGCAGCGGCGAACTGACAAAGGGAATCCCCGGAAACATCGGCGTCTGCTGGTAGTGCAGCACTACGTTGCAGCGCATGGGCGCGTCGGCATCGGCTGCTAGCTTGGCGCCTTGGTGCGGAATGTGGCTGAAGAACACCACCGCGTCGCCGGTCATGGGATGCAGGTGGATGTGCTCCTGCCGCTCGCACCACTGGTAAAAGGGATTGTCGGAATTGTATCCGCCGAGGTGGCGGATTTCTTCGGGCAGGGCGTTGTGGCAGAAGTTGTTGATAAAGGTCAAGCGCCCGGTCTCTGGCGCGTTGTCGGTCAGGTAAAACGTGGTGTTGATGCACAGCGGCCGCAGCGCGTGCCGCGCCTCGTCGGGCGCGTCCCAGTAGTAGCCGAAGTCCTTGTGCCACTCTTGGGTATAAGTGCCCGGATTGATGTGTGCGCGAAAGCTCCGCAACTGGCATTGCCGGCCGAGCATGGCCTGCAAGTACGGCGCGACCGACGGGTGGCCGACCATGGGCCGCGCCAGCGCGGGTTCCTGCGCTAGCAGGTGGTCAAACGCCACATTGCCGACCTCGTTGCTAATGTCCCATTCTTGGTGCTCGTACTTCCGCACCAAGCACGCCCGCCACGCCAGCACCGCGTCCTCTGCAAGTGCGTTGCGCACCAAGAGAAAGCCGTGCCGATCGAGCGCGTCGAGCTGGTCGGCAAAGGCGGAGATTTGCGCCGTATCGGCGATGATTTCGCTCATGGAAAAGCTCCTTGGTGTCTTTCTCAACAAAACCTTTAGAAGTTATTAGGGCCTCTCATTTCATACTTGGCATTTTCAGAAGCTATTGAAATAGATTTTTCGCTCCAAGATAAATTGATACTTAAAGGGAGCCTGTTGTCAATTATCTCTATTGCATCTATGGGAGGACGTATATACTTCGCCACAAAAGTTGATAGAACTGGCCCGGCATTAGATTCTATGTGCTCCCATGCTTCTTCGCCGATCACAGCAATACCGTTTGCGTTTATAAATTCTTCAGCTAACTCTGTAAGACGGGGCGATGAAGTTGGATCTAGCACAAGAAGAATAGGAGTAAATCCTGCTGACTTGCATTCTCTTGGGAAAGATAGCTCTTCGGAAAAACGACCTTGACCGCATACTAATAGCTAGAAGAATATATAGTTCAGAATCAGAGATAATAACTTGTACATTCCCCGTTCCATGAACTTTGCATTTGCTCAACAAGTGTCGGATTGAAGTAGTAGTCATAAAGTTTATCCAAATAAGGTTAATTGTGGTTTGTCATCTTTCTTTAGACGATCTAGTAAATGCGCCGTCTTTCTGAGCGACGGACTCATCGCGACTGCTTTTGTTAAAGTGAATCCTATCAATGTTCCATATCCCATTTTTTTATTTGGCAAAAATCCGTAATTTTTGATATATTCGGCAAAAGATCGTGCGAGTTTCGGTGGAATCGCGTTGCCAATATGCCGCATCTTCTCAGCCGTATTTCCCAAAAAGACAAACGAGTCCGAGAATGTTTGGATTCTGGCACATTCTCTAATAGTCAAAGGCCGATCTTCAGTGGGATGGATAAACTCTCGGTAAGCAGCTCCAGTAATCGTTAGACAAGGTTCATCAAAGTGTAGCCTTTTCAGGCCAGCAGGGGCACCTCCTCTTTGCTCTGAAGGCGTCCCATCCATTACTCGCCTATTGGCTCTTCGCCTAAAGGATTTATGCTGTAACTCTTTGGGAAGATCCTTCATGGTTTGCCCAGGTTTTAATACGCGAATGCGCTCTGCTTGTATATCATGGATCAGTGGCCTAAAGTGATCCTTTATTTCTTTAGTCCCATCTCGTATTTCATCTCTCCAAGCACCACTATATTTTACTATTTGGTCCTTATCGACAGATGGTTCTGGTAAATCATCTACTGCATGTCTAAGCGTCGAGCTCGACTTTCTAAAAATTGCTCCATGAATATGCAGCACGGGCTGGGGCAAATCAAAATCGTATCCCAAGCGATTGCCGATAACCAAAACGCGCTTCCTTCTCTGCGGAACTCCGTATTCGTGTGCATAAATTTTATCGACGCGTACTCTATAGCCCAATTCTATAAACGCTTTAGTAGCTTCGTAAATGTACTCTCCACCTTTCGCTGTTAAAAGTCCTTCTACATTTTCCATGATGAACCACTTTGGACGCATTATTTTTAGAGATTTAATATAGCTTTTTAATAAGCTATTTCGCGGATCATCCCAAAATTTAGTACCGGCAGTACTAAAGCCCTGACAAGGCGGTCCGCCGATTAAAATATCCAACTCACCTACTTTAATGTTTAAGTCGTTCAGCAGCATACCGAAGTCAAATGTTCGCACATCGCCTTGAACGCAGAGAGCGGACGGGAAGTTAGCTCTATAGGTCTCAACCGCTGTTGGATCGCTATCCAAAGCAAATAACACTTGATAACCAGCCTTCTTGAACCCCAATGAGCAACCACCTGCTCCGGCAAAAAGACTAACTGCACTCGGCACCATTGCGGTCCTTTGGCGCTGTTCTACATCTGTGAGCTTAGAAATTGTTGAGTTATTCAGAGGCATTTAGCAACAGTCGTCTTTATCCTGGTCTCTGCGGATTGGGTGAGGATTGCAAAGCCTGTCTCCCTTTTTGGTCGCGGGAGTGCGGTTGTCGCGGGTCTGCCCAAAGCCCTTCAGGGCCGACGCGCAAAATACTTTTCCCAGTGCTCGCTCGGCGCAAAGCCCAAGATGCGCCGCGCCTTATCGACATTGTACTTGCCGTGCCCCTCCCAGCTAAGCAAGTTGAACTCCTGAAAACAATCCGGCACTTGTGGAATTTCCAACGCCAGCCGACACGCCTGCTGCAAATCCTCCCACACCACCGTAAACGGCGGAAAGTCTCCCATATGCTGCGCCGTCGGCCGCGGCCCCAAGCCATTGAACACAAAGCTGATCGTCTGAATGCGGTACGCCCGCGCGTACGTGCGGCAAATCTCGCTCGCCAACCCCTTCGTCAAACAGTAATACCCGGTGCCCAACACAGGCGGCACCTCGGCAATGTCAAAATCGTGATCGTAGTTGCGGCGCACGAATTGCGGCCCCGTGTGAATCACCTTTTTGATGTCGTGCTCCACCGCCGCTCGCATCACGTTGAGTGCCCCCCGCGTATTGACGTGAAAACTCTGCTCCGGGTGATCGCGCACGACCGTGAAATTCATAATCGCGTCCATGCCCGCAGCCGCGGCCCGCACCTGCTCGCGCGCCGACACATCGCAAGACACGACGGGTTTGCCGGCCGGGTGCGGGGCGATGTCGGCCAGCGTCAGATCGTACAGGTCTTCGAGACCGGGCAGTAGATGGGGTGCAATCATGCCCGAGGCCCCTAACAGCAATACCTTTTTCTTCAAACCTTAGCTCCGCCCAACTCGTGCTGTGGTTGATAGCCCATGGCCTTGGCCCGGTCGCACAAAAACTTGGGATGGGCGCCGGGTGCAACAATGTGGTACACAGCCCAGCGCGGCACCCAATCTAAGGACGCGCTCGCGTCCCGGGCCAACGCCGCGCAAAACGCCTGTGCTGCATCGCGCATATCGACCCACAGCAAATCGCGCTCTTGCCCGGCGACTTCCTCTGCGCGCACCAGCTTGCCGAGGCGCAAGGCCGTGCCTGTAATGGGATAATCGCGCACAAATTCGCGGCACGTCAGCTCGCCCAAATACCGCGCCAGCACCGCCAACTCGGGCGGCGGCAACGGCTTGTAATACTCGGTGACGTACACCGTGTCGGGATACGCGCGAAACACGTCGAGCGTACTGCCGTACACAAACCGCTTGACGCCGGCCTCCACCGCGGCCTGCAACAGCACGTGCGTACCGCGCGTCGCCCGGTCGAGCAGGGCCTCTTCGCTTGCGGGCATGGGCGGCGGCTCGCCCGGGTGGACGATGGCATCGACATCCCGCACGGCCGGCCGCACCGCGTCTGGATCGGTCAGCCGGGCGGCAACCCATTCGACCTCTTGCCGCGGTGCCGCACAGTCGTCTAGCAACCGTAGCTGCACACTTTGATCGGCTTTTAGCGCGGCGGCGATCTCTTGACCCAATGCACTGGCCGCACCCGTAACCAACACTCGCATCTATCGCATCCTCTAGCGGAACCAATCGTACGTCAGCGCCAAGCGGCGGTCGGCCAGCGGCAATTCCACCCGCTCGCCGCCTTGCGCGGCCGACCGCTTCAGCCCCAGTTCCACTTCTAGGGCCACAGCGACCCGCCGCCCGGAATTTTTCGGCTCGTCCAAGCGCCCCTCCATACAGGCGAGCAAATCGTCGAGGCAGTACACCGTCCGCATCCCCGGCAAAAACTGCGGCGCCGGCCACGGCATTTCCACCCGCCCGGCCGCCGGCGTTGCCACATCTTGATAAAGCCGCCACCGATTGTGCTCAAAGACCATCTCTCCTCGACTCCCGGAAATCCGCACCTCGGGCGCGCCGGCCCGGATGTGGACCACCAAGCCATCGCTGCACGCGATTAGCCCCTGCCCCATGAACTCGGTGCTGCCGCGCTGCCGCCGCGGCTGATCGCCCGTGCCGCACACCCAGCGCGGATCGCCGGTCAAAAAGTAGCTCCAGTCCTGATGCTGAGCCAACACCGGAACCCGCGCTTCGAGCGACCGCACGGGGCCAATCGCGCCCTCCGCTACCAGCGCCTTGGCCCGCGCAAACGACGGATGCGAAACGCTCGTCGCTCCCCCCACCAGCGGCACCCCGGCCTCGGCGCAAGCGGCCACCATGGCGTCGGCCTCGGCCAGCGAAAACGCCATGGGCTTATCGACCAACACGCCGCGCACTCCCGCGGCGACCGCCGCCGCCGTCAGGGCCGACCGCCCCTTGGTATTGGTCGCAATTGCCACAATGTCCAGCCGCTCCTCGCCCAACATCGCCAGCGCGTCCGCGTACAAGGCCCCAATGCCGTAGCGTTCCCCGAACAGAGCCCGCCGCCGCGGATCCCGGTCGGCACCGGCCACTAAGTCCACTTCGGGCCGGTCAAACAGGGCGGCCGCATACGAAGTAGCCAGCCCCTCCTGCCCGGGGTGATCGTGGAGGTGAAAGGTCCGCTTGACATCGAGTCCGTCCGGCAGGGGGCGGGCGGTGCTTTCGACATCGTATATGGGATTTTCGTGCGGCCCGAGGATGCTTGAGTAATCCCGCTTGCCCAAGTCGTAGAGCATCCCCATCCAGCCGAGGCCGATGACGCCGGCGCGGTACTTTTTTGCGGCCATAATTAACCCCTCTGGGCGATCGGCCCGCGGTCCGCAATCGCATCATTGCCGTAAAAGCCAGCCCCACGGTCCGTCATGTAGGACGACGCGACAAATCCAATGGGGCCGAATCGCGCCAAGACGCGAACTCGTGCCCGGGCCGCGAAGGCTCCATAAAGGTGATGGATTCGTAAAAATCGTCCAGCGCGACGAAGACGCCGTTTTCTTCTGCCCATAGACGCATTCTTTGGTTGCAAGAATGAGCCCACGACAGGATTTCCACGCGCCAGCCGCGTCTGTGCATACGCTCTAAAGTCCGGTGAAAACCCGCGCCTTCTTCATAGCCTGCCCCATCGCCGGTCAGCAACGCGACAACGCCCGGGTTGCCATTGAAATCCCAACCGTCTTCCAACATGCGCAACTGCAATACCCGGTCGGGCGTGTCCTGCTCGCCACGGGCAGCATCGCCGCGGTCGAATAATTTGACCTCCACGCCTTGATTCTCCATCCGGTTCCACAATTGCCGCATCTCCGGCGGCACCGAACCCGCGGCCAGTGCCTTTTGTAGAGGGCGGTCGGCGTGCGCCAAGCGCAGCATATTGTCAAAATTGATCCGCACGCGCCAGCGAGCACCAGGCCCTTCATTGCGGTGTTCGGCAAAACGCTGCGCCTCGTGAAAGATGTTGGAGTTATCCCAATAAACAAAAACGCTATCCATAGCTCATTCCTTCGCAAAGAGAGAATTGGCCAGGCCAAACGGCTGCGCTAATCTTCCCGCGCCGCTTTTCTCCGGCCCGCCACGCGGCGAATCAACTCATCGGCGATGACCCCGGCCAAAATCACCGCGCCGATAATGGCAAATTCGAGTTGGGTGGGGACGCCCGAGACATTGATGGCATTGTAGAGCAACCGCATCACGGCCGCGCCAATGACGACTCCCAAAATGGACCCCTCGCCGCCGCGCAGCGAACAGCCCCCCAACACGGCTGCGGCAATCGCATACAGCTCGTAGAAATTGCCGTGCGCGGCCGGTTGCACCGAATTGACGTCGAGGGCGAACAAGATGCCGCCCAAGCCAGCGGTGCCCGAGCACAACACGTACGCCAAAATTTTCATCCGCTCAATTTGGATTCCGCTGTAGCGCGCCGCGGTCTCGTTGCGGCCGAGGGCCAACAGGTAGCGGCCCCAGATCGTGCGATTGAGGAAAAAAGCGGCCAGCACCCCGGCCAGCACCAACAGGAAAAACGGAATCGGCAGCGCAAAGCCGCCGCCCAGCGCGACCTTGCCAATCGCCAACTGGCGCAGGCCCTCGTAGGCCGAGCCAAAGCCTTGGACTTGGTCGTGGGTGAGCCAGCGGGCAAAGCCGCGGTAGAACAGCAGACCGCACAGCGTCACGACAAACGGCTGTAGCCCCAAGCGCGTGATCAGCAAGCCGTGCAGCAACCCAATGGCCAACGACAAAACCACCACGGCCAACAGCGCCATGACCGGCGAGTACCCAGCCGCCAAAAACATCGGCAGCAGACACCCCACCAAGCCGATCAACGAGCCAATCGACAAGTCGATACCACCGGTGATAATGACAAAGGCCACGCCAATAGAAATGATGCCAAACAGCGAGGTCCAGCGAATGATATTTTGCAGGTTATAGGCACTAACAAACTTAGGTTCGACGATCCAAGTGACCACAAAAATCGCCAGCAACAAGCCGAGGATGCCCAGTATTTTCTTCATCTTCTAAGCCGCCTTCCCGGTCGCCAAGCTCATAATCGCCTCTTCGCTGAGCGCGTCGCGCTGGAGTTGGCCGGTAATGCGGCCCTCGTGCATGACCAACACCGCATCGGCCATCCCCAGAATTTCCTCCAACTCGCTCGAGGCAAACAGCACGGCCACGCCGCTGGCGGCCAACTCTTCCATCAGGTGGTAAATCGCTTGCTTGGCCCCCACGTCGATGCCGCGGGTAGGCTCGTCGAGCAGCAACACGCGCGGCGCGAGTGCCAGCCACTTGCCGAGCACCACCTTTTGCTGGTTGCCGCCAGATAGGTACTGGACGATTTGGGCCGGGCCGGGGGTGCGGATGGCGAGGCGCTCGATCATCTGGTCGGCGTCCGCTGCTTGGCGGGCAAAGTTGGCCCAACCAGCAAAGCGCCGGTGGTGCTGCAAACCGGGCAGGCCCACGTTGTCGCGCAGCGCCATTTCGAGGATCAGACCCTGTTGCTTGCGGTCTTCGGGCACCAGTGCCAAACCGGCGCGAATGGCATCGGCCGGCGAGCAGATCGCCTGCGGCGTACCGTCGATGAGGATGCGGCCAGCGAGCGCGGGAACCAAGCCGAACAGCACCTGCAACAACTCGGTGCGCCCGGCACCCACAAGACCAGCGATGCCGACGAGCTGACCACGCCGCACCGCGAAATTGAGCCGGTGCTCGGGCCACGCCGGGACCACCAAGTCCTCGGCTTGTAGAGCCATGGCGCCAGCCGGATGGGGTTGGTGCGCGTAGTATTGGGCGACGTCGCGGCCGACCATCTGCGCGACCATGGCGTCGTGGCTTATGTCCGCGCGGACCAACTCGCCCGCGTTTTGCCCGTCGCAGAGCACTAAGACGCGGTCCGCGAGGGCTTCGACCTCGCCGAGGCGATGCGAGATATAAATGATGGACACGCCGCGCTCGCGCAGTTGGTCAATGACCGCAAAAAGCACCTCGGCTTCTTGGCTAGTGAGGCTGGAGGTCGGCTCGTCCATGATCAGGATCCGCGCCTCGGTCGCCAGGGCCTTGGCAATTTCGACGAGCTGTTGGTGGCCAATGGCCAAGTCGCCCATCAAGGTGTCCGGCGACACCGCAAGGCCGAGTTGCGCCAGTGCTTGGATGGCCCCCGTGCGGATGGCGGCGCGGTCCATAAGCCCCCACTTTTGCGGCTCGCGGCCGAGGTAGAGATTGGCCGCGACCGAAAGATTGGCGCAAAAGTTGAGCTCTTGGTGGATCAGGGCAATGCCGAGTGCGGCCGCCCGGCGCGGCGAGTCGATTACTACCGGCTCTCCATCGCGCACAATTTGGCCGCTGTCTGGGGCCTCAATGCCGGCGAGAATTTTCATCAGCGTGGATTTGCCGGCGCCGTTTTCGCCGATGACCGCGAGCACTTCGCCGGCTTCCACCGCCATATCCACCGCGTCGAGGGCGAGGACCCCGGGAAAGTGCTTGCTAATGCCGCGGGCCGCCAACAGCGCCATTAGTGAGTGCCAGTCAGGGTTTTTAGCTCGTCCCAAAAGGCTTCGACATTGTCGCGGCGAATGGACCGCGCCGGCACGTCGAACACCCCCCCTTCGGGCAATACCGAGCGGTCGCCGCGGGCGAGGGCGGCCAATATCCGCACGGACTCGTACCCGTAGCGGTACGGGTTTTGTACCACCGTGCCGTAGATGTGGCCGTCGATGATGCCTTGCAGGGTGGGTGCTTCCTCGTCAAAGGCGATGATTTGGATTTGGCCGGTCTTGCCCGCTTCCTTGATCGCTTCGAGGCACATCGGCGGATTGTAGGCAAATAGGCCGACGACGCCGTGGAGGTCCGGGTATTTGGCAATCGCGTCCTCGACTTGGGCCTTGGCTTTGGCGTAGTCGAACTGGTCGGTGCGGGTGTCGAGAATGGTATAGGAGTCGCCGGCAATCGGGCCACTGTTGGGGTCGCGGCGCGTCGGGTCAAAGGAGCGATCGAGCAGCTCGTCGATGAGGCCTTGGCGGCGCTGGCGGGCATTGAGCTGTTCGAGGCGGCCGACGAAGATCATGATGTTGCCGCCGCTGGGCAGGGCTTCTTTGACCAGTGCGCCGCAGGCGCGGCCGGCCGAGTAGTTGTCGATGCCAATAAAGCAAAGGCGGTTGCTCTTTGGCGCGTCCGAGTCGTGGGTGAGTAGGTTGGTGTGCGCGGCCGCCTCGTTGAGCAGGTTAGTCTGGTTGTCCGGGTCGATGGGGCTTATGGCCATGCCGTCGATGCCGCGGGCCAGCAAGGCTTGGACGATGCGCTTCTGATCGGCGACCCCTTCGCCGGGCATCTGCACTTCAGCGTCGGCGGCAAATTCGGCAGCCGCGGCTTCGACGCCTTTGGTGGCAATAGTCCAAAAGGGGCCGACGCCGTTGGTGACAAAGGCGAGTTGGGGCTTGGCGGCCGGTTGCGGCGCGTCGCTGCAGGCGACCAGCAGCAAGGGAAGCAAGGCGAGGAGCCAAAAGGGCGTTTTCATAGTATATCTCGTAGGGTTAAAATGGAGCCGTTGGGATGCAACAATATAATTGATAGGGAGCCGATGCGTAACAACCACTTGTTTCACGGGCGCAGGCTTTTGGAGCCGGCCGCCGGGGGCGCAGCCGTCTCGTCCTCCTGATTGTCCCCGCCCATGCAGAATGCCTATGTTACGTCTGGCAAAAAGGAAGCCCAAGATCAGCAACCCAAGGAGGGGCCATGCAAAAGCCCACTGCCATGCTACTGGCGGTCGCCTTGGTCGCCACCGCAGGAGAAGCCAACGTGAGCAAAGACCGCTTTGGAACGACCGCGACCGGCCAGCCCGTTGAGCGCTATACCCTCACCAACGACCGCGGCACCATCGCCCGCGTCATCACCTATGGCGGGATCATCACCGAACTTTTGGTGCGCGACCGCGCCGGAACGCTGGGCGATGTAGTGCTCGGCTTTGATCACTTCGATCAATACGAAAAGGAGAACCCGTACTTCGGCTGCATCACCGGACGAGTCGCCAACCGCATCGCCGGTGGCCAATTCGCCCTAGACGGCCAACAGTACACCCTTGCCGTCAACAACGGGCCTAATCACCTACACGGCGGGCGCGTGGGCTTTGACAAGGTCGTCTGGGACGCCGAAGTCGCAGACGACCACCGCGGGCCGGCCGTGTGCTTGCGCTACGTCAGCCCCGACGGCGAGGAAGGCTACCCGGGCACCGTGCCGGTAAGCGTGACGTACACCTTGACCCACGACGACGAACTCGTCATCGCATACGAAGCCACCACCGACAAGCCGACGCCGATCAACTTGACCAACCACTCCTATTTTAATCTGGCCGGCCAAGGCTCCATCCTCGGGCATATCCTCACCCTCCACGCCCGCTACTACACCGAGCCGGACGCCCACCAAATCCCCACCGGGCGCATTTTGCCGGTAGCGGGCACCCCCCTCGACTTTGGCAAGTCTGCTGCCATTGGCGGGCGCATCGGGCAGCTTGCCATCGGCGGCTACGACCACAACTTTGTGCTCGACCATGGGGGCCGGGCTGAGCCGGGGCTGGCCGCCGAGGTGTACGAGCCGCAGAGCGGGCGGGTGCTGGAGCTGTACACGACCGAGCCGGGCGTCCAGTTGTACTCGGCTATTCATCTCAACGGCGTGATCGGCAAGGGTGGGACGCGCTACGATCCGTACCACGGCCTGTGCTTGGAGACCCAGCACTATCCCGACTCGATCAATCAGCCGGGCTTTCCGTCGGTGGTGTTGCGTCCGGGCGAGACCTACCGGACGGTTACCATACACAAGTTTTCGACGCGGTAGGGAGCCGCCTTAGCCCATCCAAGGCCCAGCATCGGCGAATAGGCCGCCCGCTCGCTCAGGATTCCCACCGCTTCCAGCCCTGGTGCTCATGCGTACCCCTAAATTGTTGGGGATGCAAAATCTCGGCGAGGATTTCGGCCGACTCCACCAAGCGCGGCCCCGGGCGATTGAAAAACTGATTGCCGTCGGTGAGAAACACCTGCCCCTGCTGCACGGCTGGCAGCCGCGACCACAGCGGATGCCGGGTAAGGGCTGGCAGCTCGCGGCCGGAGCGCGGCATATCAAAACCGCAAGGCATCAGCACGATACCATCCGGCTGCGCCTCCACTAGGGCGTCCCACGCCAACCAAGGCGAATGCGTCCCGGCCGTCGCAAAAAGGGGTTGGCCGCCCGCTATTTCCACCAATTCGGGGATCCAGTTGCCCGCGGCCATCAGCGGCTCGAACCACTCGATACAGGCGATGCGCGGACGATGGCCGATAGCGCACGTGCGAGCGGCGATTTGGTCCAGCCGCTGCCGTAGTTGGGCCACCAAGGCCCGGCCGCGCTCGGTCACTTCTAATGCCACAGCTACCCGCTTGATGTCGCCCCAGACATCGGCCAAGGCATTCGGCTGCAACGATAGAATGGCCGGCTGCGAGCGCACTAATTGACCAGCGGCTTCCTCGACGTCTGCGAGGCTGACGGCGCACACTTCGCACTGCGATTGCGTCACCAACCAATCCGGGGCCAACTCGTCGAGCAGGTCGGCATCCACCCGGTACACCGAAGCCGCTTCCTGCAAAATGGCTTTGACCCGCTGGTCAACCTGATACGAAGTGCCGTCCGGGTCGAATTTGGGGGCCGTGCAGGCGGGCAAGTCGGCAACGCCGGGCGGATAGTCGCACTCGTGCGAGCGTCCTACCAAGCGGTCGCCGCAGCCGAGGGCACAGATGATTTCAGTGCTGCTGGGCAACAAGGAGACGATGCGGGTCATGGGACAACGCCTTTTATTGATGGACGTTACGCCGCGTTGGTCCTGCCTAGGTAAGCAGGCCTCCAGAGCCGCCGGTGCAGGTAGGCTAGATGCCCGTACCGGCACAGAGTGACGTTCTTGCCCTTGCGAGGGAAGGCCCCCGGAGCCAGCAAGGGGCCGACGATAACCAGCGACTGCGTAACATCAGTTATGAATATCTTTCTACGTTCTTCGGTCATATTTCAGGGCCCTCAATACTGCTATAGCAATCAAACCTACAGGTGGTTGGCGTTTGGCAGGGCCGCCATCTTCCGATCCAGCGTCAGAGTCTCTAGCTCTGTTCGCGTATAGTCGTTGACGATCAAGCGGTCCAAGAGACCGGGACCGGCTTTGGACTCAAGCGCGGCCAGTACGGTGTAGCCATTAAGCGGCGCTATCAGTCCGCTTTGCAGCACTTGGCTCAATGCGCTCTTTGCCTCCGTTTTCGAGACTCCGTAGTGATGCTGCACAGCAATGTAGGCTTCACCGATGACTTGGTTGGATGCGAAAATCTCTGCGCCATCTCCCGCCAACGCAGTGAGCCGCCGCACACAACGAACTCTGGTTCAGGATCTCCGGTGAGCAGGCGGACCAATACCGAAGTATCAATCCCGAAGCGTTGGGTCATGGGGTTGGTCGCGAAAGGACTGAAGACAGAACGTCCCCTGCCCACGCACTAGCTTGTCTCTGAGCGGGGCGAGGCGCGTGGGATCAATCCGCTGGGGCCGCAGGATGAATCCATCCGGGCCTTCCTCTAGGGAGAGCCGGTCTCCTGGCCCTACCCCTAGTTCCTCCAATACTCTAGCCGGGAAGGTGACTTGGCGTTTGGAAGTGATCTTGATGAGCATAAGCGATTCCTTACCTAAAAAATACATTGTGAAAGGTGATTTGAACAAATGGCTTTGCACGGCATTGTGCATTATTCACTGATGGTACGCATCCTTTGTCCTGCCGGCATCGAGAACGTCCCATTGCCGGTCGTGCTCAGCCTAAATTCCCATCCCGGGTCGGTGCCCGGGGTGACGTTCTTGCGCGGGCCTCTGGCCCGCACTGGATTCCCGCGGACGCGGGAAGGACACCCCTTCTCCCCCAAGACGTTCAAAGTTTCAAGCACTTGACTACCTCATACAGGGTGGTGCAGACGCGCCCGCCAGCCGCTGTGTGAAGCCGCCAAGCCGGGGCGCCCTGGGCGCGAATGATCTCGACGCATATCGGCGCGTCTTCCGCCACGCGGAAACCAGCCCGTTCCACCGCCCGGGCGGTCCACCGCGCATAAAGCCCTTCGCCCACTAAGCCGACGGCCCCTGGCACCTCTGGCGCCAACCGAAAAGAACCCAAGGCCGGGTCGAATTCCACGCCGGTAAACGTCCGCTGAAAGGCCCCGCTCAACACCAAGTCTTCCGGGGCCCCAACCTGCAAAGGACCGCCCGACGGCAACAGCCAGAGGCGGTCGGCACAGCGCAGCGCCAAGTCCAAGTCGTGCGTGGAAAGCAAGACCGCGCGCTCGCGCTCGCCGGCCAAGCGGCGCAACAACTGCACGATCTCGACGCGCCGCGGCAAATCCAAAAAAGCCGTTGGCTCGTCGAGCAGCAGCACCGCTGGTTCCTGCGCCAAAGCGCGGGCAATCATCACTTTTTGCCGCTCGCCATCGCTCAATTCGCC
This sequence comes from Candidatus Latescibacterota bacterium, assembly GCA_007571365.1. GTDB lineage: Bacteria > Latescibacterota > UBA2968 > UBA8231 > UBA8231. Next base: position 15,961 of record RKRN01000054.1, read on the forward strand.
GACGCTGCGCCCGGCCAGCTCTCTGGCCCCCACCGCGTCCATGGCCCAGCGCACCACCGCTTCGTCGCCGGCTGAAAGACGACCATCCCAGCCAGTGTACGGGTAGCGGCCCAGTGCCACGAGGGCATAGGCCGACAAGTTGCCCACTTCTACCCGCTCGGTCAGGACTAAGCCCAAAAGCCGCGCCCGAGCGCGCTCGCTTAGCCCGTGCAGGTCGCGGCCTTTGAGCAGTACCTCGCCAGCCAGCGGCTTTTGCAGGCCAGCCAACGTGCGCATGAGCGTGGATTTGCCCGCGCCATTGGGTCCCAACAAGCAGACCAGTTCCCCCTTGAGCAATTCCACGCCCAAGTCCGCGGCCACAGCGATGCGCGGCCGGCGTTTGGGCGCGTAGCCAATGCACAGGTCGCGCGTTTGCAGCATGGCTTCAGGCAGCAAAAACGGGCCTCAAGGCGCGGCGGCGCAGGATAATCCACGTGACCACGGGCGCACCGATCAAAGCGGTGACCGCATTCAGCGGCAGGGTGGCCTCGCTGCCGGGCAAACGCGCCAACAAATCCGCACTCAGGGCCAAAATGCCGCCCAACAGCACGCTGGCCGGTAGTAGGACGCGGTGGTCCGAAGTATTGAAAAGAGCGCGGCACAAATGCGGCACCGCTACCCCTAAAAAGCCAATGGGACCGCAATAGGCCGTGACCGCGCCGGCCAACAAAGCGGCACTGGCAATAATCCACAATCGCGCCCGCCGCGCTCCCAAGCCCATGCTGCGCGCATAGGTTTCGCCGAGCAGCAAGGCATTGAGCGGTTTGACCAGCAGGCCAGCAATCGCCAAACCCGCCAATACCACCGGCGCTAAAAAGGTGAGTTGGCCCCAAGCGACCGCGCCAAAGCTGCCAAAGGTCCACAGGACGTAGGTCTGTACCTGTTCGGGAATGCTGAAGTAAAGCAACACGCTGACTACGGCACTGGTCAGATAGCCAAACATGAGGCCGAGGATGAGCAAGGTCATGGTGTGCTGCACGCGCCGCCCCACCAAAAGCACCAAGCCCAGTACCAACGCCGCGCCAACCACGGCCGCGGCGACTACGCCAACCTGCCCCAAAAGACCCAAACCAACCAGCAGCCCGGCCCCACTGACGCCCGTGCCCAAGACGACCAATGCCACGCCTAGACTCGCCCCGGCGCTGATGCCGAGGATGAAGGGATCGGCGAGCGGATTGCGGAACAGGGTTTGCATTTGTAGCCCGCTGACGCTCAGGGCCGCGCCAGCCAAGAGCGCAGTGAGTGCGCGCGGCAGCCGAATCGCGTAGATGATGTGGCTCCAGCTCGCCTTTTGCTCGGCTGCCCCCCCCAGGATGTCGATCACGGCATCGAGGGGAATGGACACCGACCCCACGCCCAAGCTGAGAGCAAAAAAGCCGAGCAAAGCCCCGGCCATGGCCAACAAGAGGCCCCAGCGCGGCCCCAGCCGGGGCCAAGGCGTGTCCTCAGTCGTAGAAGTAGTAGCCACAGCTTCTCAGTCTAGTTTTTTATAAAACTTGAGCGCGTGTTCCGGCAGGCGGTTGGGATGCAGGATTTTTATCAAATCGGCCAGCACACTATGGGGTTCGACGAGGCCGCTTTCCCAATAGTCGTTGCCGCCGTGCGCGTTGAGCCGGGCGTTGGCATTGTACACTCGGCCGCTATTAAACGCGGCAAACGCGGCATAGCGTTCGTCCGCAGCTTGCACCTCGGCCAGCGAATGCCATTGGTTGCGCATGGTCAGCCACACCGCGGCCGCGTGGGCCTTTTCGTACACGGCCTCAAAGTCCAAGGGCAAGCTCCCGCCAGAATCGTCATCAGCCCATAGGTACGCGCCGCCAGCCGCGGCGATCAGTTGCGCCGGGTAGCTTTTGCCGCCGGCGACGTGCCACGTGTCGCGCCACAGGGAGCCGCCAAACACCGGCGGGCGTTGCGCCCTTGGCACATCCTGCACCAAAGCCGCGTAATGTTGGTACTGAGCCACAATGTCGGCAAAGTGCTCTTCCGCTAAAGCCTCGGCATTGAAAAAGGCCGCAGTAAACTTGAGCCATTCCGTGCGGCCCAACAGCGACGGCTCGGTGTACTCGGCGTTGATAGCCACAGCCACGCCCGCTTGCTGCAAGACCGGGTGGGCATTGTACTGGGATTGCGCCGAGGCCACGGTCATCACCACGTCGGTCGCCAGCTCCAGCACTAATTCGAGATTGACCCCGGCTCCGTGGCCAATTTCGGCAATTTTGCCCGCCGCAAAACGCTGGTTGACGCCCGGCGAATGCACCAGCTCAATGTCGCTGACTGCGACCAAGGTTGCGAGCGCGTCGAGCAATTCGAGATGCGGCAGTTGGGTCGTCGATAAGGCCGCGAGACGACGAATCGGCACGGTGATACGCTGAGCCCTGTCGTACCCCTCGGGGGCAGGCGTACCGCACTGAACGAGTACGTACTGGACGGCTTCTTGCGCCCCCGGCCACGGCGTATGCACGGTGACCACTTTGTAGTGGTCGAAGTATTCAATGGCAAAGCTCTCGGCGTATTGCAACTCGGCTTTGTGGGGAAAGTAATCCTGTGCCGGATCGTAGGTATCGCCGCAGTCGGCTCCGTTGGCCGCCGACACGCCGAGCACCAACCACAGCAAGCTCCACTTACGCATCGCCCGCGCCCTCCCCCGGCTTCCACAGCACATCCGCCTGGCCGCCGTCGTTGGCGGCCCGCGCGATGGCGAACAGCAAGTCGGAGAGCCGGTTGAGATACAGCAAAACCGGCTGGCCGACCGGCTCTTGCTCGGCTAGCTGCCAAGTGGCTCGCTCGGCGCGCCGACACACCGTCCGCGCCAAGTGGAGCCAAGCAGCGGGAAGCCGGCCCCCCGGCAAGATAAAGCTCCGCAAGGGAGCCAAGCCTTGCGTGAGTTGATCGATTTGCTGCTCTAGGAACAGTACCTGCTGCGGCTGCACGCGCAGGCCCTCCCCCTGCGGGACGCACAAATCGGCCCCCAAATCGAAGAGATCGTTTTGGATCCGGGCCAAGACCTCGTCGTGCTCTGCGCCGCTGGCCCGCGCCAACCCAATCACCGAGTTCAGCTCATCTACGCACCCATACGCGGCGATGCGGGCACTCGTCTTGGGCACTTGCGACATATCGCCCAGCCGCGTCATCCCGCCGTCGCCGGTCTTGGTGTAGAGCTTAGATAGCGTAACCATGTCTATTGCCTTTCTTTAATTGCCAACATCACGGGCTTCGCCAAGCTCAGCCCCCTTTCGTTTGGTTAAATTCCGCGCCCGCTTACCTTTCGGCACCGTGCGTTTCCGCCCTCCATTGGTCTGAGTTCATGCCGAAGGTCCGTTACCCTTTTATTGTGAATATTAGGCAGCGGATTCTTCTTGGGACAGACACATAGGTCTGTCCCTACGGTTGGACCGGCGCAGGGCACAGCACCAGCCCGCGGGCCAAACCCAAGGGCCGACGGCTGCTAACGCCACGGCGCAACGTCCGTCATTTAATCAACATCACCTTGCCCACTGCCCGTTGCCCGCCAGCGCGCAACTGCACCAGATACGCGCCGTTGCCCACCGGCTCGCCGGCCGCATTGCGACCATCCCAGTGAAAAACGTGTCGCCCGGCCGCCAGCGGGCCGGCCGCTAGTGTGCGGACGGTGCGGCCCAATATGTCGTGGACCGTCAATCCGACCCGAGTATTAGCCGACCAGACCACGAAGGGAATCTGCACCGCGGCGTTGAAGGGGTTGGGATAGGCCGCCTCCAAAGCGAATTCCTGCGGCAAGCTATCGGCGGCCTCCGCCACCGCCGTGGGCACGGTCGCCGCGCTCAGGACCACGATATGCTGCGGCGGCAGCCCTGTGTCAACCGGGCCGTGCAGAAACGCGCCGCTGGCCGCGTCGTAGAATTTGAGTCCGGCCGCGGCTGGGTCGGCGAAGCTGCCGCGATCAGCCACGATCAAGCGGTCGCCATCTATCGCTAGGTTCGGGATAAAACCGCCGCTGATGTGGTCCAAGGGTGCTTCTACCGCACCGCTGGACAACTCAAAGGGCCGGACGCTGTTGGCGAAATTCTCATCGGCAACTACGGCATAGCCCCGGTTTGGACCGACGAGCACCATAGACGTAATGTCCCCGCCCAAGTCCTCCTCACTGACGGCCAACCCGAGGCTGCGGTTGGTGGCCGTATCGACTAATTCCACGCCGCCAGCCCGGTCGCCAAAATGGGCCACTACCCCCACGGCAATCTGCTCGCCGATCGCCGCCATGCTGTTGGGATTAGCCGCGCTCAGGGCGATGCCTTGTACCCCCGCGGCGTCCGGGTCGACATCGACCAAGGAGTCGGTCGCCAGATCGACGACGATCAGATAGCTGACGTCCGTCGGCCCCCAGCCGCTGTTGCGGTCGAGGCGCTGGCAGCTCAAATAGAGCCGATCGCCCACGCGGACGATTTGCGACACCTCGGGCAGGCCATCGGCGTCGGCAAAAGCACTCAGATCAATCTCGCCCAATTTTGCGCCGTCTTGGGGATTGACGATCAGCAAAGATGCTGTCTCGTAGCGCGTAATGTAGGCTTTGTCGGGTGCGACGATCTCAATGTCGTGCGGATTGGCCCCGTTGCCGACCGAAAACTGAGTCAGCGGCGTCCGCCAATCCAGCGCGTCCAGCACCAAGATATTGTCCTGGCCCAAGCGGTTGACGATATAGACGCGGCCGTCGTGGTAGTGCCCCACGGCGTCCGAGTGGATGCCCAACAGATTTACTTCGGCCTCGGCCGCATTGGCGGCCAAAAAAGCCGTGCTGCCAGTGGAAAAGTCCGTGGTAATGACGAAGAGGTCGCTCTGCGCCAACGACGAGTTGGCCGGCAGCAAAAAGGCAGCAGCTACAATGGCAATGCGATACATGTACATCCTCCTTAGTTAAAGTTAGCAAGACCCTACTCTCCGCTCCCATAGCGCACGGCCAGCCCATAGGAGCGGCCCGGCAGCGGGTAGCCCCACAGATCGGCTACTTGATTGTCGGTCAGATTGCGCAACTCCCAAGACAAGGCCATGCCGCCGACTAACGACGCCGAGCCGCCGAGATTGTATAGGGCCCGGACGGGCACGGAGCGCAGATTGGCCCGGTCGAGAAAATGCCGACTTTCGCGGCTGAATTCGCCGTAGAGCTCCACGCGACCTACGTCGCAGACCAGGCGCGTATTGAGCCGATGGCGCGGCGCATTGGGCAGGTCGTTGCCCCGTTCAAAAGAAAACGGTGTGCGGTTTTCAGTGCGCTGGTACGCGTAATTGCCGCGCAGTGCCAGCCTTGGCAACAACCGCGCCTCAACCCGCATCTCCATGCCGCGCAGCAGGGCGCGCCCCAGATTGTAAGGCCGCGACACTCGCTGAGAGTTTTGCATAAAGCGAATGAGATTTTCGACGCGATTGTGGTAGTACACCACCTCGGCCAAGGCCAGACCCACACCAGCGGCAGGGCCGCGCAAGACCAAGCCCAGATCCCAGTTGTGCCCGGCTTCATTAACGAGATTGGTATTGCCGATCACGGCGCCGCGGTCGCCGAACAGTTCAAAGAAATTGGGGGCGCGTTGATAACGGCCATGGTGGGCTTTGAGTGCCAAGCCCGCCCCTAAGTCCAAAGCCGCGCCCACGCGCTGGCCCCACAGGATTGCGCGGTTGTTGCGGCTCGGCAACACCGCGCTGGGCGCGAAGTATTTGCGCTCGAAAAAGCGGTCGTCGAGCCCTTCTGCTTGCGTGCCAGCCTGGAGCGTCAAGCGCGGCCCCAACGGCACCTCCACCTCGGTGCCGACCGCCAACGCCCGGCGGCGACTGGGCAAGAGCCGACTTGCAGGATGCAGTAAATCGTCGGGCGCAAAGCTCTCGCGCCGCGCCGCGACAAAAGCGGTCAGCAGGGACTCACCGGGCACAAGGGCATGCACTTGGCCGCGCAAGCCCAAACTCTGGGTGATGTTGCGGTCGTGCTGGCGGCCTAAGCCCACCTCGCCGTGCTGGTCTTGGTACTCGTCTTTTTGGCGCGAGTGATAGGCTCTCATTCGGTATCCAGCCCGGCTGTGGCCCAGCGGGCCGAAAAACGTCGCTTCGGCCATGTGCCGCCACGTGTCATAGCGCGTGTGCAGCGACTGGTTGTTGCCAAGGCCGGGGATGCCTTTGTAGCTCAGGTCAACGGTGTTGTGCAGCTGCAGGCGGCTAGCCCCCAAGTTGCGCCCGATTTTGGCCAAGCCGCGCAAGCCGCGAAAATCGCTGTTGAGCCGACGCTCCCAGCTATCGTCTTGGGCGTTGTACTCCGTGCCGTTGTCGTCCCAAAAGCGGAAGTCGTTGCGGCTGGCCCGGTAATGGAGCAAGCCCAAGTACTCCCAACCCTTGTAGGGGCCGCTGAGCGAAGTGCCTAGCTGGCGGGTGCCGTGCGAACCAGAGGCCGCTTGCAAGCGCGTCCGAACTTTGCCATTGAGCGGCTGCGTGCGGATGTGGACCACGCCGCCGAGGCTGTTGCCGCCAAAGCGGGCGGGCACCGCACCGCGGTATATATCGACGCTTTCGACGCCGCCCAAGGGCAAGCCGCCCAGATCTACGCCTCCGCCAACAGCCGAGTTGAGCGGCACCCCATCGAGGAAAACTTGGACCTGCTCGGCCGTGGATCCGCGAATGGAAAGGGTGCTAAACGCGCCCAACCCGCCGTAGCGGCGGATGTTGACGCCCGTAGCACGGTCGAGGAGCTGGGCTAGGTCTGCGCCGGGCGCGTTCTGGTTGGGCACGGTTTCGACGAAGGAGGCCGGATGCTGGCGCCGGGCGCGCACCACCAACTCGTCCATCAGCAGGGGCAGGGCTTGTAGGTGCAACTCGACTGCGGTGGGGGCTGCGCCAATCTGGACGGGGCTTTGCCGGGGCCGGTAGCCCAGCCTTTCGACGCGCAACTCCCAAGGGCCTGGCGACAGATTTTTGCAGTGGAAAATGCCGCTCGTATCGCTGCGGACAACGTGGATTGCACCGGAGGGAGCACGCAGCGTCACGGCCGCCCCGGCCACCGGGCGTCCCGCGTCTTGGTCGAGCAGCCGGCCCTGTAGCGAGCCTGCCGCCAGTGCCGCCGAATGCAGGGCCAACAGCAACCCGACCACCAAGAACGCGACCCCTACCGTGCGCTTTTCTACATGAGAAGGGACCGTCATTCCCGCGCGAGCGGGAATCCAGCCGGGTGGGGATGGACCGCACGCAGTCCGAGAAAAAATAAAAAAGCCCGCCCTCGAATGAGTGCGGGTCGGGGTGCTTGTATTAGGCACCGGTGGACCAACCTTTCTGCCGAAGGATGTTGTACACCTGCGGCGCAGGCAGGTCTCCTGACTTCCGGTTAGACGCCCGCGGCACCTTCCCAATTCCTGCGGAATCAGTGGATACGCCGGGGCACGATAGCTTGGGGCCATCAACCGGTCACAGTGGCGGGACCGCGGCAGAGTTGCACTGCCTTCCCTATTCTTCCGCTGCCGTGCAGCAGCGGACACCTGCGCCGTTATTTGCTTAGACCATTAAAAGGGCGGCGTTGGGTTTTGTCAAGGCGGCGGCTCAGAGGCGTTGGTATGTAGCAGAAAGGGTACAGGAATGGGAAGTAGATGACCCAGAGACAGGACGCCGGATGCTGTAGCTTATAAGCACTTCAGCCAAGGTGTTTTGGATGGTTTCAGAGGGGTTGAACGGGTTGGGCGCGTTGTCCGACAGCACATAGACCTTCCACAAAAGAAGATGATCGCGCTCCTGGCCTGATATTTGCAGGGTTCCAAAACAAACAATAGAAAGGTACTTCACATGGCCGAATACGATACCATTTCCAAACACCTGATCCAAACCTACCCGCACGACTTCATCCGCTTCATACTTGGACGAGACGATGTCGAAGTCTTCGACCACATCAACGCCGAGCTAACCACGCCTGAAACGCGCTACATGGATAGCCTCATCCGGGTCCGGATCGAAGGTCGATACGCATTGATACATCACGAATTTCAAACGACTGACAGTATGGACCCGCCAATGCCACGCCGGATGGCGGGCTACTTGGGGCGAGCTATTGAACAGTATGGCCTGCCCATCTATTCGAGTGTGATCTACCTCCGGCACGGGGCCGGGCGGAGCGATCCGGGGTACTATCTGTCGGCCGACTTACCCGGCCACCGCATTATCATAGAATACAAGGTGATTCGGCTCAGTGCGATAGAAGGGCAGGACGTTATGAACCAAGGGTATGCGGGCTTGCTCCCCTTTGCGCCCTTGATGAAACCGCCGCCCAATATGGATTCCGAAGCGTGGTTGCGTCAGTGTCTCCAAGCGACGAATGCCGCGCCTTTAGACGATGCAACAAAGGTTGACATGTTGGGCAGCTTGGCGATTTTAAGTGGGTTAGAGTATGCCACCTCCACCGTCAGTCGTATCCTATCCGAGGAGGGTCTCATGGACGCGATTATGCGCGAATCATCTTTTGCTCAATACATGATGCAACAATACAGAGAGCAAGGCATTGAGCAAGGCATTGAGCAAGGCATTGAGCAAGGCATTGAGCAAGGCATTGAGCAAGGCATTGAGCGAGGCATTGAGCAAGGCATTGAGCAAGGCATTGAGCGAGGCATTGAACGAGGCGAAAGAAAAGGCACGGTCGCCAATATCTTCGATGTGTTGGAGATTCGCTTTGGTCTGAGTGCGGCGCGTTCCCTCTCTGACCGCCTCGCCGCTATTGATGACTTGCAACGTCTCAAGCAGTTGCATCGCTCGGCCATACGCGTTGCCAGCATAGATGAATTTAGACCCCTGTTAGATGAGGAGCGTGCGTAATTCCTCGAGGCGCACCCAATCGCTCCTTATTCACCCACATCCTCAACTCCGGCCCGCAACAGCTCGGCCACGCTCCACGCTTGGGCGATGCAGCCTCCACACCGTACCTTGGTGATACGCGCTGTCGCGCTCCCATGGGCTGCCCGCATAGCGGGCGCAGTACGCCGGGTCGCTCGGTGCAAGACTGCGCAGGCCGCGTGGGGTCAGCAAGTGTTCGTCAAGCACGGCTAAAATTCGCCGCGCTCGCTCGCCCTCAACCAGCGGGGCAGTGAAAGCGCGAAAATGTTGGCGTTCGCTAAGTGTCGGCAGTTCCAAGTGAGGAGAAAATGTCCATGCCGTGGTCGGTGTCTAGGCCGTTTGCGCTCTTCGACGATTTCTCTGAACAGTCCCTATCGTCGCCGATACGTCTTCCCTCTGGCCCAACACTACAACAAAAAGGTTGGATGATAGTAAAATAGAATGGATAGATGAGGCTAAAAGACTATCCGCCTGGCCCAACACTACAACAAAAAGGTTGGATGATAGAGCATTACTAATCCCTCAGTAGGATGTTCTGCTCCTTCAGGCTCTGGATTAGTTGGCTAAACTTAGGCACCAATCGGATCACAATACGTCGGTTAGGGGACTGTTCAGCCTTTGTTCCGGTTAGAACAACCAACTCCCGCTCGCCTAAGCCAACCGGGACGATAGCGAAATTTTCCCAAGTGAAGCCGACCTGATCCCAATAGTCCACTACAGTTTGAGCTCGTTTCAGGGATAGACTGCGGTTGTATTCCTTTTCGCCGTAACTGTCAGTGTGGCCTTCTACCACAATACTGAACAATTTGCTGTCTTTTTTTTCAATAAACTGCTTTAATTTTTGACCTATTCGCCTGAGCCGATTTTGCCCTTCGACGGGAATATCATCCAGATCGGATTCGTCAAAAGAGAACAAGATATCACTGCGCATCACAATAGTACCCTCTTCCACGACGACGTCTTCCCCTCCCATAAACTCTTCTAACTCATCAAGGTCTTTCTCTATCTTACCCACCAATTCTTCCAGCGTCCGCAGACGGCTCAGATCCACATAATTCTTGATCACCATCACTACAAGAAAAAAAGTGACGCAAATGAAAATCGCCGTGATCGCGTCGGTGAAAGAAGGCCAGAAATTGAGCCCACTATGACTACTGCGATGCCTTTTCATCTAGGGCTGCTTTCCCCAGCATTCAGCCGATGAGCCTGACTACTTCTTGCTATTTTTCTTAAATAATCGACGAATCCGACCCCAATCTCTTCGCGGTCGTACGGTTATAACTTGCGGCGATTTCGCCATGCTATCCAACTGTTTTTCTATAGCCTGCGCCGTCGCATGCATGTCTCCAAGCCGGGAGATTACCGGATCGACAGCTTTCAGTACTTGGAGCCCCGCGTCCGTTTTTTTGAACCCTTGATTGATGGCTCCTACCATTTGATCTAGCTGGTTATGCAACGCCCCTGTCGCTTTGCTCAATCCCTGCAGATCTTGACGAAGCCTTTCCAAGCCATCTCGTACAGGTTGGTTGGCCCGTTCAAACGCTTCGCCTTGATCCTTGAAACCATTACTGACAGGGATGAGCAGGTTCTGGATGTTCGTGAAATGAGGACGATAATCTGTGTCGTTCAATCCTCTTATCGTCTCTAGAGTCTCCGCTAGGCCGTTTCCCAAAATCTCTATCCGCTCTTCAAATAACTTAGACTGTTTGTCCATCCGCTCATCAAAGGCTTGAAACTGTCGGGCCATCAGGTGCTCATTCTCCTTGAGCATAGTATCGACGCTGCCTTTGAGCGCATTCAGAGGCTCGCTTAGCCGCTCAAAGTTGTCGATGTGTCGAGAAAACTCTATAGCCGCTTTCATTATTTCTTTCGCCCCCGCGGCTATCGTATCCTTATGCCGCTCAAGAACCTCCGCGCTTTTCAGACTAGCCTCGCTACTTTCCTTGAGCTTCGCGCCGCTCTCTTCTATAAGTGAGACCAAGCGGGTGTTATTATCGACAATTTCCTTGAGTCTTTTGTCTAAGTATGCGGAAAGAGCAGTGAAATACTTATCGTATAGGTCGTTCACTGTTCGATTAAAGACGCGGCTCAAACGCAACTGAGGGGGGATTACAGCAAACTTGGGAGCGATTTTCGCGTTGAAGCACTCTTCCATGTCTGCCAACAATATGTTCCTACTGCGGAGCAGTGGGCTGTATAGAGCATTGAGGATTAAGGTGGAAAAGAGTCCTATTATACTGGTAATAAACGCCAGCGGCATCCCACTTACGGATTGTCCTAACCCTTCTAAGATGGTATTAAATACATCCTCTATTTTTATCTCTTGACTCAACGTCGGTGAAATCTGCGCTCCTTGGATAATACCCGGGATAGGTATGACCACAATTATTAATCCAACGAACGTGCCTAACAGGCCCAATAGAATGAGGCTGCTGGTAAGCGAGCGAAATGCTTCGTCGTGCCGGGCAAGTTCGTGTTCGACAGAGCCGATAAGACCGTCTACATCTGGAGCTTTATTTTGTGAGTGTAAGGCCCTAAAATGTTCGAGCCAACGGACGGCTAAGGGGTGCTGGGCTTCTTTAATAACATCTTCGGGAGATTGCTCAGTCTCTTCCTCTAGATTGAAATTAGGATTGATTTTCTCCCATCTGTCCATAGCGTACAATCCGCGGCGATATCGCCGCGTTTCTCTGCACCCTTGGACAAATAAGACGAGTGCAACTAGGCCAACCAAGATAATGAAAACAATGAAAATGTCCCGAATCTGGTCGCTGTTTTGGACTAAGAAATCTAAAGGCATGGCGGAACTCTACCGTACAAAATTTTGTTCATTTCGCTAGCCAAATCCCAGCCTTGACCAGTACGTCAGTCCCTCGGCGTAATCCAGGAACGACTGGCTGAATCACTTGACCACGACTTACTTGCGAATCTTCTCGCTCATCTAAAACTCGGTGATCTTCTGGCAAAAATTCGCTTCCTTGCTCCGGCCAAATCAACTCAAGACCGCGTTCTTGGACAAACCTTTCCAATTTCGCGGGTTTTTGTTCTAGCCATTTTTCTTTTTCAGCCAACCGTTTGATTAAATCGGTCAGTGCAGAATCCCACGGACTACAAAGACCGTCTATCTTAGCTTGGGTCGTCGTCAATTGACCTCTGAGCGCCGATTCCTGCGATACAAAAGAGACCAACTCCAATCCATTCACTGCCTCTTGGATCTTTTCGATGTCCTTGTCAATCGCCTCAGCATCCTGTGTCGACGGCATGCTCTCTTCAACTTCAACTTCTAGTTCGTTGAGCACTGCCCGGAAACGATCTCGGGTATCTGTAATATCTGAGTATTCTTCCTTCCATCTTTCATAATCAGCCTGTACGTCTTCTTGGAATAATTTTAGGCCCTCTTGCAGAGAGGCCTCCAGCTTTTGTAGATCTTGAAACTTGGTGTTGATAGGGGGGATAGATTGATAGATCTTTTCGCAATCTTCATAGGACGCTTTCATATCATCTTGGAACTTTGCCAGCTCGTCTCTGAAGGTACTCATACCGTTCAGAAACGCGCCTATCTTATTCACAAAGTGCTCTTCCATCTCATCGGAATTCCTGGCTACACTGAGGATATCCTTGAAGACTAAGCTATCTAGCCCTCTCTTGTGTAGTTTCTCGCAGGCATCTCTTGTCTTGCCGACGATCTCCCGCAGAGCTTGGAGTTCTTCCTCCCAGTGATCAACTTCGCTGCCTAGCTCGGCAATTTTTTTTTGTAATTCTGCCATAGGATATCTCCCGCTGGTTTCTATTTTTTTATGTATTCCTTGTCAGGCACATTGCTAGAAACATTTAACTATAGTTAAAGTCCTCGCATTCCAAGTATTCATCATAGATTTCTTCAAAATCACTTCCATTCTCTTCCTGCCCTACCGCGAAGTTATAATAGAGCCTACCGCGACTATTTTCGTCGGCTCGAAGCTCGAGCTTGTACTGCCAATACGCGGCCTGCTTAAAAGCTCTGTTCTCTAGCGGTATGGGAATATCCGCTACTTTAATCCGGTCTGCGTTCCGATTTCTGTAGTTCCAATCGAAGAATTCGTATAGTCGGATTCGCGGAGTTTGAGCCTGAGAGAAAACCTTGCTCACATAGGGATGTACAGCCCCCTTACTCAGAGAAATCCAACGGTCGAAAATAGGTCTGAAGCCTCGCATTGGATGGTAGGAACCTATCGGATAATTTAGCTTGTTTATTCCGAAAACTTGGAGCGGATATTCTGGATCGTCTTGAGATTTGCTGTAAACAGCCGCTCCCAAAGCCACGCTCGCCTTCAAGCTATTGGAGCCAAGATCAGGGTCCGAAAACTCTTTAGCCTGTATCATCTCTTGGGCGACCTCTTTCACAATCGGCAATTTGGACGAATTGCCGGCCAAGATCAGGTGGTCTAGCCGCAATTCTGATATAATCTTCCGATCGTAAAGCTCCTGCTGCATCATAGCTAGTTTTTTGAAACCTCGTTCCAATTCTTGGCTGAGCACAGAGCGAATAGCTAGGTAATCCATAGGGCTAAGCTCCTCTGGCAAGGCGTCGTTGTTGCTGCTGCGCTTTAATCCCTCTGTGACTCGAAATACATCGCCTTCTTGGCTGACCAACTCAATCCTGGGCCAATTCAATTTCTCGCCACTGGCTAGCAGCTCCAGCAATCCCTTTTTTCTTGTCTCGATCAGTTCATCGTAGCGGTGTTTGGGAAAACAGTGGTCGAACGACTCGTAATCCTTGCTGTTTGTCTTGATTTTCTCAGCTAACTGATAGAGATGCAGAAAATTCCCTTTTACACTGCGCTCTTGGGTGCGTAAGCCATCACGCAGATCTTTTGCGAAGGGATAGCGACTGCGGTACTGTTCAGGGACGAGTTGCTCGTAGAAGTATTTAGCCAAGTGGAACGTCAGCAGGTTCCCCCCCAGCCGATTGTCGCCATCAGAACCGAGGATTTCCACTTTATAATCATCATTAGTGAAACGTACGATGGACATATCGGTCGTTCCGCCACCACAGTCGAATACCCCAATGATCTGTTCATCCATATCACCTTTCGGATCATCAAGCTGCTTATGTGCATAATACACCGCGATAGCTTCGGGTTCACTAATAGCCAAGCGGAGCTTAATGCCGCGATCTTGCAAAGCCTGCTCGGCGGCGTCCTGCAGAGCCTGTTTTTGGCGATTGAATACCGCCGGATAAGTCAACACTACTTCTTGGGGCAAACACCCGGATTCTCCAATGAAGTGCTCTACCATAAATCGGAGATAAATAGCTACTTGGTCCACCGGAGTCAGACTGATATGCCGCCTGTTTATAGGGGGACGCCCATTGACCAAGATACCTTCCGACATCCCGGTAGAAATATAGAAATTCTGATCGTCGGGTTGGCTGAGAGCGTATTTGAAACTCCAGCAGATACTGCTCATAAGGTTCCAGAACTTATTGACATCATTATTGTTATTGAGCGAAAGGTCGCTCATCTCCTGAAATGGCTGGCGACCAAAGCGCATAATGGCTTCCTCGGTCTCGGTTGCAACCAAGTGATGCTCATTTAGTGCCAGAGAGGGGGTCAGCTCCAAACGGTCCGTTTTCTTATTTGTTGTCAGAAGCTGAAAGACAGTCGGTATTTCGCCGCGAGGTTTATCGCTCTCGAGGCCTGCCAAGTGAGGCATCCCTCCATCTTCAACATGATTATAATAAGCCAAGCAGGAATTGGTCGTCCCAAAATCGATGCCAATGGGGTAATCTAACGATTTGGGAGGAACAACCTCGACCGGGAGCGGATACCTCTCTTCGAACGCCGGATCTTCCGCTTCTATGGCGTCCCCCTTGACGATAATCTCAGGTTCAAAATGCTTTGATTCTGTTGTCGGCGGGATATCGATAGTATTCACTTGCAACTGCAACTGGAGATTCGGTACACTCTCCTCGTCAGCACCCGCCGCTGCACTCTGAGAGTCAAGGAGAGCCTTCCTTGGGGGAGCAACGACCTGTAACCAAGGCGTATCGCTGGTCACGCTATTTATGCGTAGTGGTGCGCCCCGTAAGTGCGTAATGGTGGCACGCACCTCTTTCGGTCTTCGACTTCCGCTGATAAGTGCCGTATCACCGGAAAAACTCAGCGGCTTGAACTCCAGCCTGAGCACCGGCTGACGAGTGTACTTTAGATTGAGACGAAATTCGACGTCACCTATGTTCTGAATGGGAAAAACGAGATGTACAGGATGTCCTTCTTCAGACAGATCGTGATGTCGGGTGAGCTCTACCGAAAAGGCTTTGTGTGGGGCCAAGCGGAAGGGATAGTTTACCTCGCTTTCTAGCACCACCACTTGCTCTTCTTGGGACAGCCGGGGGCACTTTTCCAAGATCACTTCGCTTGTGGTGTACAGGGCCAGATTGTGCCTCAAGGCTTTCTCATTTACCGGCCACAACTGTGCGCCATCAGTGCCTTGGCCAAATTCCCGTCCCTGATCGTCAGTCAGCCATATTCGGGGAGCCTTTTGGACCCGGTAACGAAATGAGATCGGAGACAATGTGGAGTGCAGGATCAACCGCCCCTTTTGGCCGAGACGCCCGGTATGCAGGCGGCGTATTGCTATTTTTTCCTTTGGTTCCAAGGAGACGGGCCAATGCGCTTCCGCAGCCCATTCCATTCCATCAAGGCGTTCCAATTGCACAGGTATTTTCCCGGTATTCTCGAACCGCATGATGACTGGATAGCCTTCAAAGAGCGTCAATAGCTCATTGGGCTTGGGAAATACCTCTAGACGGGCGAGTTGAATCCCACAACTGCTGCAAAAGATGCTTCCGCTTCCATAAGGCCACTGACAAACAGGACAAGCACCCATCGCCCTATCGGCCTGCTCTTGACTCACCTCCCTAAGCATTGACACCATCCATCACATATATATCGTCTTTGCAGTGCGGATCGCGATAGCCGAGGGGTTTGGCAAAACTATCTTTGTCCTGCAAGTATCGCTCTATACGGTCACTCAATTCGTTGTCGTTGATGTCCAGGCGCTCCCGTACATCATTGAAATTCTCGTCGAAAGCCTTACCGAGCAGGTTGTGGAACAAGCCGTCTGCCTCTACACTCTCGCCGTGTATCACAACTTTGGTAGCGGGATATACATACTCCACTAGATGGCTTTGGAGGGCCAAGTACTGCTCAAAAGCGGGATTATTGCCATTCAATTGCCAACTATCCTGAATGTTTTGTACCTCTTGGCGCAGCCGAAATCGTATCTCTTGGCCTCGGGCCAAAGTCTGACGTGCCGCCTCGAAATTAAGTCCGTAGTAGTCCTCATGCCTTCGGCCCTGTGCGCGGTAGGTCCGGTAGAATCCCCGGTCTTCATAAGTCACTACCCCGAGTAGGATACCACCAATGAGCGGCTGTAAGGCATCCACTAGCATTTGCGCTTCGTGGTCGTTTTTAGGCGGTAGGATCTCCGGATATTTGATATAGTCCTTGGTGGTGTACCGACGGAATACATTCTGCGGCACTCTAAGGTTCTTTTCGTATGCTTCGTGCAGTTGCCGCAAATTGTCGATAGCGAATAGGGGAAAGGCCATCCATTGGCTGACAAATATAACCGAATCGGGGGCGTGGTACGCTACTTGAGGGTCTCTCACGTTTTGTTCGATCGGCGTTTCCCACCTGTTTTCACCTGGAGGAAGTCCTATTGTTATCTGGATGTGAGGATCCATACCCGGGAGACGTGGTGTTGACTCAGACATCCGGGGCTCGGCCAGCCCTGATCTTTTTCGTATCTCCTCTTTCTCATCATGGTTCTGGTTTTGCACCTCTTGAACGGCGTTTCTATCGGCATAGAACTCCTTAAATAGGGCAAACGCAAACTCACTCAATGAATCCTCTACCTCTCCCCAAGCATGAGGTATATTGTCCCTATTCGCAGAGCGATTAAAGATAATGCGGGTACAATCGCGTATGGTATCGATCTCGTTCCCTTCGCGAGTAGCATATTCGGCAAACAGCGGCCGAGCTTCTTCCGAGCGGAAATAGGTCTCCAAAACACCTTGCAAAACTTCATTGAAACTGGCACCTGTCCGTCCTTTTTTATCGCGCAGGTACGTCTCTATTTCCTCGCGGTAGTTAAGTTCGGGCATGAGATCGAGGTTGCGTACACTAGGCATTCGCTTGCTATAAGAACTATAGAAGCCCTCGAAGCGGTTGGCCATCTCTTGCAGATGCTCTCGAAACTTATCCACCTTGTCCAGCAAACCACTGAGTTCCACTTTGAGTTCGCCATCTGCACCCCGGACTTCGGTCTGTTGGCCGACAAAGCCAATCATGTTGTCAAGCAGGCCCTTTTCCTGCTCATGTCTCCCGGAATTGGGATTGAGCAGCCGACGGGCCGCCTCCTGCTCATAGCGAGCGGTGATCCATTGCTTGAGTTCGTCCCTGACGCCCTCTACCTGCTGCACTAGATCACGGGTGATGAGTTGGGCATTCTGATCAAAGGACTTCCGTTTGCGTTCTTCGTAATAGTTGATAGCAATGCGTTTCGTTAAGAAGGCAAAGGGCATCTCCTGCCTAGCGGCTCGTAGGCGAGCTTCGTATTTATTGTACTCGTCGGAAAATTCGATTTTGATCAGCGGAGCCTCTGGTGCTTCTATGTGCCGGTTCTCCATGGCCTGCAATTCCTCTTTGACTCGCTCCAGTGCCGGGACGGCGATCTTCAGCCACTCAACCATGAATTTGGGGCCAAACTCCAAGGGGTCGCACAGTAATTTCAGGCATTCATCTTCTACTCGCCCTTCGAGCATGGGACGGTTCTCGCCGATATTTTCCAAAATCTGCGTCACACCATCGCCTTTTCGGGTCCCTTGCTGTAACAGCCTTTCCCCTACCCGTTCCCGCACTTGGCGAACCAATTCACTCACCTGCTGTCGCGTTTGTTCCACTTGGCGATCCAAAATTTTTTGGTCCTCTACCGCTGGTGCCGCGTACAGATCATCCCGCAATTTATTGAAAGCCGGTTCGATCAGCTCGTTGACGACTTCGTCAATCAAGGTGAAATCCTTTCCCGGCTTGACCAAGCATCGTTGCAAAAAGAGTTCCTTAGTCAGGCCCATCTGCTCCATGCGGGGTTTGACATCGGCATCATCATAGCCTTGGGGGATTCTGTTGTCCTTGGCCATGATGAGTTCTACCAGATACTGAGCGCAACGGTTGGCAGCCGCATTGGCCAGACGAGGCTGATTCAATTCAATCTGGGAGAGTCCAAAAGATGCGTACCGGCACGGAAAATACTGGACATAGTTTCCGCTGCGGTAGATGGCCGTATTCTGTAGGTACTGCTCCATATTGGAACGTACGCTACGCTTTTGATCGGCGAATCCAGTCTTGTCGAAATCCAGCAGCAAAAACTCAGCGATCATCTGGAATGTATCGGTGAATTCGTCAATGCGTTCTCTAGCCCTATTCTCCTTGTCAAGCATATAGACCGTAGAAAAAGGCGGTGCTTCCACCTTCCGTGGGGTTCCATCCCAATTAAATTCGTGCTCAGAGTACTCGCTTGTCTCCTCGTCTGTGGTGGCAATAAACCGGGGCTGCATGAAGTACTCGAGTTCCTTGAGCGCGGCAAAGCCGTTGGCATGGACGGCCTCTACTCCTGTGGAACCCACCACCCCGTCGAAAACCGTGGGCGTGACAAGAAAAGCCGTGCGCGTAGAGGCCGAGAACAAAACTCGACATAGAAATCCGACGTCGATAAAGCAACCCGACCCCGTTCCACCACCGAGAGAAGACACAGTAATGATCTCCAAAGTGCTAGTATCTACCGCATAATCAGGATAATGGCGGTGCATGTTCTCGGAGGCCTCTTGGGCAATTACCTTGCTCCCCAATGTGTTGATAGCATTGCGAATTTTTGCATAATGGTGGAAGAAAGCCAGCCGTCCGAAGGAACGGATCTGCCCTGCCCCTTGCATGATGGCATTGTCGGGCAGCGCGTCTAGTTCGCTGGGCAACCATTCCCATATATGCGGATAGGCGTTCTTGTTGCGCCGGTATCCAGCCAACTCCTCGGGCTGGACCCGCCCATCAATCTTCTGTGAAATGGTAAGGTCAATGAGTCTGTCCAACTCGTCAGGTGCCTCCCCGCTCAGAGACTCATTGCGGATGTCAGTATCGAACCATAGGTACTCCATGACGGGTAAACCCGCTACTCTGTACTTCTCGTAGAACATCCGCCGTAGTCGCCGCAGTACTTCCTTTCCCGTACCACCCAAGCCAATCAAAAGCGTGGGACGGATATTGATCGTTTGGTTTTCTTTTTTTGCTTGAGCTAGAGTACCAACCGTAGGCATAGTGTTCTCCTTCTTTGCTCCAACTAGTATTAGATGTAGTCTGAAAATCTTCGGCTGCGCTCGGTCGAAGCCCTCGGCTGTTGTTGCTCACTCTGAATTTTCGACAGCCGCCGGCCGGGAGATAAGTCGTACTATCACCACGACAAAAATTAGGAACACCAGCCCAGCGATAAAGATTCGCCATTCAACTTGCGAACCCGACACCCAGCCCATGAAAAAGTCAAAGAGGCCGCTCAATACAAAGGAGGCGATCACCGCAAAGCCCACCCACGATACGAGAGCGGATATGCCAAAAGCCTCGGCCGGGTGCTTGTCTCGGTTCTTGATGAGCCCGTTAAAGAGTATGTAGGCCGAAAAGAGATAGACGATTACAGAAAACACCAAAGTCCAGACTATGCGCCCAATCTCCACATAGCGAAAGGTGCCCTTCGATCTGGTTTCCGGTGGCGGGACCCCTACCCGGACAGGTTCAAATTGGTCCGAAGGGAGACCCAGCAGCGGTCTGGCTTCATCAATTGAGACCGCAAAATTGAGATTCTGCCCCTCGTCGCGGCTAGAGCTTAGATTAAAACTTACCACGCCAATGACCTCCCCGTTCTGATCGAATAAAGGCCCGCCGCTATTGCCCGGCGATACGGCGGCATCCGTCTGAATCACTCTGAGGCCCTCCGGGGTAGTGCGAACCTCGGAGATAATTCCTTCGGTGACCGAGTACTCTAGCCCCAACGGGTTGCCTATTGCCACGACGGGATCGCCCGAGCTTATATACTCGCCTGACCCAAGCCTAGACTGCTGTAAGTATTGGCCGTGCGGATCGACGTTTATCACTGCCAGATCCTTGAGTTCGTCTTGGGCGACAACGCCCGTAATCGGCATCCAAGTTCCGTTGAACGGCTTGGCCCATCCTTGTTTGATGCCCTGGATTACGTGGTGCGCCGTGAGAATTTGGCCACTTGATTTGACGATGATTCCGCTCCCAACACCCTCTCCCTCATTGGTAGAAACCTTGAGGAATACTACGCTCCCCTTCTCTTCCTTGGCAATCTGCTGGGTAAAGGTGGAGCCACTTTGTCCCGACTTGCTGCTACATCCTATCCAACCGATAACCAGTATGAATCCGAGCGCGACGTACTGTTTCATCTTGCCTCCATCGTGTTATTTGAGGCGTTCCAGTTCAAATTCATTGCCCTTGTGGTTGAAAACCCATTTTTCATCTTTCTCAAAAGCCACCCCCTCCTTATCGACCGGATCGTCCATCTGATTTCTTAGTTCAGCCCCTTCTTCTGGCAGTAAGCGATACTTGCACAGGCTGTCTCTCCGCAAGCATCCCAAAACGATATTATCTCCGCTTTGGTTTCTGTACCCTAGTTCCTTTTTACCGCCGAAGGGGCGCATCCGGCAAGTGGTTCTGTTTTTCTCGGATTTGTGTCTGACACTTTCCAGCCGATAAACGAGCCTCCTAAAATAAACCATTCCCCCGGCAGCTACCACAGCGATGGGTAGCAAGACTACCGCGACCCAAGCCCGCCACAGATAGAGAGGGGAACGGACTTGCAACCTGCCTCTTATGGCTCCCCCCTTGGGCACCACTTCCAAACCCTCTCGGTCCCGGTGCAGGAAGTGTATCAGGTCGTCTGGCGTATAGATACGCTCGACCTCTTGGGGGTTGTCGGTGAAGTACTTTGCCTGATAAGTCGGAGTCATGCGAAACGATCCAGGCGGTATTTCCAAGACAACCCTAGACATATATTGCACCGGAATCGGGCTGATACGCGCCATATCAAGCTGGTCGAAAAAACCAATCTCGTTGGGCTGGAAAGGGCCTAGGCGGATCCGACACGAATAGTGGTATTTGTTCTGGGTATTGTGCTCCAGCTTCTCTTCGAGCCGGGGTGGGGTAACTCGTCCCCTTCCGCCAACTCGACCCCAGTATCGCAGATCTTCGGACTGCATGGGATCGATCCTAGGCTGGCTCACCTTCAACCGCACCGGATTACCATGCTCATCCGTCGGCTCGATATTCAGGTAGCTCAATTGCGACTCTAAGGTAAAGGAGAAATGGACCGACTCGGATTCGTCCATGCCGATGGTGCTCGGCTGGTCCGAATATGCCCTGCGTTTGCGATGTAGGACAATGCGGTGGTCTAGCGGCTTCATCAACATCGGTTCCAAGCCGCTAGCCTTGAGTTGGGAGATGAGTTTGCCAAATCTAGTGCGCTGATCTTCTTCTGTGAGATAGGCATACAGGACCGCCCCACGCGGACCTTGGTGGTACGTCTTGTCGGGGTGATTGAACAACCGCCCGTCAAAGGGCAGACTCAGCGGCACGGCATATAGTACTTGTACCACATCCTCGGCAAAACGTGTATAGAGCCCCCGAACATCCTCTTCATTGGTGGTCGCTTGGACATTATCGGTAAGCAAAAAAGTAATAGGTGCCCATCCAAGCCCTTCTTCAAAAGCCCTGAGCAAATTGGTATAGCTACCCCATTGTGTGCCTTGGGTCTCCTCGATCCACGCTAGCGAATCGGGGTGTTGGGATACAAAAAATAACGTGCCCACCTCTAGTTGCTGGGCTTGGCAGGCTCTTTCCAGCGCGGTCAGCAGTTTCTGTAGCTCACCTGTTTGCTGGAAGCCCTCCATTGAACCAGAGCCATCGACCAAGATGCTGACATCGGTACCAGCGGCGGTACTAGGGGCACTAAAACCTAGGCAACACAGCAGAGCAACATACCAGAACCGCTGGTTTTCAAATGGCCAATAGGTCATAGCGATATAGATGGTACTTACGATCACGGGTCAGCACATACACGTACTTGCCGAAACCCGCTGGCGGCGCAACTGGCTCTTCGCCTAAAGGCCAGCCGCGCCAGAAAAGTTCGCTTCCCCGTTCATCAAGACGGGAAAGACAAAATACTGTATTAGCTCCCATTCCTCTTTGGAAGTTGGCGACCAAGCCGCCCAAGCCTTTGGCCTGCTCAATGTGCCTCATAGAATGTCCGGGACTACACTCCAATTTGGACGTAACTTGCCGATTCAATGGATCGAACAACAGCATAGAATTAGACCCTATCGCCGTATAGCAATAGCCGGACTCGAGCCGCAATACCTGTAGGGCCTCTACCTCTACCTCGGTTTGGAGAATTTCTTTTAGCACCTGTTGGCCGACTAACTGTAGGGCACACAAGCCCCCTTCTTGAGCCAATAGCCATATTGACGGATCCGCGCCGCGCATCACGCCCGCCGAAGCGACTAATGGGCCGCTGCACGTATCCGCAGACGAGACTTTCTTGCCCTGTTCCAAATCCAAGAAAGTAACTCTGTTTTCCTCTTCTATTAAGCCCAGATAGGCATCGCTTCCCCGAACTGGGATCATCTCTTGGATAGGCCGCGAATTTTTGTCTAGCTCTTGCTTTTGCAATGCGTCGAAAATGCGTTTCTCTTTTTTCCAATATCGATCGCAACTTAATTCATCTACCTTATATAGATGAATAGTCAACGCCTCTTGGTTGAGTAGGAAAAGTCGATCCCGGCCTAAGGCCATGATCTCGATGCGCTCACATTCCACGGCAACCTGCTTCCACAGAGCAGCTTGAAGCATATCGTAATTCAACAACGCAGCAGTCGGAAATACCTGAAGCGTCCCCGCTTCAGTGAGCGCGTAAATCCACCAACGGTCAAAATCCACATGACGCAAGGAAGTCCCATTGAGTCGAGGCAACTCGCTTGGCTCGTTCTCTATGTAGGTACTCATTGCTCCGCTGGATTTATTCACTAATAAAGGCTGACCGAATACATTAAAGAGGTCATCGACTTGCTCCATAGTGACCGGCAGACTCTCGACCGCACTGTCTTTACTCTCTCCGAGCGGTATGTCGGCCATGCAATCGACAGGCTTGCTCTCGACCGCACCGCCGCAAACGGCGCAAAAATTAGCGAGCGCATGATGCTCGCGGTCATCCTTAGAGCAAATCCAAGCGTTCTTATCCCAATTCCAGTCTTGCATTATTTGTCGCAATCTCTAATCAACTTAGCCCTTATTTTAATCTCGCGTACTTTCCACACATCCTCAACTCCGGCCCGCAACAGCTCGGCCACGCTCCACGCTTGGGCGATGCAGCCGTGCGGCGCAAAAGGCCACTCGGCGTCAAATATCTCCGAGACGGTCCCCAAACCCGCCTCGTTCAGGTGCGCGGCAAAACCGTTGAGCAGGGCGCGAGCGCGCTGGCGGCCGGCGCGGCCGTGGCACCGGCAGAGGGCGGTAATGTACGGGCCGATGAGCCAGCCCCACACCGTGCCTTGGTGATACGCGCTGTCGCGCTCCCATGGGCTGCCCGCATAGCGGGCGCAGTACGCCGGATCGCTCGGTGCGAGGCTGCGCAGGCCGCGTGGGGTCAGCAAGTGTTCGTCAAGCACGGCTAAAATTCGCCGCGCTCGCTCGCCCTCAACCAGCGGGAAGGGCAGTGAAAGCGCGAAAACT
Organism: Candidatus Latescibacterota bacterium; assembly: GCA_007571365.1. Classification (GTDB taxonomy): domain Bacteria; phylum Latescibacterota; class UBA2968; order UBA8231; family UBA8231. Next base: position 39,657 of record RKRN01000054.1, read on the forward strand.
TGGTTGGGGCGGATGGCCCAATCTGGCCCCTCGGGCGCGACCACATCGCAGAGATACCCCCGCTCTTCGCACCAAAACAGGCGGTCAAAGGCCGCACGCACCGCCGTGGCGCGTTGGCCGTAATCGGCGCACAGACCAAACACCTCGGCCAAGTGCTGCAAAATTTTGAGCGCATTGTACCAGAGCGCATTGACCTCCACCGGCTTGCCCCGGCGCGGCGTGACCACCCAATCGCCAACTTTGGCGTCCATCCACGTCAGTTGCACCCCCGGCTCGCCGGCCGCCAGCAGCCCGTCGGCATCCACCCGGATCTGATAGCGCGTACCGCGTATGTGCCAAGCCGCTAGGTCCTCCAGCGTCGGCCACAGCGCCCGGGCAAACTCGTAGTCTTGGGTGTATTGCACATATTTGTAAAGCGCGACAAAAAACCACAAGGTCGCGTCAACCGCGTGGTATTCCGGGTTCGCTCCGGCGTCGGGGAAGCGGTTGGGTATCATGCCCTCGCTGGTGTGCTCGGCAAACGCCGCGAAGATGCCGCGCGCTTCGGCAAAGCGCCCGGTGACCAAGCACAGGCCGGGCAAGGCGATCATGGTGTCGCGGCCCCAATCTGTGAACCAGTGATAGCCCGCGACCAAGGTGTGCAGCCCGTCGCCGCGCCGCACCACAAACTGATGAGCCGCCCGCGCCAGCGCCCGCAGCAACGGATCGGCAGCCCAAGGAGTACTCGCCGCCGCCTGCTGGCGCCGGTCGATTTCGGCGGTTAGGAGCGCGAGGGGGTCGCGGCCGGTGGGCAGTTCAGTGGCCGCCAAGACGCCAACGGTGGTGCCGGGCGCAAGCCGCAGCCGCAGGTAGCCGGGCGTGAACAGATCTTCGCTGTGGTCGAGGCCGCGCTCTTTTTCGTGCGGGTATTGGAAGTGGTAGTACCAGTCCGGGGCCGCCTGCCAACACGCGCCCGGTGCGCGGAGGTGGATGGCCGGCTGATTTGGATAGGGCCGATAGGAAAGCGCGTCGTCGGCCCACGCCCCACTGCGGGCGACTTGCTCGTTGGCCTGCATCAAGTGGTGATAGTCCCGCCCCGCCAAAAAGGGGCGCAATTCCAAATAAAGCGGGCCGGGTGCTTGCACGAGTTCATACGCGATGACCAAGGCGTGCTCTCCCGCGAGCAGGGCCAGCCGCTTGCGCAGCATCCACCCATCCCCCTCGTACGTCCACGTCGGCACCGGTTCGAGCGCAAACGAGCTCAGGAATTGGTAACCTTGGGGGTGAATAGCCCCGGGAAACATGCTGCAACTAAGCTCGACGCGGCCGGTGGGCATAACCAACGTCTCGTCGAGCCGCGAGAGTAACACCACCCGCCCCACCGGCGGACGGGTCGCCACGACCAACAGGCCGTGGTAGCGCCGAGTGTGCGCCCCGCTCACCGTGGAGGAGGCCCAGCCACCCAAGCCATTCGTCTCTAGCCACTCGTTGCTTAAAGACAGTGAAAAAGTATCGGTCGGCACGTATTTAGAGAATGGCGACAAACTACTACTTATTCGCAATAAGAGCGTCCACCACCGCTGGATCGGCCAATGTCGAGGTGTCGCCGATGGAGTCGGTTTCGTCGGTGGCTATTTTGCGCAAGATGCGGCGCATGATCTTGCCCGAGCGCGTCTTGGGCAGGCCCGGAGCCCAGTGAATGACGTCCGGGGTGGCAATGGGGCCAATCGCTGTACGCACCTGTCGCTTGAGCTCATCTTTGAGTGCGTCGGTGTATTCCTCGCCGGCGTTGAGCGTCACGTATGCGTAAATGCCCTCGCCCTTGATCTCGTGCGGAAAACCAACGACCGCGGCCTCTGCCACCTTGGCGTGCAGCACCAACGCGCTCTCGACCTCGGCCGTGCCCATGCGGTGGCCCGAGACATTGATCACGTCGTCGACGCGGCCGGTGATCCAATAGTAGCCATCCTCGTCGCGCCGACAGCCATCGCCGGTAAAGTAGTAGCCCTTGTACTGCTGGAAATAGGTCTGCTCAAAGCGCTCGTGGTCGCCGTACACGGTGCGCATCTGCCCCGGCCAGGGAGCGCGTAGCGCCAAGACGCCCGTCACCCCGTTGCCTTCTATCTCCGTGCCTTTCTCCGCGTCGAGCACTACCGGCTCAATGCCGAAGAAAGGGAAGGTAGCCGAGCCGGGCTTGGTCGGCGTCGCCCCGGGCAGCGGCGTGATGAGGATGCCACCGGTCTCGGTTTGCCACCACGTATCGACGATGGGGCAGCGCTCTTTGCCGGCGTTTTTGTGGTACCAGCGCCAAGCTTCCGGGTTGATCGGCTCGCCGACCGTGCCCAGTAGGCGCAGGGAAGGCATGGCGTAGCCGGCCGGCCACTCCTCGCCGGCCGCGGCAATGGCGCGGATGGCGGTCGGAGCCGTATAAAACTGATTGACGTTCCACTTCTCAATGGTCTGCCAGTAGCGATCCGGGTTGGGATAGGTGGGGATGGCTTCAAACATCACAGTGGTCGCGCCGTTGGCCAGTGGGCCGTAGATGATGTACGAGTGGCCGGTGATCCAGCCGATGTCGGCCGCGCAAAAGTAGATGTCGCCGTCTTGGTAGTCGAACACGTACTTGTGCGTCGTGCCCGTATAGACCATGTACCCGCCGACCGTGTGTTGTACGCCTTTGGGCTGGCCGGTGGAGCCGGAGGTATAGAGAATGAAGAGCGGGTCTTCGGCGTCCATGACCTCGCAAGCGCAGTCGGCGTCCGCCGCGGCCATCAGCTCGTGCCACCAAAAGTCGCGGCCGGCCTGCATCTCCACGGCAAAGTCGGCGCGATCGACCACGATGCAGGTGGACACCTCGGCGTCCATGCGCGCATCTGCGTCGGCCATCGCTTGATCGGCGACGGGCTTCATCAGGATGGGCTTGTCGCCGCGGTGAGTGCCGTTGCAGGTGATGACGGTGGTGCAGGTGGAATCGACGATGCGGTCGGCCAGCGCGTCCGCCGAAAAGCCGCCGAATACGATCGAATGCACTGCGCCAATGCGGGCACAGGCCAGCATGGCAATGGCCAGCTCGGGGACCATCGGCAGGTAGATGGAGACGCGGTCGCCTTTGGCGACGCCGCGCGCCTTGAGCACGTTGGCGAATTTGCCGACTTGTTCGTGCAGCTCTTTATAGGTCAGCGTAGCATCTTCGCCCGGCTCGTTGCCCTCCCAGATGATGGCGACCTGATCGCCTTTGGCCGCGAGGTGCCGGTCGAGGCAATTGTACGCGATGTTGGTTTGACCGCCGGCAAACCACTCAATCGCAATCGGCCCGGCGTCCAGGTCGTAGTTGTACGACCGCACGGTATCCCACTTTTTGAACCAGTGGAACTCGGCGGCTTGGGCGGCCCAATACGCCTCCGGGTTGGCGACAGAGCGCGCGTACTCTGCCCGGTACTCGTCCATGCTTTGGATGTGGGCGCGGGCGCGTAAACCGGCATTGGGTGCATAGATTTCAGACATCTGAGCTAACTCCTCATTGGGGTGGAAATGGGCCATCAATAGCGCAAACTAATAAGGCAGCCGCCTATTCGCCAAACCTCTCCTGTGATCAGCGTGGTAGGAGTAGAAGGCGATTCGCCGGCCATAACTCTACTTGCCGCCAGCCACCGGCGGCAAGGGCCACTCGTCGCCATCGACGTAGATGCACTGCCCGGTGGCCGGTGCGGCGAGAAACACG
>RKRN01000145.1 GCA_007571365.1 Candidatus Latescibacterota bacterium
GCCGGCTCGAGGCGGTGGGGCGGGCGCACGAGCAGGTGACCGGCCAAGAGGCCGAGCTGGTGGGGATGCGGATTGTGGGGGACGCCAATTTATACGTACATGGGACCGGGGTGCCGACCTTTTACTACGGCCCTTCAAACGAGACAGCGCATGCAGATGTGGAGTGGGTAGAGGTGGATCGGCTGGAGAGAGCGGCGCAAGTGTACGCGCTGGCGGCGGCCGACTATTGCGGCGTAGTCCCGGATTAGATGCTATGGATGTCCAAGCGATTCGCCGCGATTTCCCCGCGCTGGAGCAGTACACTTGGTTTCAGAATGGGGGCGTGAGTATTACGCCGGTGCCAGTGGCTGCTGAGTACACGCGGTGGACCGAAGAGATGGTGCGGCGGGGGCCGTTGCACATCGTCTATCCAGAGGAGGAATATCCCCGGCGCAAGGCGGCGCTGGCGCGGCTGGCGCGGTTTTTTGGGGTGGCGGCTGGAGAATTGGCCCTGATGCGCGGGGTCAGCGAGGGATTTCAGACGGTGGTGCGGGGGATGGAGTGGGCGGCTGGGGATCAGATTGTGATCAGTGCGGACGAAGAAGCGGCCCTGCTTTTGCCGGTGCTGCACTTGCGGGATTTGTACGGGGTTGAGGTGGTGAAGGTGCCGCTGATTGACGACGACGATGGGCAGGTGCAGGCCGTAGAAGAGCGGCTGGGGGCGCGGACCAAGCTGGTGGCCCTGAGCCATGTGACGACCGACTTGGGATACCGCCTGCCCGTAGAGCGGATTTGCGCGGCCGCACGGGCGCGGGGGGTGCGTAGCTTTGTGGATCTGGCCCATTCGGCCGGGCTGTACCCTTTGGACTTGTCGGCACTGGAGTGCGATTTTGCCGGGTTACTCTCCTATAAGTGGATGTACGCGCCGTATGCGGCCGGGTTGCTCTACGTGCGGCCGGAGGCCCTCGACGCGGTGCAGGTGCGCTATGCCGGCGGGCGGGCGGAACAGTGGTTGGACCCGGTGGCGGATACTTTCGCGCTACGCGAGACCGCCGAGCGCTTTCAGTACGGCCCTTGGTGCTGGCCGCTGGTGCTGGCTTGGGCTTTTGCCGTGGAGTATCTGTCGGCTATCGGGCTGGAGGCGATATGGGCGCGGACGGTGGCGTTGGCCGGGCGGCTGAAGGCGGGGCTGGCGCAGATCCCGGGTGCCGTGCTCTATACGCCGCGTGCGCCTGAGCGGTCTGCGGCGTTGGTCAGCTTTGGGCTGGCGGGCTGGAAGGGGGAGGAGTTGAGCGAAGTGCTCAGAGCAGAGTGGAACATGGTGATCAAGCCGCTGCCGCATGGGCGCGAGGGCTTGCGCGCCAGCATGGCCTTTTTCTTGCTCGAAGCCGAAATCGACGCGCTGCTCGCGGCGTTGGGCCGCTTGGCCAAGGCGTGAAAATCCGGCAATCCAGCCGCTCACTCTGAATCGCCAAAGACCGCCCGCCGCAGGGCGTCGTTCAACCGCGTCTGCCAGTTTGGACCACTGCTGCGGAAATGAGCCACGAGGTCGGCGTCGAGACGAATGGATATGTGCTTTTTGGTGGGGGCTTTCTATTTGCCGCGGGTGCGCCGGTAGTGCTCAACGATATGAGGGACGACCTCGCTGGCCGAGCGCATACGAGCCATCTCTTCGGCGGTGCGTTCTCTAGCATCGGGATCGGCGGCGATACCAGCGCGGATGGCCGCGTCTTCCTTTGGGGTCGGGAAGACGACGTCATGCTTGACTTTCGACATAGTTGCGAGCCTCTCTTCTGGTGGCTTTGTGCAGGCTAATGATGCGGATGTTGTCGCCGCGCTCTGTGAAGGCGACAAAATAGAGAACCGGGCCGATAAAACCTATGGCGATCCAGCGCGGTTCGCCACGCTCCTCGTCCAAGTCGATCAGGGCGGTGTCCCATGCAAAAGCGTCCATGGCGGCAAAATCCACGCCGTGCTTGGCCCAATTGGTTTGTCGCTTGCTTTCGTCCCATTCGTACATTGATTAACATCATCTGAATATATATATACTAGTTTTCAAGCTCACAACATGAAATTAGCCACGCGCCAGTATTGCCTTTTTCGTACTTGAAGCCGAAATCGACGCGCTGCTGACGACGTTGAAGCCGCTTAGCCAAGGCCCATTACGACATCATGTCGTGGCTAACGACAAGACGACGTATAAGCAGACGAGGATGGTGGCTTAGGTTTTCTGAGGGGGGACGCCGTATTGTATGAGTTTTCGCTGGAGCGTTCGCAAACTGATGCCCAGCATTGCGGCCCCTTGAGTGCGGTTGCCGCTGGTGTGTGCAAGCGTATTCAAAATCATCTCTCTTTCCACGTCGTCCAGCCTTCGCGGCACGAAATCTGGCCGCTGAGATTCCGAATCGTCTGGCCGAACAATGGGCAAAATGGACTCGATGTCTTGCTCGCCGATTGCTAGGTTGCGGTCTGCGGTATAGATCATCAGACGCTCGACCGCGTTCTTTAGCTCTCTGACATTCCCCGGCCAGTCGTACTCGGCTATGCGGTCTAGACACCGATCTGCTATTTCGACCGGAGCGATCCCATTCTGCTCTGCGAAACGCTCAGCAAAAACCCGCACCAGTAGCGGAATATCCGACTTGCGATCTCGGAGGGGTGGGACGGGAATATGAATGACGTTGAGGCGGTAGTATAGGTCTTCGCGGAATTGTCCCATTTTGACCGCAGTCGTCAGATTCACATTTGAGGCTGCGACGACGCGCACGTTGACATTTATTGATTGGGTTGCCCCTAAGCGTCGGACTTTCTGTTCCTCTAGTACGCGCAATAGTTTCGTCTGCACCTGCATTTCTAAGTCCCCAATTTCATCGAGGAAAAGGGTTCCCTCATGGGCTGCTTCAAAAAGCCCCCGCCGGGGATGAGTGGCGCCGGTAAAGGAACCTTTCTCGTATCCGAACAACTCGCTTTCAGCTAAGTCTATCGGCAGAGCCGAGCAGTTGATGGCAACGAACGGCCCCTTGCTCAGATCACTGAGCGAGTGAATAGCACTTGCCACTAACTCTTTCCCGGTACCGCTTTCGCCTGTGATCAGCACTGTTGATTTGAACGGTGCCGCACGGCGGATTTGATCAAACACTGCCTGCATTGCCCTAGAGGTCCCCAATAATTCGCCGAATCCGGTCTTCGTCTCTATCTGGCTAGCTGAGACAGGATCAAATACCCGCTTGCGTTCAAGTGCGCGATGGACGGCAGTCAGCAGGTCATTGGCGTCAACCGGTTTGACCACGTAATCGACGGCACCTAGCCGCATGGCTTGGACCGCTTGTTTTACTGTCGCATAAGAGGTGAAGATGACGACTGGCAGCAGTGGAGTCAGTCTAATGGCTGTGCGTAGCAACTGCATACCGCCCGGCATCTTGATATCTATGACCGCTACATCCATAGACTGCGTTTTGAGCAGCCGCTCGGCGACGGTGTTATCAGTGGCTTCGACAACTTCCTCACAACCGTTCTGCCGTAGGATTTTGGTCGCCATTGCTAGGTTTTTTGGGTTGCTATCGGCAACGAATACTTTGCCGAGCAAAGGCGTAGAAGTCGGGCTGGAAGATGCTTGCATCCGTGGTATGTTGGGTACTACGTCAAAGTGAGCTGGTAGGCACGACAAAATGTCGTGGCGGCAATTTCGATTGTCAAGCTCAAAACCTGGGGCTAATCGTCTTATGTCTATGAAAAATAAGGATAGTCGATGAAGTCCGAGAGGAGGCTCTAAAGAGTGGCACAGGATTTGCTTTTATACAGCCGAAAAGAATCCACTCATACTCAGAAAAAGGAGTTGCTGTTGCTATGGATCTAGCAAACGTGCTTGGAAAATGGGAAGGGTGGGAGCAATACATCGCCCCTTTTGTCCACATCATCTTGCCTTTTGTCATACTTGTGCTTGGATGGATCGTGGCTCACTTGGTGTCTTGGGGCGTCCGTCGAGTTCTGCTCAGAACGCAACTGGATAACAAAGTGCTCGGACTGGTCATGGGCCGCGAAGCCTCCATGGACATCCACGCCGAACGCTGGATTAGCCGGGCCGTGTTCTATCTGGTGATGATCTTCGTGCTCGTTGCTTTCTTTCAAATGCTCGGCATGACGGCTATGACCGAACCGCTCAACAAGATGCTGAACCAGATTTTCACTTACTTGCCTAAGCTGTTGAGTGCTGCTGTGCTGCTTTTGGTCGCTTGGATCGCGGGTAGTCTGCTGCGGCGGGTCGTAGCGGGCGTACTTTCGCGCGCGAATATCGAGCGGCGTTTGGCTGAACCGGCTGGGCTTGAGGCTGCGACCGAGAGCGTACTGCCACAGACTATTGGCAACGTAGTGTATTGGCTCACATTTCTCGTGCTGCTCCCGGCTATTCTAGACGCCCTGGGGTTGCAGGGATTGCTACAGCCAGTACAGCAGATGATGGCCAAAGTCATTGGTTTCTTACCCAACCTGTTTGCTGCGGCCCTCATCATGCTAATCGGCTGGCTCGGGGCGCGCATCGTCCAGCAGGTCGTCGCCAACCTCCTCGATGCCACCGGGATAAACAATTTCGGCCGCCGCGTGGGACTGGCGACTGGACTGGGTATCGAAAGCCTTTCGGGGCTTGCCGGTACGCTGTCTTATGCGGTCATCTTGATCCTCGCCGTGATTGCCGCTCTCGAATCGCTGAACTTCGAGGCCATTTCCAATCCCGCCAGTTCCATGCTGGAGGGGGCATTGGCGGCAGTACCGGCTATCCTCGTCGCCGCCGGCATCCTCCTCATCGGCTATTTGGTGGCTCGATTAGTAGCCCGCGTGGTTGACGATGTGCTCAGGCAAATAGGTTTCAACGCGCTGCTACAGCGCCTCGGAATAGCGGAGGTGGCCGTTGCTGAGGAACGCTCACCTTCCATCGCGGAGGCGACCTCTGCCAAGGAGGACTCGCCTTCAACCGTGGCGGCGACCTTTGCGCTGGAGTACCCGCCTTCGCAACTGGCGGGATATGTTGCCATGGTGGCCGTCCTGCTCTTCTCGGCTATTGAGGCAACTGCGCAACTTGGATTTCAAGACTTGGCAGGCATGCTCGTAAAGCTGACGCTGCTGTTCGGCAAGATCGTCTTAGGCGCGGTGATCTTTGGTTTTGGGCTTTATCTCGCCTCTGTGTTCGGTCGCATCGCTTCCAGAAAAGGGGGAGCCTATGGCAGCATACTCGGCTCTATCGTCCGGGTTGCCATCGTGGCATTGGCTCTCTTTATGGGGCTCAGGGAGATGGGCATCGCCAACGAGATTATTACCCTCGCCTTTGGTCTCATCCTCGGTTCGGCAGCCGTCGCCGCGGCGATCGCGTTCGGCATGGGGGGGCGCGACTTAGCCAAAAAACACATGGAGCAATGGACGCAGCATTTAAAAGAGATAAACGAGGATAGCCCTTCGTCTTCAGAGAAAGGGTAACACACACCACCACCATTTATGCGGAGGATAAACATGCACACAGTTTTAGCTCTACTCATCATCTTCTGGGTTGCACCGTCCCAACTGCGAGCGGTTTCTCCCGAGGACTACGATGTTCCAGTGAGCACGGCCCAGCAGCTACGCCTCGGCGGTACGTACTCCTATGCCGGTAGCGGCAGCGACACCGGAACTAGCGATGGCTCGGCTTCGCTGTTGTACCATCGTTATTACAACTCCCTGCCCTACGCTTGGGATATGAACTTCAACGGCGTCGGGTTGACACGTCGGACGGCTAATGGGGGGCAGGAAGGCTCCTACAATTTCGTGGCCGGTACAGGGATCAGGAAGTACTTCAAGCCGGAAGGTGATCTTTTTTACTCCGGCGAACTTCGCGTCACGGGCAACAGTGACTTCGATCGCCCGACTACCGACGTGACGCCGGGCGTGGGCTACGGACGCTTCATCCGCGTCACGCCGCTTGCCCAAGCGGTGCGTATTGAACAGTTCCTGCTGAGTGAGGGATTGATCGAGGGGCCGCTGCCGAAAAAGACGCTGGTCGCGCTCGCGCAGATAATTGAGCGTCAAGACGAGTTTGAGACCGAATTTGGCGACCGTTACAAGGTCAAGTGGTTTGAAGCGATGGAGCAAGTTATCGCCGAGTCTGGCCTGTTTGGCCATGGAGGATTCGGTGCCGTTGGTTCGCTGCGCGTCGATGAAGTGCTTTTCCAAGAACATGTGAACGAGCGCTTTATCGGCTGGGATGTGCGCTCAGGCATCCGCTTTGAGGCGTTGACGAAGGACTCGGACACTCCCCGCCAAGATCCGGGATTGTCTCTAAGAATGCGATACGCTCGGCCTGTGGGTTGGAAGTCCCAGTTCGACTTCAGTGCCCTGTACTCCTCGCCATTCACTGGCGATTTTGGCACTAATGTCTTTACGCTGTCGAGTTCGCTGAACTATCTGTATGAGGTGACCAACCGCATTGACTTTACGCTCAGCAACATCCTAACGGCTGTGCGCAGCGAGCCGAGCGTCGAGGCAACAGTGGTTAATCAGGTGCGATCGGGATTCATCTTCTTTATCGAAAATCAGGTCAATCTCAATGTCACCGGTTCTATCGCCAAAGAGCGCGGCCAGGATCCCACGCAGAGCCTGAATATGGCTATCGAGTACCGCCTGCGCTAAAAAAGGAGATGATAGACAAAGCGGGGCTACCGAATCGAGACGAAGAGGGTGGCTCCACCGAGGCGGGGCCATCCTTATGCGGGGGAATGGGTGGTCCCGCCGATCTATGTTCGGATGGTAGGCCAATAGAGTCCTTGAGATAGCATCGTACCACTTATCGGCGGAAGGATTTTTCGCAAGACATGACCATCGAAGAGTTTTTTACCACCGCTCAACAATTCTGGCAGACAGTTAGCACTTCGACATTGATTCCGGGGCTTGATGTACAGGTCGCCGCGACAGTTGCCGCAGTCCTCGTTGCGTTTCTGATCGGCTTAGTAATCCGCAGTCGGGTCCGCGTATTCGCGGCTGAACCGAACGCCGGACCGCTGCTCTACCTGCGTACAATGCTCTACCGGACGCGCAATCTGGTTGCTCCCGCGCTGAGTGTGTTGCTGTTGGGCGTTGCTGTTGAGGTTTGCGTCGCTTTGGTGGGCCAGAGTTGGCTAATCCGAATTGCCCAAAGCGTTGCGGTCGTCGTGTTCTTCTTTCGCATCACCGCAGGTTTTGTGGGCAATTCCCTTGTCTCCGGTCTATTCACATGGATCGTGATCCCCTTGGCGACGCTGCGCGTCTTCGGCTGGCTCGATGCAGTCAGTACGTGGCTCGATGCGGTTGCCCTCGATGTTGGCACCATCCGCATTTCGCTGCTTTCGCTCGGGCGTACCTTTGTTGCAGGTGGTGTGCTGTTTTGGCTTGGCAGCATCTTAAACACGTTTGGCAAAGAGGCTATCCGCAACCGCCACGCGCTGGATATCGGCACGCGTGAGATGGTCATCAAGCTGTTCCAGATCGGCCTATATGTCAGCATCTTCCTGTTGCTGCTGGGGGCAATGGGCATCAATCTCACTGCTCTCGCGGTTTTTGGCGGCGCACTCGGCGTCGGCCTTGGGTTTGGCCTGCAAAAGATCGCCGCCAATTTCGTTTCTGGATTGATTATCCTCTTTGACCGCTCGATTATACCTGGTGACTACATTGAGTTCGACGATGGACGTTCTGGGACACTCCGCGAGCTGAATATGCGGTCGGCAACGTTGGAGACTTTTGATGGCAAAGACATCATCGTTCCAAACGAACAGTTCATTACACTGCCGTTTGTCAACTGGACGCACAACAACAAGAAACAGCGCTACTCACTTGAATTCTCAGTGGCCTACAAGACCGATCTTCGTACCATGCTACAACTCGTGCGGGAGGTTATTGCCAGTCATCCGAAGGTGCTGTCTGGACCTGAGTTACCTATTGAGGAACGGCCGGACGCGGAGATCAGCAGCTTCGGTGATTCGGGTGTCAACATTCTGGTCGAGTTTTGGATACTCGGGATTGATGATGGGGAAAACCGGGTCGGCGCAGATCTGCTTCTTATGATCTGGGATCTACTCAAAGAGAATGATATCGAAATCCCGTTCCCGCAACGCGATGTAAGGATTGTACGGGCCGAGCCGTAAGGACAACGGCTTGGATGATCGGCCTACTGGACGAGCGCGTGAGCTTGCGCCCCGGCATTGCCTTTTTCTTACTTGAAACTTGAAGCCGAAATCAATGCGCTGCTGGCGGTGCTGAGCAGTAGTGGAAGGCACTTTCGCAAGATATGACCCAAAGAGGTTCTCAACACCGGGCAACAATTCTGGCGGACGAGCGGCGCATTTGCGGCTGGCGCGAATGGGCGTCTCTGCCGGGGCTTGGCATCGGTGCGATCAAGGCGAAGCTCGATACGGGTGCCAAGACCTCGGCGTTGCATGCGTGGGACCTTGATGCCTATGAAGTGGATGGGCGTCCTTGGGTTAGATTTTGCGTACATCCCTTGCACCGCGCTGACGGCTCAGTCGCGCGCTGCTCTGCGCCGCTTTGCGACCGGCGTTGGGTGACCAATTCCGGCGGCACGAGCGAGCGGCGCTACGTCATCTCGACGCACCTCCGAATCGGCGCTGAATCTTGGCCGATTGAACTCACGCTCACCAACCGCGAGCAGATGGGATTTCGCCTGCTCATTGGCCGCGAAGCCATGCGCGGTCACCTGATTGTCGATCCAAATAGTTCATATCGCGCTGGCAAGCCCGGCGGCAAAGTGAAGAAATCCACCAAAACCCAGCTCGTGCCAAACCGAAAGGACGCGCTTTATGAAGATCGTCATGCTGGCCCGCAACCCGAATCTCTACAGCCATAAGCGTCTCGTGGAGGCCGCAGCGGCCAAGGGCCACACTATCGACATCGTCAACACCACGCAGTGCTACATGAACATCACAGCGCACCGCCCGCAGATAATGTACAAGGGCGAATCCCTTAGAGGCTATGACGCTGTGATCCCGCGCATTGGTGCGTCGATAACCTTTTACGGCCTCTCGGTGCTGCGCCAGTTTGAGATGATGGGGGTTTGGCCACTAAACGAGTCGGTGGCCATCGGGCGCTCCCGCGACAAATTGCGCTCGTTGCAGCTTTTGTCCCGCGAGGGCATCGGCTTGCCGGTCACCGGATTTGCCAATGCAGCAAGTCAGGCCGAAGATTTGATCAAGATGGTGAATGGCCCTCCGGTCGTCATCAAACTGCTCGAAGGTACGCAGGGCATCGGCGTCATCCTCAGCAACACCATGTCGTCGGCCAAAAGTGTGTTTGAGGCCTTCCGCGGTGCCAAGGTCAATATCTTGGTCCAAGAGTTTATCAAGGAAGCAAGCGGGGCCGACATTCGCGCCTTTGTCATCGGCAACCGGGTCGTCGGGGCCATCAAGCGCCAAGGCGAGCCGGGCGAGTTCCGTTCCAATCTGCATCGCGGCGGCAAGTCTGAGCAGATCCGCATTACCCCCGAGGAGCGCTCAACGGCCGTGCGGGCGGCTAAGGTGATGGGCCTCAATGTCGCTGGCGTCGATCTTTTGCGGTCGAACCACGGTCCGGTGCTTATGGAGGTCAATTCATCGCCGGGCCTGGAGGGCATAGAGAAGGCGACGGGTCTGGACATCGCCAGCCGAATCATTGATTTCTTAGAGACCCATGCCAAACCTAAGCAGACTAAGACTCGGGGGAAGGGGTGATTGATGGGGGGGCGCAAGTCAGGTGCATCGCAGGTCGTCCGCATCGGCGGGGCAGAGGTTGGCCCTGGTGCGCGTAGCCAAATTGACCTACCCCTTGTCGATCTATCCACGCGCCTGCCGCTGACCATGCCGGTTCACGTCATCAATGGTCGTCGTGCTGGCCCGCAGTTATTTGTCTCAGCAGCCTTACACGGCGACGAAATTAACGGCGTGGAGATCGTCCGCCGTCTCGTCAAATTGAGCGCACTGAAGCGGCTCTGTGGAGTGCTAGTCGCCGTGCCGATGGTCAATGTCCCGGGGTTTCTCAATCTCAGCCGGTATCTGCCGGACCGCCGGGATCTCAATCGCTCGTTCCCAGGGCAGACCAAAGGCTCTCTCACCGCCCGCCTCGCCAAGCTGTTCCTCAACGAGATCGTCGCCGGTTCTACGCATGGCATTGACCTTCATACGGCTGCTGTGCATCGGGACAACTATCCGCAGATCCGCGTAAACCTCGCCGACGCCGACGCCGAGCGCATGGCGTGCGCCTTTGGCGTCCCACTCGTCATCAACGCGGGATTTCCCGCCGGTAGTCTGCGTGCGGCCGCCCGTGAGTTCGGCGTACCGGTCATCGTCTATGAGGCGGGGGAAGCACTGCGCTTTGATGAAGCCGCCATCCGCGCTGGCGTCAAGGGGGTGATGCGAGTGATGCGAGAACTGGGCATGTTGCCGCCGCTAAGGAGTGCCAAGCCGGCTCACGACCCCTTGATTTTGCGCTCAAGTCAGTGGGTGCGTGCGCCCTGTAGTGGGGTCGTGCGGACCATCAAGCCTTTAGGAGCGCGGGTGAAGACGGGCCAAGCCTTGGCTGTCGTGGCCGATCCGCTGGGCGAGACGGAAACCGAGATACAAACGCCGGTGGATGGCGTGGTCATCGGCCGCACCAATCTGCCATTGGCGCACGAGGGCGAAGCACTCTTCAACATCGGGTTGACCACCGGAACGCAGATTGTAGCCCGGACGCTCGACGATTTTGATCCCCTAGAGGAATACGAATCGGGAGCGACCGGAGAGCTGGCGGAAACAGAGCCGCAAATCGTCTAAGGCCGAGTAGGGCTATTCACCCTAGCAAAAGGAACCTCGATGGCCGCACAACGAGTTAAACCATCCCAAGTGGGGCACGGTTTTGGCACTGCGCCGGTGTTTCTCGCGTCGATCAGCACGATTCTCGGCGCGATCCTCTTCCTGCGGTTCGGCTATGCGGTGGCGCATGTCGGTCTCTGGGGGAGCCTCATGATCATCGTCATTGGGCATCTGGTGACCATTCCCACGGTCTTGGCCGTGTCCGAGATTGCGACCAATCGCCGCGTGGCCGGCGGCGGCGCGTATTACATTATCAGCCGTTCCTTTGGCACTAGCATCGGCGGCGCGATTGGGCTTGCGCTCTATCTTTCGCAAGCGATTTCGGTCGCCTTCTACTTGGTCGCCTTTGCCGAAGCGTTTGCGCCTGGGTACGAATGGATCGCTGTGCAGTACTCAATAGAAGCCGACCCGCGTTGGGTGAGCTTGCCGGGTACGATCCTGCTGGCCGCGTTGATGCTCACTAAAGGGGCCGACCTCGGGGTGCGGGCCCTGTGGATCGTCAGCGCGGCTTTGGGAGCGGCGATTGCCGCGTTCCTGTTGGGACAAGCGCCCGCTGAAATCCGCCCCGACGGGTTTCAGCTAACCGCGAAGATTGAAGGCGGCGATGGCTTTGGCCTCGTCTTTGCCACGTGCTTTCCGGCCTTCACGGGCATGATCGCCGGCTTGGGCCTTTCCGGCGATCTGAAGAATCCCCAGAAGAGCATCCCCCTCGGCACGATTGGCGCGACGCTGGCGGGGATGCTCGTGTACGCCTTGGTCGCCATTAAGCTCGCTCAGAGTGCGACGCCGGAAGCACTCGCCGAAGATCAGTTTATCATGGCCCAGATCGCCCTGTGGGGGCCGGCGATTTACATAGGCCTAGGTGCGGCCGCCCTGTCGTCGGCCCTCGGCTCGATCCTCGTCGCTCCGCGGACCCTGCAAGCGCTGGCGCGCGACAACGTGCTGCCCGTGCCCAAACTGAATCGCCTGCTGGAGAAAGGCTGGGGCAAGGCGCAAGAGCCGGTGTACGCCACCTGTGTGTCGAGTGCCATTGCGATCGCATTCGTGGTGTTGGGCGACGTGGATTTCATCGCCCATATCCTCAGCATGTTTTTCATGGTCACCTACGGAGCCCTTTGCTCGGTGTCGTTTCTCGAATACTTCGCCGGCAATCCGTCCTATCGTCCGACTTTTCATTCGCGCTGGTACTGGTCGCTGCTGGGCGCGGTGATGTGCGGCCTGATGATGATCCAGATGAACCTACTATATGCGCTGTTGGCGATTTTTTTCATGGCGACGACGTACTTAGGCCTGCGTCGTTCGCGCCAAGGAGAGCGCAATTTAGGGGCGATTTTCCAAGGGACCATGTTTCAATTGACGCGCCGGTTGCAGATCGCGCTGCAAAAGAGCCGGTCGGTGAAATCGGAAGGAGGTTGGCGGCCCTCTATTGTGGCGGTGACTCGGTTTGGGGAACGCCGATTGGGGCACTTTGACCTGCTGCGCTGGATCTGCCACCGGCATGGATTCGGGCACTTCATTCAGTTCTTTCAAGGCGAATACTCACACACCGACGAGATTGAGGCCCGCATGCACGTGGGCCGATTGATCGAACGGACCGAGGTCAGTGGGGCAGGCATCCCTGATTTGCCCTTCGTTCCAGATGGCGATGGCCCATACGCTCCAGATGCCGGGTATTTCGGGCTTGCCCAACAACTGCGTCCTGCTCGAATTCGACAAAGAGCATCCCGAAGAGATCAAAGAGACGGCGCAGGGGGCCTGTCTCGCGGCGCAGTCGATGTTCAATGTCTTGATCCTGCGCTCGACGAACTACCGCTTTGGGTTCCGATCCTCGATTGACCTGTGGGTTACTGAGGATACTCTCGCCAATGCGCCGCTGATGCTGCTCTTGGCGTACATCATCGTAGGCCATCGAGAGTGGCGGCGGGCCGCGATTCGGCTTTTTGCGTGCTTTGACTCTGGCGACGCCGAACTTGAGACGGACCGGCTGTCCAAACTGATGACTGAAGGACGCCTGCCGATTTCTCGGCAGAATGTGACGTCGGTTTCTTGCCCGACGCGGGAATCCCTCGAGTTTGAGGTGTCGCTCCGCTCGGCTCAGGCCGATTTGGTCATCGCCGGCCTGACCAACGACCAAATCGAAGCAGGCCCGGCCGAGCAGGCACTCCAAGGCTATGGCGGAGCCAACGACGTGCTATTCGTCCATGCGAGCGAGCCAGTCTTGATTGAGTGATTTGAGATCGTCTAAGTACTTTTACGGGCGAGTGAGTTGCGCTGTTGCTTGAACGCTTTAGGTGCTAGTGGTCGGGTCGGAGGCTGTCTTTGCTGCCGAGCGCGAGTCGGTATCTTCCATCAATTCTTGCAGGACTGCGTCAACGACCTCGGTCTCTAGTGCCTTGCCGAGTAGGGCCGCCGATTCGACGGCTGCTTGTGCCGCCGCTTTTCCCGCCTGCTGCTCTGAAACGCCGAGATCGCCAGCCGCTTCACGTGCGGCCTTCACCGCGTGCCGGACGGCGTTGCCCACGTGCAGTCCGGCCTCGCTGGCCCCTTGAATGACGCCGTGTGTGGCACCGCGCAGCGCGTCGAGCGGATCGGTCGCGGTTTGGGCGAGTGCCTGCATAGTGCCCTGCATCGCCTCCTCTGCGACGCGTCCCACTTCCAGCGCAACGTCCGCGGCCGCCCACATGGCCCCTTCGGTCGCGCCCGTTGCCACCTCGGCTCCTTGTTTACCGATATGCTCTACCGCGTCAGCCGCTCTTTCGACCGCCTGTCTGACGTGCGCAGTCAATTGGCCGGCCCGCAACTGCCCGTAGTTGAGTCCTGCTACCGCGGACTTGATAGTGGAGGATAGCTGATAGGAAGTGACTCCCACGGCCACATCGAGTCCGGGTATGGGGGGGAGCCTACGCAGCGACTCGACCGGAAAGTTTACTACAAAGCTCAAGCCCGGGACGGAGGTCAGCACCCGCAGGTTCTCGCGCGTCTGCGACATGAGTTCGTTCATCACGACGGTACGCTCCGCTTCTCCCTCCTCGCGGATGCCCGTGAGGACGCCGAGCGCGACCAGGCCGAGGACGAAAGCGATGACAAATAGGAAATCGAAGCCGGTCAGGAAGACTGCGGGAAAACCAATAGTGCGTACTGGATCGACCCACTGCACTGCGATTTCGAGGTGCCGGACGCTAAAAAAGTCGGCGAAAGCACCGCCGAGCAGCGGGCTGACGCCCGCGCCGAGGTTGGCCGCTAGGGATGCGGCCGTCAGGTAGGTCATGGCTTGGGCCTGCGGTGCCATCTTCATGCGGATTGTCGTCGTCGCGATGTTGATACCGGCACTTGCGATCCCCATCAGCATGTGTAGGGCCACGAGCAAGGGCACCGTGAAGGCGTGTTTTGCGGGCAGCGTGGTGAAGGTCCAGCCGAGGATGACGAGGAAGTAGAGGGACGAAGAAAGCGACAGCACCGCCTTGCTGCCGAACTGATCGACAAACGGCCCCCAGACCCGCAGGAAGAGGACGTTGGCGAGCTGACTCAACACGCCTAACCCCACGACCCAGGTCAGATTCATGCCGAGCTTGGTCAGCATGTAAACGGTGAAGAAGGGGACCGCCAACTGGGCGACAAAGTTCCATAGGAATAGGAAATTGATTAGCTGCCGGAAGTTTCGGTCGCGGAATGGCGCCCCGAGGCTGCTGAACACCGAGGGGCGTTGGCCGACGGGGACGATCATCTGCGGCTCCGGCATGCGCGCCATGAAGCCGACGGCTCCGAACCCCAGCACGACGCTGCCGAACAGCATCGCGTATGAATAGGCGAAGATCTCATCGCTTGGGCCAGACGTCTTCCACCAGTCGATGTAGAGAGCCGCAATAAGCCCTGCCAACGCCGAGGAAATCGTCGCCACCCGCAGGCGCTGGGCGAAGAATTTGCCCAGCAGATCCTGTGGCACGAGGTCGCGCAGCCAGCCGTTCCAACTCGCGTTCACGAAGGCGTTGCTTGCGCCTCGCATGGCGATGAACACGAGCATGAAGGTCACGGCGGTCGGATTGGGCACGTCAACGAGAAAAGGGAGCAGCGCGATCGGGACCCAGGTCGCGTAGGCAAAAAAATAAGCGGTGACCGCGACGGCCTTCCGCAGCCGCAGCCGCTCAATGGCGAGCACTGCGAACAGTTGCAGGGGCTGCATGATGAACGGGATAGCCGTCATGATGCCGATGTGGAAATTGGACGCTCCGAGCATCAGGGCAAACGAGGCGAGAAACCCCCCAGATGCCAACCCGTCGGCACCTGATGCCGAGATTGCCTGCCGGGTCATGTTGCCCAACCCGCGTTGGTGCTCTTCGCCGCTGAGCTCGGGAACGGGGCGGAGGAATTTGGGGATAGCCA
>RKRN01000263.1 GCA_007571365.1 Candidatus Latescibacterota bacterium
CATATGCCTCGCTCTTGCGGTGCTCAATGGTCCCCGGCAGGGTCGCCTCGTCAAAGCCGCGCACGGGTTCCATGGTCTCGCGGACGCCGCGCACGAGATTGTCAACGCCGGTGCGGAAGGCATCGGCCGGGGCAAAAGCGCCGATGTCCATGACGATGATCAGGCCGCCACTGCCCGAGCGGGGCCACCGCCGAGCAACGGCCCGGGCCCGGGCGCTATTTTGGCCGACGAAAGCCCCGCCCAGCGTCAAGGCCGAGCCGGTGTAGCCCATCGACTTGAAGAAAGCCGGCGGGATTAGCTCCTGTAAGGCGTCGTATTCCGGGCCGCGATGGTAGTCGGCCAAAATGCAGGTCGCTGCGTCGAGAACCAGCGGCGGCTCTGCTGCTGAGGGGAAGCCAAAGCAGATGGGCGGGTTGCCCCAGTAGGCGGCCTGCTGGCCCTTGTTGCCGCCGCCCTCGCCGAAGTAATTGGGATGAGACCCCTGCACTGAAAAGGCGCAGCACCCCTCCTGCATGGCGCGGCGCACGTAGTGCCCGGCCGATCCGTAATGCCCGTGATGACAGGCCGCGCCGAGAGCGACCTTGTACTGCTTGGCCTTCTCAATGGCCTTTTCGGTGGCCAGCATCATCGGCGCATAGCCCAAGCCGCCATCGCCGTCGATGAGGACCGTGGTCTCGGTGTCTTGGAGCACGCGCAAATCGGGGTTGGGGTTGACAGTGCCGTCGCGCAGGCTGCCGCAATAGCCCACCATAGCGCGGGTGCCGTGCGAGCGCACGCCGCGCAAGTCGGAGTTGGACAACAGCTCGGCTAGCTGGTCGGCGTGGTCAGCGCCCAGCCCAGCCGCTTTGAGGCAGTCGGCGGTAAAGGAGCGCAGCAGGGCCAAGGGCACGCGCTTGAATTCTGCGGGGGGGCGGTTCACGATAGTTCCTTCGGACTGAGAATTTTCAGGCGAGGGCCTCGCCGAGAAAGTCGTAGGCGCGGGCACCGCTGATTTGGTGGCGGCCCGAAAAGATGTCGGCTTCCACCTGTTGGCAGGCTGAGAAAACCCCGTACACCCGGCGCGCTTTGGTCAGGCTAGAGCGCACGGCAGTAATGGGGAAGATGGGATCGTGGGTGCCGGCTTCCACCAGCAACGGACGCGGGGCGATGAGGCCAACCAGATCGTACATTTCGCCGAACTCGGCCAAGCCCGGCACGTAGTTACAGGGACAGTGCGACATGGCGAGGATGCTGTGCTGGAAGGTCGAGTAGTAGCCGCTGATCGCGCAGGCGCGGATGCGCTCATCTACACAGGTCGAAAAAAAGGTGTGCATGCCGCCGCCTGAAATGCCCATGGCACCGAGGCGGCTGGTGTCGAACTCGGGGCGGGTTTCCAAGTAATCAACTAAGCGCAGTCCATCGCGTACGCGGATGCCGACCACCGAGGTGCCCAAGTGGAAGGCGAGCATGGCCATGTGGGTACAGGTCGAAGGGGCTCCTTGGCCGCGTTCCAGATAGGAGAAATCGGTCTGGCGCTCGCCAAAACCCGAAATCTCTGGGGCGACCACCGCAAAACCAGCGCGACACAAAGCCACGCCAAAATCCTTGTGGTATCCGTCGGGTTCGTCGCGCTCACCGCCGTCTTCCCACAAACCGACAATGTCCTTGACGCCGTACCCGTGGCCGTGGAAAGCTACAACTGTGGGCCGGGGGCCATCCGCGCCTTTGGGCAGCAGGATGTACACCGGCATCTGCGCGTGCGGGCCCGGGTGCAGGATTATTTTTTGCCGCGTGTAATCGCCTTTGTCGATTTCTTCTACTTTGCGCGGTGCCAAGTCCGTCTCGGCGCCAGCTTCCAAGCCCAGATGTTTGGCTAGGGCGCAGCGCGTCGCCTTTTGCCAGCGTTGCGCTTGGGCCAAGTTTTCGGCCTTAAAGGCGCGAGGAGCGGCCGCTGGGTCGTACTGTTTCCACAGCGCGGTCGCCGGTTGCAGCCGCTTTAAGGTGCGATTGTCGAGTACTTTGGAGGCCATGTTCATCCCTTGCGATTCGCTAAAGGTCGCTATTTTTTGCCGCTATCTCACCACTCAGCGCGAATTCTCCAACAACCTGCACCAGTACCGGGTCGCCGATCTCGGCGCATTGGCGGGGTTCGAGGACGACGAAGCTGTTGGCGTTGAGCATGGAGCTGATTATGTGCGAGCCTTGGCGGCGAGCGGGGCGCACCCAGAACTGGCCATCTTGGTAGCGCAAGGTGGCGCGCAGGTACTGGCGGCGGTCGCCATCGTTGTCGCAGGGGCTTTCCACTCGGGCGTGTGCCTCGGGCAAAAACCACGCCGCTTGCGGATAGCCGGCGGCCTTGCGGATGGCCGGGCGCACGAACTGCAGAAAGGACATCATGCTCGATACCGGGTTGCCGGGCAGGCCGAAGTACGGTACGCCGCCGACCGTACAAAAGACCAGCGGCTTGCCTGGTTTCATGGCCACGCGCCAGAAAATGGTCTCGGCTCCCAAGTCGTCGAGGACCTGCTTGACGAAGTCGTATTCGCCGACTGAGACGCCGCCCGAGGAGACGGCAAAGTCAGCGCGGAGCGCGGCCTCAATAGTGGTGCGGATAGCGGCTTCGTCGTCCGGCACGGTGGGCAGCATCACCGGCTCGGCTCCATGGGCGCGGCAAAAAGCGGCTAGGGCACACGTATTGCTGTTGACAATCTGGCCTTCTGCGGGCGTCTCCTCGATCTCGACTAGCTCGTCGCCGGTGGAGAGAATGGCGACGCGCGGCCGGCGATATACCGAGACGAAACTCTGCTGCACGGCCGCGAGCACGGCTAACTCGCCGGGCCCGCACTCGGTGCCGGCCTTGATGATCGGCTCGCCGCCGCGCATGTCTTCGCCGCGCCGGCGAATGTGTGCGCCGCACTCTTCAATGGCGAGGATCGCGACCCCTTGCTCGGCCGGGCGGGTGTCCTCTACCGGGGCGATGGTGTCGGCTCCGGCGGGCACGGCCGCGCCGGTCATAATGCGACTGGCTTGGCCGGGGCCAACCGCTTTTTGCGGCACCTTGCCGGCCGGTATGTCTTCGATGACTTCCAAGGCTACGGGCGCGTCGTCCCTTGCTGCGGCTACGTCTGCATGGCGCACGGCATAGCCGTCCATGGCCGAGTTGTCGCCGGGCGGATTGTCGCGGCGCGCCAACACGTCTTGGGCGAGCACGCGGCCAGTAGCTTCGAGCAGCGAGACGCGCTCGGGGCCGAGGACTTGTACGTGGTTGAGGACGATGGCGCGAGCTTCTTCCGGGGTGAGCATCGGGTCGCGGGGCATATCGGGTATCTGTAACTCCTTAATTGTGTAGGCGACAGAAGATACGGCAGAACGATCTTGGTCTCAGTCTTAGCCTCAAGATCCTCAATCTCGTCTGTAAATCCGGCCTTGAGATCGTCAATTTTGGCCTTGTTTTCGCGTACGTCTCGATGAGACTTAGGCGATGGTCAATCTGCTGCAAAACATCGCGGGCAGTGAACTCGGAAGCGGGTTGGGGCTTGGACATGGTGAGCCTCTTGTTGGTATTGGGTCAAAGATAATTGCCTATATGGCTTATGCAAAATTTGGGCCAATCGTTCACAACCCTCTTGCACTTTGTAAGACAGTGCTTTGCTAGGCGACGCAATGTAACATGGGAGAAACAGTTGTGTTGCGGTTGCGCTACAGCTTGGGACGATGCGGAAGGGGGTATAGAAGGGTGCGTAGAGGCGGCTTGCGAACCGCCCCTACGGATGAAATGCGATTAACGAGCCAGCGATTTGATCCGCCCCCACGACTGGGCTTCGACGCTCGTAGCAGCAGGGACGACAGGTTGCCAAGCGGGACTGCGTCCACCTAAGCCGTTGGTCAGATTGACCAAGTTGCCCCCGTCTAGGTCAACGGCCCAAATCTCACTTTTGCGGTCTTCAACAATCGGGCCAGTAAAGGCTGAGAAGGCGATTCTCATGCTATCGGGCGGCCAAGTAGGATTTCAAAACCGAAAAGCATGTCCGTTCCTGCTCTTTCGGCAGCGCACTAGACAAAACCGACGAAATCGTGGCGCACCCATAGCAGGTTGATTAGCCCCAGCACAAACCCCACAATCACCAACCACTTGAGACGGCGGCCGTGCCGGCGGCCAATGCCGCGCAAATAGAGGTAGATGCCAAAGACGAACCACGTCGGCAGGGCCAGCCAGATCTTGGTATCCCCGCCCGCGAGGTATTCGCCCGGCGCACCAAAGAGCCAAATCGCGCCCATGCCCAAACCCAAGGTAAAGAGCGAAAAACCGCCGCCAGCAAAGCGAAAGGTCGCCGCCGCCGCCGTGTCGAGTGCGGGCAGATAGCTGTTGAGCCGACCCTTTTTCAGCGCTTGATGTTGGACGAGGTAACTGACTGCTGAGCAGAACGCCAGTGCGAAGCCCACGTGCCCGAGCAGGGTTAGTACCACGTGGATGCCGAGGAAGGGATATTCCACGAGGATCAACTCGGCCTCGGCAAAGCGGATGGGCCTCAGCAGCGGATAGAGCAAGCCGAGAAAGGCCAGAGGCGCGATTAGCAAGCCGAGGTGGCGAATGCGCGCATAGCGCTCGCCGAGCAGGCCCGCGACCACTAGGGCCATGACCAGTGAAGCGATAATCACCATCATATTGGCGAAGAGTGCTTGGCCAGAAAGCGCAAAGTGCAGCACGATGCTAACCGCGTGGACGGCTAGCCCCAACTTCAGGCTCTTGCGCCCCAGTGCGTCCCAGCCGCTCTTATGCCAGAGGAAGTGCCCTTGAAACAGCAGTGCGGCCGCCAAGTAGAACGCCAAGGCGACCACCAGCGAAACAATGCAGAACGTCGTCACGATTCTTGCTCCTCGGCCTCGTCGAGCCGGAAGAGGCGGCGCACCGTATCGAGGCGAACATAGCCCTCGTCGTCGTTGGCGAATTGGCGGATCTGCACCAGTGGATCGTGCAAGAGCTTGTTGGCGTACCCGCGCAAGATGCCCTCGACGAGCTGGCGTTCAGCCGCAGAAAGCGAACCGAGTTGGGCCGCCCAGCGCGCGAGTTCCTGCTCTTGGAGGCGAGCGGTGCGCTGGCGCAGCGCGCGGATTAGCGGGCCGGTGCCCAAGGCATTAAACCAGTGCAAAAACTCCTTTAGCTCGTGGTCGATAATGGCTTGTACGCAGCGGATCTCCCCCTCGCGCTCTTGGCGGTTGGCAGCAACCACTTGTTCGAGATCGTCCACGTCGAATAGGAAGACGTTGTCGATGTCGCGCGCGGCCGGGTCAATGTCGCGCGGCACGGCAATGTCGATGAGAAACAGCGGACGCCCTCGGCGTTGCTCCATAGCCCGGCGCAAGTCAGCGGGTCGCATGACGTAGTCCGTGGCCGCAGTCGCCGAGATGACGATGTCAACCGCGGCGAGCTGGGAAGCTAGTTCGGCAAAAGGCACGGCCTGGCCGCTTAGCTGGCTGGCCAGCGACTGGGATCGGGCAAAAGTACGGCTGCTGACCAACAGCCGCTTGACGCCATAGTCGACCAAGTACTGGGCCGTGAGCGCACCCATCTCGCCAGCCCCGACCAACAGCACGCAGCAACTCGCCATGTTTGCAAAAACCTGGCCCGCCAACTCGACAGCCGCCGTACTAATCGACAGCCGCCCGCGGCCAATATCGGTTTCGGCGCGGGCGCGCTTGCCCACGCGCAGCGAGCGCTGAAAAAGCTCGTTGAGCAACAGGCGCGCCGAGCCATTTTGCTGGGCCACTTCCAAGGCGCGGCGCACTTGCCCGAGGATCTGGGACTCGCCGACGACCAGGGAGTCAATGCCACTGGCGACGCGAAAAAGGTGAACGGCCGCGTCTGAGTCGTTGAGCTGGTACAAGTGGGATTCAAGCGCCGCGACATCTACGCCTTGGCATTCGACGAGGAAACGGCGCACTTGGGCCAGCCCGCTGTCGCCATCGGCGGCCAAGTACAGCTCAGAGCGGTTGCAGGTGGAGAGAATGGCTGCCTCGTGCAGCCCGTAGTCGCCGACGAGCCGAGCTAGCACCGAGGGCTGGTCGCTTTCGGGGAAGGCCAGCCGCTCGCGGATTTCCACCGGCGCAGTGCGGTGATTGATTCCCAAAGTCAGTATCTGCACAGCCTTAAAAGTACTTATTCTACTGGGAAACCGCGAACCCAACACGCGAAAGGAATGCGGCCATGATCCAATACCTGCGGGTCGGCTTGATACTCCTAAGTGCGGCAGCCGAGGTGGGTGCCGGAGCTTGGACGTTGCCGCACGGCCAGCTCTGGAGCAAGCTCACGTATTTCCAGCAGCGCACCGAGGAGTGGTACGTCGGCCAGGGTCGCTTTGGTGCGTCCGGCACCCGCGCTCGCTACGACTTCGACGGGCAATACACATCGCGGGCGGTCTTTTTCGAGGGCCTGTACGGCGTCACCGACCGCCTAGACCTCGGCTTGCAGATTCCCTATTTCGATCAATCCTTTGCCAACGCCGCGTTCCCCGAACCGCGCACGGATACCGGCCTGAGCGACATCCGCGCCTTGGCCAAGGTGCGCCTTTTGATCAAACCACTGGTATTCGCGCTCAAGGCCGGCGTCAAGGTGCCAACCGGAGATTTCAAAAACGAAGACGGTCTGATTCCGGTGGGCGAAGGGCAGTGGGACTTCGACTTTGTCGGGCAGGCCGGACGCTCCTTTGGGCCGCGGCTCTTGTACGGCAACATCGACCTCGGCTATCGCGTCCGTACCCGCAACGAGCAGATCGACCGCGACCCCGGCGACGAGTGGTTTCTCAACGCCGAGTTGGGCTACCAACTCGGGCACCAACTCATGCTGCTGGGCAAATACGAGGTGCTCCGCAGCCAGCCGGCGGTCGTCTTTGGCGGCATTGAAGCTGAGATCAAGCGCATCACGTACCTGACGCCGACCTTGCTCTACGCCGTCGGCCAGCGCACAACGGTTGAGGTGGCTGTGCGCTTCTCGCTCAATGGGCGCAATTTTCCGGCCGGGCGGCAACTCGTCTTGGGGCTAGCAACGACGTTGGGAAAAAACGGGGACTAGCGGCGCAGCTTGGCCAAGCGCTGTTGGATGGCCTCAGCCATGTCTGGCCGCTGGCCAATGACGGCGTCGAAGTGAGGCTTGGCTTCGGCGGAGCGGCCCATCATCTCCAGTACCAAGCCCAAATTGAAATGGGCCTCGACAAAATCGGGATTGCGCTGCAAGGCTCGTTCAAAGTGGGCGACAGCCCGCTCCCAGTCGCGGCTTTGAGCCAGCGCGATGCCAAAGTTCACGTGCGCCTCCGAGTAATCCGGGTTGTATTCCAGTGCCAACGCGAAATGCTCCAGCGCCAACGGACGCTGGCCGGAGCGCGTGTAGAACATGGCCAAGGTGTGGTGGGTGTCCCAGTCTTGGGGGTCGGCTTCGAGTAGCTTCTTGTAACCGTCGATTTCCTGCCCTAGCCACTTGCGGTAGAAATCGCGGCGGAGCCGCTCTAAGTCTTCGGGGCGACGCGGCAAAATCTGCAACGTCAGGTCGCCCATCTCGTCGGTTGAGTGTAGCCCGTAGCGCACCCGCACGGGTGGATCGTGGGGCTGGCGGGGGTTTTGCGCGGAGTTGTCGTACGCGTATTCCATAACCAGTGCCGCGCCAGCCGGCAGAAAAACCGGCGCGGAAAATCGGTAGTCGTCCTGCCAGTTAAAGTCCCAGTCCTCAATCCAGATCAGCCACTCCCGCTCGCCGTTGGGCAGCTCGGCATACGCCCGAATTTCCCGGCCGAGGTAATGCGCGTGCGGGTATATGGTCAGGACCTCGACATCCACGGGCAGCCGGTACGTATCGCGAATCCAATGGTCGCTCGCGCCAGCCGGTATATCTAGGTCCTTGCGGCCCAAACGCAGCATGGCCGGACGTCTCTTGGGCGGCGCATCGGCGAAAAACAGGCCAACGCGGGCCTCAATGGATTCTTCTTTGCCGGTCGGCAACATGTGCAACTGGAGCAGCAAATCCGTGCCCGGATCGAGCCGCCAAGCCAAGCTGTCGCTGCCGGGGTATGGGGTCTTGCCTTGCGTCCAACCGAGAAAGTGCCCATCGGCGTCCTCGGCCTCGCCAAAACTCATGCCATCAAAGCCCGGGGCACCGTCGCGTCCGTCGCGCCGCCGCGCCGCGCCGCTGCGGTCGATCATCATGGTGGCGTGGTGGACGATGCGTGCGTTGCCCGGCCTGAACTCTAGCGCCTTGACGTAGCGAGTCGAGTCGACGGGTAGCGGGATGGCGAAGTTGCGGAAAACATCTGGCCCATCGGCCCGCAGGGTGTAGGCCGATGCCATGGCGGCAATTACGTCGGGCTGGCCTAGCTCCCACTCGCCCTCCCACTGGGGCCATGGCGGCAAATCGGCCGAACTACCCTCCGGCTTGCCGCGGTCGACCCAGCGGCGGATGGCGGCGATCTGCGCCGCGCTCAATCCGCGCTCGCCGACAAAGCTGCCGTAGCCGCGCTTGGGCTTCCACGGCGGCATGTAGCCGGTCTCGGTGACAAAGGCGATTTGCTCGGCGCGCGCACTTACATCCACATAGCTGAGCAAGTCAAAGGGGGCTGGGCCAGCCGGCCGGTGGCAGGGGGCGCAGTTGTGCAAGACGATCGGCGCAATGTCGCGGTTGAAGGTCGGAGCTTCTTTGCCACTGCATCCAAAACAGGCCAGGAATATCCAATAGCGCGTCATTGCAGATCGGCGATAAAACAGCCAATCGCCTCGGTGGCACTCGGGTCTGGGGGGCGGCCAGCGAGGGCCGCCGCTAGGGCGTTGGCGAGGTCGTTGCGGGTCGGCTGTGGGCGCATCTGGTCCAAGGCCATGTAGCGGTCGTCAATGCGGCCCCGATAGACGATGTTGCCGCGCTCGCCTAATACCACGGCTTCTGGGGTCACGGTCGCGCCGACTCTTTTGACGAGCGCGTGCTGCACGTCCCGCAGTGCTTGGCCCGGCAAGCCGTATTCTCGGCCGTGGCGGCGGATGGCGTCGGCATCCTCGCGGCGGTCGGGATACACCAAGTAGAACGCAACACCTTGCGGCTGAAAGCGGGCGTAAAGACGCGCTATAGTGGGGGCGTAGCGGTTGGAGATGGGGCAATCGGTCTGGACGAAGAGCAAAACCGCAGCGGGAGCGCGGTTGACAAAGGGATCAACCGGATTGCCGGCCAAGTCGAGGGCTTTGGGGGGGGCGGGACGGCAGCCCACCAACAGCAGGGATGCAAGCACAGCGAAGAGCATAAAAAAAGAAAACGGATATTGGGCACTGCTGGCAAGACTGCCGGTTGATGTGTTTTTCTGAGGCGGGGAATGACTTTGTCCCTTACATTGTCTAACAATATGGCAGAGCAAGCGGGCACAGACCGCGCCCTAATTGACCAAGCGCGGGCGGGCGACGAAACGGCCTTGCGCGTCCTAATTGAGCGTTATGAGCCGCAAGTGGCCGCCACAGTCGTGGGCATGTTGGGGCCGGGCGCCGAGGCCGACGACGTGGGGCAGGAAACCTTTGTCCGCTTCTACCATTCGCTGGACAAGTTTCGCGGCGACGCAGCGCTGGGCACCTATTTGACGCGCATTGCCATCAACCTCTCGCTCAACGCGCTTGAGCGCCGCAAGCGCCAGCGCTGGCGCTTCTGGAGCCGCGACGACGAACAGGCCCCGCCCGAACCGAGCGTCGATGGCCGCGACGAACAGGCTACACGCGAACGCGAGCAAGCCGTGCAAGCCGCCCTCGACCAGCTCAAGCCAGCCTTCCGGGCGGTGGTGGTGCTGCGAATGATCGAAGGCTACTCAACCAAGGAGACGGCTGCGCTGCTGGAGATCGCCGAGGGCACGGTGCTCTCGCGGCTCGCACGCGGCATGAAACAACTAAAGACCCTCCTCCGAGACGAGGATCTATATGACTGATAGCTATCGCAACGAAATGCTGAGGGCACTGACCGGCGAATTGAGCACTAGCGAGCGCACGGCATTCGAGCGCACCCTCGCCAACGACGACGCGCTCCGGGCCGAATGGGAGCAGTTGCAAAAAGTCGGCGGCCTTTTGCAGGCAAGCCGCGCCAAATCGTTCCGACCATTCTTTGCCGTGCGCGTCGCGCAACGCATCGAGAGCGAACGCGCGGCTTCGAGCTCAGCCGAAACGGAAAATTTCTCCGACGCCCTCGCGTGGCTCTTTCGCCCTCTCGTCCCGGTCGCTCTGGCCCTGGTTGCCTTTTTGGCCCTGAGCAACTGGAACGAGCGCGAACTCATCGGCGACGACGCCTCGTTCCTCGCCGCGATCTTCGCCGCGGTGCCCGCCACGCCCGAAGCGGCGCACGTCCTAGATATGTGATATGCGAGGAAAAACTAAAGGCGCGCTCATTCTCTTTAGCACCCTGCTCATCGGCGTGCTGATCGGGGTTTTGCTCTCCGGGTGGTTTGTCCGCGACCGCCTGCGGCCCATTCCGCATTCCCGCCATTTTGTCCGCAGCACCGAGCGGCTGATCGCGCCGCTGGACGAACAGCAGCGCCAAGCTGTGCGGGCTGTGCTACGCCGACACGCGGCAGCACTCCGCGAACTTAATGCCAAGCACCGAGCGGCCCTAAAGGAGCAGCTAGATGCGTCGCGGGCCGAACTGGCTCCTTTGTTGTCTGAGGAGCAACTGCGGCGGCTGGACCGGCGGCTGCGGCGCTTCGGAGAGCTGATGGGACCTTGGCCCGAGCGACCGCGGCACAAAAAAATGAAACCGCACGGGAATAAATAGCGTCACTTGGTGGTCTAATGGGCGTAAAAAAGAGAAACGGCCATTTCTCACGAGCCGCAACTAGCGGCAACCTAACTAACCACCAATGCGGAGAACGCAAGCATGAAAAAGAAATGGATCATCTCAGCCGGTGTCGCGCTGTCTTTCGGCGTCTTGGCCACGGTGGCCGTAGCCGATCGCGATGACGATAGAAAGATGCAGGGGCCTTGGCACTCCATGCCGATGATGTCCGAGCATCTCGACCTGACCGACGAGCAGCAGGAACAATTGAAAGCGTTGCGCGAAAAGAACCGCGAGGCCATGCACGAACACCGCAAGGCCATTGCCGCCATGGGCAAGGAACAGCATGAAGCTGTAATGAGCATTTTGACGGAGGAGCAACAGGAGACCTTCAAAGAAATGCGCGGCAAACGCGGCAGGGGCGGCAAAGGGCGGCACGACATGCGGCACGGCGGTAAGGGTGCATTTTCAAGGCTAGATTTGACCGACGAGCAGCAAGGCCAGCTCAAGGAATTGCGCAAGCAGCAGCGCACAGAAATACGCGAAACGCGCCAAAAGTACCGCACAGCCTTGGAAGACGTCTTGACCAACGAACAGCGCGAAAAGCTCGAAACGATGAAGGACGAGGCGTTTTACGGCGGCCGGCGCTGGCGCGGCAAGCGGTAAAAACTTCTTCCCATTTTCTTTGCGACGCGGAGCAGGCAATTTGCTCCGCGTTTTTTGTACCCTATCAGGGCCAAAAAGTGGGAAATAAGTAGCAGGGTCAGTCGTCTAATAGAGCGTCTTATACCGTTTTGTTCATGGCGTATCCTCATGTTGGCCGGGTCTCCCTCGGAGCGCGGGCGGGCCACAGGCCCGTCCTCATAACGACGGTGCAGAACCGGACCGAACAAGAGAACATCGGCACTTCATATTGGTATTATTGCTTGCCGACCTAACGGGCGGCGGACCCAATCACCACTCAACTGCGGAGAGAAACCATGCAGAGGAAATGGATCGTCCTAGCTGGAGTCGCACTGGCACTCGGTGCGCTCGCTACTGTGGTAGTAGCCGAGCGCGGAGAAAAGATATGGGAGCACAGGCTGCCGATGCCGGGTCATATCGATATGACCGATGCACAGAAGCAACAGCTAAAAGATCTGCACGAAAAACATGCGGAAGCCATGCGCGAGCAGCGCGAGGCTATGGCCGCTATGCGCGAAGAGTACCGCGAAGCCTTGAGTGAAGTTTTGACCGAGGAGCAGCGGGCTGCGTTACCGCTCCCTCTGTGGATGCATGGATTGAGTGAAGACATACTTCACAGCCATCACCTCGAGTCCATCAAGAAGTCCATTGAGCATTACAACAGGGGCATCCGCGAGACCTTCGCGCACTGGGGCGACATGCACGGCATCAAGAGCGCGTTTGCCAAGCTGGACCTGACCGACAAGCAGAAACAACAGCTCAAGGAGCGGCTCAAAATGCAGCGCGAAGAGTTCCACAAGTGGCTTCAAGGACAGCGCAAGGCCATGGAAGACATCCTCACTGACGAGCAGCGCGAAAAGCTCGAAATGCTCAAGGACGAGGCGTTTTACGGCGACAGTAGGTGGTAACCCGGTAGGCCGGACGACGATGCAACGTCCAGTACCCCGATTTGGTAGAGGACCTTTTCTTTTAATAGATTTTGTATCTATTCGTACACCACTGGCGTTTAACAACCATACCCCCTCGATCTTTTTATGATAATCGACTCGCATACTCACGCTTGGGAGTACTGGCCCTACGAGCCGCCCGTACCCGATCACAACAGCCGCGGCCGGGTTGAGCAACTGCTGTGGGAAATGGACCGCAACGGCGTCGATAAGGCCGTGCTGGTCTGCGCCCGCATTGAGCACAATCCCCACAACAACGACTACGTCGCCGAACAAGTCCGCGCCTATCCCAATCGGTTGGTGCAATTCGCCGACGTGGATTGCTCGTGGTCGGCAGAATACCACACCCCGGGCGCGGCCGAGCGGCTCAAAGCGGCCGCGGCAAAGTACCAGCTCAAGGGCTACACGCACTACGTAAAAGGCGATACCGAGTGGTTCGCGTCTGAGGAAGGGCGCGCGTTTTTCAGCACCACGGCCGATCTGAACCTGATTGCCAGCCTAGCTTTGGGGCCGCAGTGGCAGCCGGCTCTGCGCGCGTTGGCGCAGCGTTTTCCGTCGGTGACTTTTCTCTGTCACCACATGGCCGGGGCCAACGCACGCGAGGAAGCACCGCACCCCAACCTGCAGGAGATTCTGCGCTCGGCCGAGGTGCCCAACATCTACATCAAGCTCTCGGGCTTTCACTACGCTTCGCACGTCTCGTGGGATTACCCCTATTCAGATACGCACCACATCGTGCGCCAGCTCTACGAGCACTTCGGCCCCCAGCGGTTGTGTTGGGGCTCGGACTATCCGGTGGTGCGATTCAACATGACCTACCAGCACGCGCTCGAAGCATTCCGCACGCACTGCACGTTCGTACCAGATGAGCACAAGCGTTTGATCTTGGGCCAGAACCTGGCCGATTTACTCAACCAAGCCGGCACTTGACCGCTCCCGCAGATTCATGCTACCGACCCCATATAGCACAATTTGTCGCTGTTTGTTCATGGTCTCGCTTCTCGCCGGTTGTAGTGCCGATGGGCCGGGGCCGGTGCAAACGACTGGGCACCGGGCAGATTCGACTTGGGACCTTATCCAAACGGAAATTTTCGCTGGCCAATGCGTCAGTTGCCACACGGCCGAGACTTCGTTTGGCCGTCAGTCTGGCCTCGCGCTCACCCCGGACGTAGCCTACGAACAGCTCGTCGGTGCCGTTCCGACCAACGCGGCCGCCGCGGCCGACGGGTTGATGCGGGTCAGTGCCCTCGAGCAGGGCATGCCCGGCCTGCTCAAGAGCTATTTGTGGGAGAAGATCAACGCCCCCGACCAGCAACATTTCTACGGCGATCATCCCTACTACGGCGAGCTCATGCCCTTTGGCGGCAAGCCGCTGACCAACGGCGAGCTAGCTTTTATTCGCACGTGGATTGAGGCCGGCGCACCGGAGACCGGGCACGTGGCCGACCCCGCCCTCTTGGAGGACGAATCGCGCTACGAGGTGCCGGAGTTCAAGCCGCTAGCCAAGCCGGAAAACGGGGTCCAACTGCACTTGGGGCCGTTTGAAATACCACCCCATAGCGAGCGCGAGTTCTTTGTGGGAACACCGCTCAACAACGAAGAGGACCTTTTCCTCAAGCGCGGGCAGATTGCCATGCAAACAGGCTCGCACCATTTCCTCGTCTATACCTTCCGCGACCAGACCCCGGCCGACGAGCTACCAACGCCCCACGAGGTGCGCGAACTGCGCGATGAGGCCGGCAATTACGTCCTTGAAACGCTGCGTACCCAACTCTTCCAACTGCCAGTCTTCGGCAGCCAGTGGCCCTTTTTCGACTATGCCTTTCCGCCGGGCGTAGCCATGCGGTTGCCCAAGGACACCTTGCTCGACCTCAACTCGCACTACATCAATCGCACGAGCCAGTCCACGACCGGCGAAGTCTATGTCAACCTACACTTTGCCGATCCGGCTGAAGTTGAGCACGAGGCGCGGCTCTTTGCCCTAAACAACCTCTCGCTCGCCTTGCCGGCGGGGCAAGTGACGACCTTGGAGCGCGAGTTTTTGTTTGAGGAGCGGACCCACGTCTTGCAGTTGATCTCTCATGCTCACGAGAAAATGGTGGAGTTCCGAGTCGAGCTCGTCGGCGGCGAGCGCGACGGTGAATTGACCTATATCGCCTACGACTGGGAGCACCCGCCCGTCCTAGACTTCGATCCTCCGCTCGTCATCGAGTCGGGGCAGGGTTTCAAGCTAAAGACGACCTATGACAACTGGACCGACGCGGATATTCGCTTCGGCTTTTTGTCAACTGACGAGATGATGATTCTCTTTGGGATTTACTACGAGGATTGAGGGTTTTACGATTCGCTAACAACGAACGGGACGCCAAGCTGTGCAGGTGCTTGGCGTCCCGTTTTTATGTTTTGACTGACATTACGCTCGGGCTCTATATACCGTTTTGCTCTTCGCGTGTCCTAAAGTGTCCTCCTGTAGGTCTCCGCTGGGAGCGCGGGCGTCTCGCCCGCGAGCGGGTCCGAGGCCCGCATACCAAGCCGAGATCAGGTACTAGGCATTAGGATACCAAAAAGTCAAAACGGTCTCACTACATGTCGGCTTCGCCGACTTGACTGAATGACCTGCCGGTGGTAGTCCGTGGAGAGCCATTCGTGAATCGCTCCGTAAACTATCGTATCAGCGTAACTTTTCGCACGATAATTTGGTCTTGCCGCGTCCACCGCAGCAAGTACACACCCGAAGCGACCGACCGACCCTGCTCGTCGTGGCCATCCCACACCACCGC
>RKRN01000271.1 GCA_007571365.1 Candidatus Latescibacterota bacterium
GCCTTTAATCCCGAGTTCTTCAACGCCATCTACACCGATCTCATCGCCGCCCCTAAAAACGCCCGTACCCTCAAGGCCGCCCTCCAGCGCGTAGATGCCTATCTCGACGACCACCTTTGGGACTTGTTTCGCCCCCTACTCAACTATTTAGAGGAGGCTGAAGCCATGCGCACCGCGTCGGAAATAGAGGAGCACTTCAAGATGGAGGGCGCAGACTTCGCCTGCGAGTGGCTGGTCGAAAAGGGCTGGTTGCAAAAGATGTCGGCCCCGTTGCGCCTCACAGAAAAGAGCCGCGTAGAATTACAGGAAGCGGCCTATTACTACGATGGCGACGGGTCCGATTGGGGCCTGCACTAGTGAAGTAGGATACATTATGGCCATACGAAACGCGATCGCCATCAAGGGCGCACGCGAGAACAACCTGCAAAATATCGACGTCAGCATTCCACGCGATAAACTGGTGGTCATCACCGGCATCAGTGGCTCGGGCAAATCCTCACTGGCCTTCGACACCGTGTACGCCGAGGGCCAGCGGCGCTTCATGGAGTCCATGTCCACCTATGCCAAGCGCTTCGTCGAGCAGATGAAGAAGCCGGATGTCGATTTTGTCACCGGGCTTTCGCCGGTCATCTCGATTGAGCAGAAGACCATCTTCAACAATCCGCGCTCGACCGTCGGCACCATGACCGATTTGTACGAATACCTGCGGATGCTCTACGCCACCGTAGGGCAAGCCCACTGCCCCTATTGCCGCCGACCCATCGCCTACCGCACCCCCTACCAGATGGCCGAGCACTTGCTGTCCCTGCCAGATGGAGCCGAAGTAGAAATCCGCGCTCCGGTTTTTAAGATTTACGGCGAGGACTATGCTTTTCTCTTTGACGACATTCGCACCAAGGGCTACCGGCGAGTGCGCATCGACGGCGAGCTATGCGACTTGAGCGAGGATTTCGAGCTCGACGAGAATGAGGATTTCCATATTGAGGCCGTCATTGACCGCTTCGTCATCGGCGGCGACCTACAAAAGCAGCTCCTCGCCTCCATTGAGCACGGCCTAGTGGTGGGCGAGAACTTTCTCAGCTTCCACCTGCTAAACCCTGAAATCGCTGCCGACCAAGAGGTCGCGTCCTTCTATCAAGGCTTCGGCTGCTCCGAGCACCGCCTCAGCATGGCCGAGCTGACCCAGGGCTACTTCACCTTCAACGAGCCGCTCTCCGCCTGCGTCACCTGTTCGGGCTTGGGC
This sequence comes from Candidatus Latescibacterota bacterium, assembly GCA_007571365.1. Classification (GTDB taxonomy): domain Bacteria; phylum Latescibacterota; class UBA2968; order UBA8231; family UBA8231. The sequence goes on from RKRN01000271.1 coordinate 1,244, forward strand.
ACCTATCTGCAAGTCCATCCCGATCTGCTGGTGCCCGACAAGAGCCGAAGCATTAGCGACGGTGCCTTTGTGCGCGAGGCCATCAACTGCGACCGCAATGGATGGGGCGGCCGCATCTTCTACAGTTTGGCTCAGCACTACGGCTTCGACTTGGACGCGCCCTTTGTCGAGCTGTCCGACCGCATCGTAGAAATGCTGTTTTACGGCACCAAGGGCGAGCGCTTCACCATTGTCCTGCCGCCGGGTGCGACCGAGGGCCAGCGCTACAAAGGGCGCAAGGTTGCTTTCGATGGGGTCATCAACCAAATAGAGCGCCGCTACCGCCGCTACCGCCGCCAAGGGGTGGCTCATTCGGGCATGGAAGACTATTTGCGCAAGGTCATGGTCGAGTACGATTGCCCGGACTGCGGCGGCACGCGGCTCAAAGCTACGCGCATGCTCGTCACCGTAGCCGGCCGCACCATCCACGAACTATGCGAGATGCACCTGCAAGAGCTGCGCGACTTTCTCGGCGACGTTCCCATGCCCGTGCAAAGGAAGCAGGCCGGCCAGCAGATCGTGCGCGAGCTAGTGCTGCGGCTCGACCTCATCATGGGCATTGGCTTGGATTACCTCAGCCTCACGCGGAGAGCGGGGACCCTCTCCGGCGGCGAGGCCCAGCGCATTCGCCTATCTACGCAGATCGGCTCCGGCCTGATGGGCATGCTCTACGTGCTCGACGAGCCTTCCATTGGCCTCCATCCCAAAGACAATGTCAAGATGATCGAGACGCTGCGCCGCTTGCGCGATGTCGGCAACACGGTCATTGTGGTAGAGCACGATGAAGAGACCATTCGGGCCGCCGATCACATCATCGAGCTCGGCCCCGGCCCGGGTGTGCATGGTGGCCGCATCGCCGCCGCGGGCACCATTCGCCAGATCTTAAAAAACCCCGACTCCTTGACCGGCCAATTTCTCACGGCCCGTCGGCGCATTGACGTGCCGCTTGAGCGCCGTCCCCTCAACGGCTGCAATCTGCATGTCCGCGGGGCGCGCGCCAACAACCTCGACGACCTCGACGTCAAAATTCCCTTGGGCGTCTTCGTCTGCGTTAGTGGGGCCTCTGGCTCGGGCAAGAGCACCCTCGTCCACGATATTCTCTACAAGAAGCTCTACTCGATCTTCCACGACAGCCGCGTGCTGTCGGGTGCCCACGACCGCCTCGACGGGATTGAGCACATAAGCGATGTGATCAACATCGACCAATCCCCCATCGGCCGCTCGCCTCGCTCCAACCCAGCCACGTACATTGGCTTCTACGACAACATCCGCCGCCTCTTTGCCGCGACGCCCGAGGCCAAAAAGCGCCGCTATACGGCCTCGCGCTTTAGCTTCAACGTCAAGGGTGGCCGCTGCGAGGAGTGCGGCGGCGAGGGCACCGTAACCACCAAGCTGCACCTGATGGCCGACGTGGAGGTGCCTTGTCCCACCTGCAAGGGGGCGCGCTACAATCAGGACACGCTCGATATTACCTATCGGGACAAGAGCATCGCCGAAGTCTTGGCGATGACCATAGAGGACGGGGTGGACTTCTTCGCCGACCAGAGGCTCATCGCCCACAAACTGGGCGTACTCGACGATTTGGGGCTGGGCTATTTGCAAATTGGCCACCCGGCCCCTCTGCTGTCGGGTGGCGAGGCCCAGCGCGTCAAGCTGGCCGACGAGCTGGGCAAACTCAAGCGCGGCAAGAGCAACCTCTACTTGCTCGACGAGCCTACCACCGGGCTGCACCTAGCCGATATTCAGCGCCTGCTCGACAGCCTCAACCGCTTGGTTGAGGCCGGCCATACGGTCTTGGTCATAGAGCACCATCTCGATGTCATCAAGACCGCGGACTACATCATCGACTTAGGTCCCGAAGGCGGCCACAACGGCGGCCAGATCGTCGGGCAAGGGACGCCGGAGGAACTCGCCGAAGTGAGCGAGTCGTACACCGGGCAGTTTCTGCGGAAGTATTTGGGCTGAGCCTAGCTTATTTGGCGAAGACGCCTATGGGGGCTGGAGAAAACGCATACGCAGAGTAGGTGTCGCGTACTGAGGCATTCGCATAAAGACAACTCACTTCTCCAACAGCCTCGGCATCAGATCGACGAGGTTGCAGGGCTGGTTGGTGGAATCGAGTTGCGGCCCGATGAGCTTGTCCCAGCCGGTGGCGCAAGCCCCCGAAGAGCCGGGCAGGCAGAAGATATAGGTGCTGTTGGCGACGCCGGCCACGCAGCGCGACTGCAAGGTCGCGGTGCCGATCTCCTCATAGGAGAGCATGCGAAAGACCTCGCCAAAGCCCTCAATTTCCTTGTCAAAGAGTACGCTGACAGCTTCGGGTGTGCCGTCGCGGCCGGTGAGCCCGGTGCCACCAGTGGTGACGATGGCTTGGACGCGAGGCTCGGCGATCCACTGCGAGACTTGAGCTCGGAGCTGATAGATGTCGTCGGGCAGGATTTGCTTTTCGTGCAGGATATGGCCCGCCGCTTCGAGCCGCTCGACCAGCAGCTTGCCGGACTTGTCGGTTGCTTCGTCGCGGGTGTCGGAGACCGTGAGCACGGCGATGCACACGGGGACGCGGTCTTGGGTCATGGTGTACCTTTCGGTCAAGGGGATACGAGTTCGATTTGGTAGAGCTTGGGCCACCACTTGCCGGTGACGAAGAGCCGCTCGCCGGCAGGGTCGTAGGCAATGCCATTGAGCACCTCGGCGTTAGAGCCACGGCGGTTTGCGTCGCTCAACAGCCCGGTCAGGTCGATCCACCCCACAACTTGGCCGCTCGTCGGGTCAATGCGGGCGATGGTGTCGGTCTGCCAGATATTGGCAAAAACCTCGCCGGCGACCCATTCGAGTTCGTTGAGCTGAGACACGGGGCTGCCATAGGCCACCACGGCGACCCGGCCGACCTCGGCAAAGGTAAACGGATCGCGGAAGTACAGCGTCGAACTGCCGTCGCTCATAATGAGTAATTCGCCGTCGGACGTCAGCCCCCAGCCCTCGGTGGGATAGGCGAATTCTGCTAGCGGCTCAAACGAATTGAGGCGATAGACAAAGCCCTTGTTGGCCCGCCAAGTTAGCTGGAGCAGGCGATTGCCGAAGAGGGCGAGTCCCTCGCCGAAGAAGCGGTCGTCTAGCGGCCGGAGCTGCACGACAGCTCCTGTTTTGAGCGCGACCTTGCGCAGGGACGACTGGCCGTACTGGCCGGTGCTTTCGTAGAGGAAGCCGTCGTCGTAGAGCAGCCCTTGGGTGAAGGCCGTGGGGTCGTGTGGGAAGGTACAGACGACCCGATAGGAATACGTGGGGATTTCAACGGACTTTTGCGGCCGGAGGACAGCGGATTCAGCCACGTCGTCAGACGGGGCTAGGCAACTGGCATTGGTCGCCAAGAGCAGGGCGATGGCCGTGGACTTCATGTAGGGTAAAATACGGGGCGCGGTAGGGAGAGCAAGGTGGGGGTGGTGTGCTGCTGACAAAAGCCATCAGCCATACTCGCCGCCGCAGATGCCCTGACTAGCACTACTTAGCCTATTTCGCGTTCGCCGACAATTTTACATATTGTGGAGCACAGAAACTGTGAGGCTGTGTTATGAAAAACATTACCGTATCGGTGGACGAAGAGACCTATCGACTCTCCCGCATCAAGGCGGCGGAACGGGGCACTTCGGTTTCGGCACTGGTGCGTAGCTACCTGACGTCCTTGGTTCAGGGGAATGCCGACGAGTCTCAAAAGGTCGAGACGGAATCCCAGCGCCGGCGCCGGCTGTTGAACGAGGTGTTTGAGGACATCTGTGCCACACGTAGCGGATTCAAGGCGTCCGACAATCTCCCTCGTGAAGCCCTGTACGACCGCGATGCGCTTCGTTGATACCAACGTGCTGATATACGCGGTCAGCCCGTCTCCCGAAGAGGCGGAAAAACGGCGCAAGGCCCAAAGTCTGCTGAACGAAGGGGCCCTTGCCTTATCGGTACAGGTCCTACAGGAATTCTACTATCAAGTAACGCGGCCCAGTCGGCCGTCAGCACTAACGCACGCACAGGCACTGGGATTTATCAAGGCCATTGACAAATTTCCGGTACAGGCCGTCACACTTGAGCTGTTTCACGCCGCGCTTTCAATCCGTCAGCGTTTTCAGTTGTCCTATTGGGACAGCGCGATTCTAGCTGCAGCGCACATTGTTGGCTGCGATGTCGTGTACTCCGAAGACCTGAGTACCGATCAGGATTACGATGGCTTGCGGGTGATAAATCCCTTCGCCGCTTCACCGAGATAGCTCCGGGAGCATCGACACTAGCGAAAAGGGCTTCTGTGCGGTGCTGATCCCCACAGGGTCATTGGCGTTTTTGTTGGGTCTTGTAGATTGTATAGGTAGAGGACAAAAGGGTGATACAGCGCACATACATACACCTCATCTGGATCGGCTTGCTGTTGGCGAGTGGAGCCGCGGCGGTGCGCATCCAAGACGCCGAGCCTGAAGAAATGCCCAAGCGGCAGCGCGATGGCTACTATGCTGCGGTAGGCTTGGGTTTCATCAACTTGGACCACCGCGGCGCGGGCGTGCGCGTTCCCTTGGGGTTTAGGGCGGTCTTCAACCGCTTGCGCCTCATCGGCTCGGCCAATGTGCTCGATGTGAGCTTTCACGAAGGCGATGATTACGACCCGCGCTACTTCCGGCCCTATCCCACCCGTAGCTACTGCTTTGATACGCGGACGGGATACCGCGTGGCGGACTATCGCTGTACGGGTGGCACGGATTGGCTGCGCTCGCTCAGTGCGGATCTGGCCTATATTGTCCTCGACGAGGTGTGGATCACCGGCCGACCGGGCAAGCTGTTTGCCGGGTTGGGCTATCGCCACCTAGACCCAGTGACGGCGTATGGCACTTTGGGGATGTTTTTCGACGCGCCAGGTCGCACCGTCGGCAGCTTCAAGATTCTAGTCGGCCAAGGCTACGTCACCTTGGGTCTGCTGTGGGGCCTTGATTTGCGCCGCGTCTTTTAGCAGGGCGTATGCTCGCCTTGGTCCTTTGCGCCGCCTTGGCCCTCGCGCCTGTGGGTGCGACCGCCCAGACGCTGTCCGCTGAAGTGCATCCAGGCCTGCTTTTTTCGGCCGCAGATATTCCCCTACTCAAAGCTCGCATCCAGCGCGAACCCTATGCCACGTGGTGGCAGATTGTGTTGCAGCGGGCGCGGAACACCCCGGCGACCTTTGCTGACGAACGCGCCGAGGTCCGCTACGCCAAATCACTCGCCTTCGCTTGGCTGATGACGGATAATGCCGCGTTTGCCGAGCGTGCGTTGGAGGTGATGCAGGGGGTGGCATTCCCGCCGCGAGGAGGCGATTTGGGCGAGCCGCACAACGAAGGCGAGGTCGTGGCCCAGTACGCCGTGGCCTACGACATCCTGCACCCCTATGCTGCGGCCAATGACCCCGAGGCCCTACAGGAGATGCGGTCGATCCTCGGCGAGGAAGCCGACCGCCTGTGGAAGGGCATCGTGATTGGCGAGGTGGGGTTTGGGCTGTTCCCGGTCGAGATTCGCTTGCACGAGACGCCGCATCTCGACAACTGGCACATCCGTGCGTACGGCGGTCTGGGGTTGGCGGCCATGGCTTTGAGCGAGTACGACAGCGGCGAAGGCACTCCGCAGGAATGGGCTGATCGCGCTTTGGAACTGGTCACCGGCAGTCTCGACTTCCAGATTGAAGAAAGGGACGGCGGGTACGCGGAGGGGCCGTTTTACAGCCGCTACGCCGCGGATGTCTATCTGCCCTATTTGTTCGCGCTCAAAAACCGCACCGGCTTGGACCTGTTTGCCAACCCCAAGATCGCCAAGATGCACGAGTGGTCCCTGAACTTGCGGCTGCCCAATGGCCGGCGGCCCAACATCGACGACGGCCACCTAGACGATTTCTACGGGCACTACCTAGCAGCCGTGCAAGCCAACGGGGGGGTCTATCGCTGGGATTGGGAGAACAACGAGCGCGGCCTATATGTGCGCCAGTTTTCCGAGTTGGATGCCATCGCCCTGTACGACGACAGCGTACCCGCGCAAGTGCCGACGCACGGCCCGTCGGTTTTTATGCCGGGGGCCGGAGACGCCGTCTTCCGCAGCGACTGGTCGGCCGCGGCTACGTACATGCTCTTGCGCGGCGAAAACGGCATCGCCCGCGAGCACGGGCTCGCGCACGAGCATCCCGATGGGACCAGCTTTGTGCTCTACGCGGGCGGCGAAATGCTGGCTTTGGATGCGGGTTACATCAATTTTGCCAACCGCGACAAGGTCAACAAAGGCCGCGATCACAATGTGGTGCTGGTTGATGGCCATGGGCCACCGCGCCGGATTTTGCCCGTACTAGGGACCAGCGGCGACCGCAATGATGCTTTTATCGAGGCGTTCTTCACGAGTGCCGTTGGCGACTACGCGGAAGTCCGCACGGCCTATCGGGGCGTCGCCCTGAGGCGGCGGGTCTTTTTTGCCGACCACAGCTACTTCCTCGTGGCCGATGAAATCGACGACCCGGGCCGTCGCCATGCCTACGAGTGGCGGCTGCACGGCAACGGCGGTGGCACCAGCGGGGGGGCCTATGCCCGCGTGGGCAACTTGGCGCGTTGGACGCGGGACCAGGCCGAGTTGCTGGCGTTTTTGCCCGACCAACCCGGGCGAGTCGCGCTGGAGAGCGAGGCGCTCCACTCCTTTGACTATCGCCAAGAGCAGACCCACGCGGTGTTGCGCGTGCAGCAAGAGGGCGTCAATGGAAGGTACTTAGCGGTGCTGTATCCGCGGGTGTTTGGCAAGGCCGAGCCGGCGTTGGCGACGGTCCCCGCCCGCGGAGCCGAGGCGGCGTTGGTGGCGTTGGCCGGGGTGCGAGACTTGGCTTGGCTGCACAACGGCCATGCGTCCGCGGCCGCTGTATCCGCACCGGGGGCGCACTTGGTCAGCGACGCCCGCTTTGGCTATGTCCGCTATGTCGACGGGCAGCTTACCCGCTTTGTAGTGCAAGACGCGACGTATCTTTTGGCCGACGGAGAGACGGTGTTCCGCGCCAGCGAAACGATAGACGTGAGCCTTGAGCGCGGCGACTATGCGGGTTTTGTGCGCGGCCCCAACGTGGGCTATCAGTTGCGGATGCCCCATTGGGGAAACGAATGGACCGCGGCGCGCTTGGGCGGCGGCGCATGGCTGGGTACAGCTATTGAAGGCGAGATGATCGTGCTGGAGCTAGCGGGCGAGGGGACGCTGGAGCTGGGATCGGACCAACACGTCGAAGCAGGAGCGCAGCCGCGTCCCGACCGCTACGCCTTGCACCCCAACGCGCCCAACCCGTTCAACCCGACGACCCGAATCCGCTTCGATTTGCCCACTTCTAGCTTGGTGCAACTAACGGTGTATAATGTCTTGGGGCAGGAGGTTGAGCGGCTGGTGGAGAGGCGGATGCGGCCGGGGCGGCACGAGGTGCAATGGGACGCGACCGGCTACCGCAGCGGCCTCTATTTCTACGCGCTCAAAGCCGATTCCTACCGCGCACAGCGCAAGATGATTCTGCTGCGCTAACTACTTTTCGATGACATAGCGCAGGATAGCTGCGACTTGCTCGGGCTGACTGGCCACGGCGAGCGCGGCCGCATCCACCTCCTTGAGCGCGTGTTGCAACTCGGGCGGGTGGAGGACGATTAGCGGCTTGTTGCAAGAGGCGGCAAACCCGGCGTCAAAAGCCGCGTTCCACTGGCGGTACTGGTCGCCGAAGCGCACCACCACCACGTCGGCGTCGCGGATTAGGGTGCGAGTGCGGATGGCGTTGAGCTGCGCGCCTTTGCGATCGTGCCAAAAGCTGCTTTCCTCCGGCCCGAGTATGTCGACGCCGCAGTTGTCGCTGGCCGCGTGATCGGCGACCGGCGCGGTGAACTCGACCGGCAAGCCGCTGGCCGCTTGGACGATGCGCTCGCGCCAAGTGCTGTGAATCTCGCCGGCTAGATAGACCTTCCACTGTTTGGACATGGGGTTCCTTTTGGCGTGGGAAGTGGGATAGTAGAGGGCTGCCGCGGCCATTTGTCGCGGTTGCGGCCAGCCGCTATCTTTTTGCGATGTTAAGGCCGTTGTTAGTCGATGTCAACACAGGAGAGTTTGCCATGAAATCGGCCCTTGAACTGGCCATGGAAAAGGCCGACGCCGCTGTCGGGGGCGCGGCGGGGATCAAGCTGACGGACGAGCAGAAAGAGGCCATCGACGAGGTGCGCAAGCTGTATGAGGCCAAGTGGGCCGAACAAGAGATCGCGCTCAAGGGGCAGCTAGAGCAAGCCACGGGTGCGGACCCGCAGGCCCTCGCTGAAGCGCGACGCCAAGTGCAGGAGCAAATGAGCAAAGTCCGCAACGAGCTTTTTGCCGAGCGCGACGCCAAAATCGAAGCGATTCGCAATCCGTAGGGCGAGGCTACCAACCATGCAGCCAAATTACGCAGTCGATATGAGATTGAACGTCAAAACGCCTATGCGGGACGGCGTCGATCTTTCTTCCGACCTCTATCTGCCGCAGGCAGCGGGTAGGTTTCCGACCGTGTTGATGCGCACTCCGTACGACAACAACGCGCCGCCGATGATCGAAAAGGCCAGGCGGCTGGCCAACAACGGCTATGCCTGCGTCATCCAAGACGTGCGGGGGCGCTGGGACTCCGACGGCGTACACTACGCGCTGTTCGGCCACGGGCCAGACGGTTTTGATACGCAGGAATGGATTGGCCAGCAGGCGTGGAGCGACGGCAAGATCGGCATGGCTGGCGGCTCCTACCTCGGCTGGGTGCAGTGGCAGAGTGCGCCGCACCGCAGCCCGTACCTGACGTGCATGGCACCAAGGGTCATGTGCGGCGATCTGTACTCGGGCCTCATCCACCCCGGCGGGGCGTTCCAACTCAATGTCGCCCTCACGTGGGGGATGCGGACCAATGGCCGCACCGCCCAGAGCATCGAGTACCACAACTGGACGGAGGCCTTCCGCTCGATACCCCTTATCGACATGGATCAACAGGCGGGCCGCACCCTCCAGTTTTGGCGGGATTGGGTGACGCACGCGGAATACGATTCCTACTGGGACTCGGTCAACGTCGAAAACAAATGGGGCGAAATAGCGGCCCCGGCGCTGATAATGGGAGGCTGGTACGACCTCTACTCCCACAACACCTTTGTCAATTTCAACGGTCTAAGGCTGCATGGGCGGACGCCCGCAGCGCGGCAAAGCCAGCTCATCGTCGGTCCTTGGCCGCACGCGCTCAGCGTTTCTACCAAGACCGGCGACATCGACTTCGGCGCGAACTCGCTGTACGACTTGGAGGCGTTGGAGTTGCGTTGGTTTGATTACTGGCTGAAGGGCCTCGACAACGGCATCGTCGGCGAGGCTCCGCTGCGGCTCTTCATCATGGGCGTCAACGAATGGAGAGACGAGCGCGAATGGCCGCTGGCCAGGACCGACTGGCAAAAGTGGTATCTGCACTCCTGTGGCAACGCCAACACGCTATTGGGCGATGGTCGTCTAGCGCCGGAGAAGCCAGGCGATGAGCCGGCCGATCTCTTTGTGTACGATCCCGATTTTCCCGTGCAGACCGCCGGCGGCAACAACTGTTGCTCGCCCCACATTGTGCCTTGGGGCCCCTATGACCAGCGCGATGTGGAGATGAGGTCCGATGTGCTTTGTTACACCAGCGAGCCTTTGGCAGCCGATATTGAGGTGACCGGGCCGATCAAGGTCGTTCTATACGCGGCTACCGACGGGCTAGATACCGACTGGACCGCCAAGCTGGTGGACGTGTCAACTAGCGGATACGCCAAGAATTTGTGCGATGGCATCGTCCGGGCGCGCTACCGCGCCGGATTTACCGCCCCCGAGTTACTCCAGCCCAATCAAACGTACCAATACGAGATCGATCTCGCCGTTACCGGCAATGTTTTCAAGAAGGGACATAGAATCAGGATCGAAGTGTCCTCGTCCAATTTCCCGCGCTTCGACAGAAACCACAACACCGGCAACGACCTCGGCACGGACACACAGATGCGCCGCGCACAACAGACGGTGCAACACTCTAGGACGTATCCGTCTCATGTGCTTTTGCCGGTAATTCCGCGCCAGTAGCTAGGCGATTCTCGAGCCCCGGCGGCAAACATCGGGGGCAATTGACAGTGCAAATTTTTGGGTCTACTATCTGATAAAAACAGCAAAACAGCACACCTATCGCGCTTGGGGCATGCTCAGTGCCCCTAGCGACCAAGTTACAGGAGAACGAAACATGGCGGAAACGGCCCGTTTGCAGGCTGGCGACCAGATCGTCGAACTGCCCATCGTCGTCGGCAGCGAGGGCGAAAAGGCGGTCGATATTGCCAAGTTGCGCGCCGAGGCTGGGTATATCGCCCTAGATCCGGGCTACGGCAATACGGGCTCTTGCCAGAGCGATATCACCTTTATCGATGGCGATGCGGGCATTTTGCGCTACCGGGGCTACGCAATTGAGGACTTGGCTGAGTACAGCCGCTTCATTGAGGTCGCCTATTTGCTGATCTGGGGCGAGTTGCCCAATGCTACGCAACTGGCCGAGTTCAGCGCGCTGCTGACCAAGCACCAGATGCTGCGCGAAGGGCTAAAGCAACACTTCAGCCTCTTCCCGCCCGACTCGCCGCCGATGGCCGTCTTGTCCTCAGTGCTCAACGCCTTGAGTTGCTACCATCCCGAGCTGTTGGAGATTCAGGACGAGGAGACCTTCATCGAGGCGGCTGCACGCATCATGTCCAAGGTCCGCACCATTGCCGCCTATTCTTACCGCCAGCAGCAGAGCTTCTACATTGAGTATCCGCATCCGCACAAAAGGTACGCCGAGAATTTCCTGCACATGATGTTCAGCCAGCCATACGACGAATTTGAGGCGGATCCGGTGCTGGTCGATGCGCTGGATTTGATCTTCCTCCTCCACGCCGACCACGAGCAGAATTGCAGCACCTCTACGGTGCGGATGGTCGGCAGCAGCGAGGCCAATCTCTTCACTTCGGTGGCCGCCGGCGTCTCCGCTTTGTGGGGGCCGCTGCACGGCGGAGCCAATGTGGCAGTGGTCAATATGTTGGATAAAATTCGCGCCGAAAACATCTCGGTCGGCGACTACGTGGCGCAGGTCAAGGACAAGAAGGCTGGAATTCGCTTGATGGGGTTTGGGCATCGGGTGTACAAAAACTTTGACCCGCGCGCCAAGATCATCAAAAAGAGCTGCGAGAAAGTGTTGGCCAAGCTCCACATCAATGACCCGCTGTTGGACTTGGCTAAAGAGCTGGAAGCCGTAGCACTGAGAGACGAGTACTTCATCCAGCGCAAGCTCTATCCCAACGTGGATTTCTACAGCGGCGTCATTTTGCGCGCCCTCGGCATTCCCAAGGAGATGTTCACCGTGATCTTCGCCATTGGCCGTATGCCGGGCTGGATCGCGCATTGGTACGAGGAGAGCAAGGCCACCAAAATCAGCCGTCCACGCCAGATTTACACCGGCTCAGTGCATCGGACCTATCAGCCACTTGCCGAGCGGCCCTAAGTGCGGGCCAGCCCTTAAATTTTGTCAACAGAAAGGATTAGGAGATGCGGCCTAGAATCAGTATGCGCCACGGCAAAATTTCAGAAGCAACCAAAGCACACATTGCCCATTCTTGTACTAAGCTCGAAAACTACTTCGACCGCATCGTGGATTGCGAAGTAGTTCTCGACAAGGAAAAGCACGACGACAAAGTGGAAATTATCGTCAAAGTCCCGCAGCGCACGTTTGCAGCCACCGGAGCAGCGGACAATCTCTACAAGGCCCTCGCCGAAGCCGAGTCCAAGATCGAGAGCCAGCTCAAAAAGCACCACGACAAGATGGTGTCCCACCATTGATGATCGTTGGCATCGCACGAGAGACCTTCGCCGGTGAGCAGCGGGTCGCCTTGGTCCCGGAGGCCGTGGCCGGGTTGGCGGCCGGCAACGCGGACATCCTAGTTGAGTCGGGCGCGGGTGCCGCCGCTGGATATGCCGACGCGGCCTATGCCGAGCGCGGTGCAGAAATCGCTGCCGACCGCGACGAGGTGTTTGGTCGGGCCGAGGTGGTGCTTCAGGTGCGTACGCTCGGCGCGAACCCGGAGGCCGGCCGCGCCGACTTAGCCCGAACCCGCGCCGGTCAAGTCCTCATCGGGGCCTCAGACCCATTGACCGCTGGCGCGGAATTGTCGGCGCTGGCCGATGTCGGCGCGACTTTATTCGCCATGGAATTGATGCCGCGCATTACCCGCGCCCAGAGCATGGATGTGCTCTCGTCTATGGCCACGATCGCCGGCTACAAAGCGGTGCTCTTGGCTGCTGCGGCCCTGCCGCGCATGTTCCCGCTCTTGATGACAGCTGCTGGCACGTTGACCCCGTCGCGAGTGCTGGTCATTGGTGCCGGGGTCGCCGGTCTCCAAGCTATTGCCACGGCCCGCCGCCTAGGAGCGGTTATCCGGGCGTACGATGTGCGGCCAGCGGTCAAAGAACAGGTCGAGAGCCTTGGGGCTGAGTTCGTGGAATTGGACATCGACGCGGGCGACTCCGAGGACGCTGGCGGATATGCGCGGGCGCAGGACGAAGTGTTCTACCGCCGCCAGCGCGAAGAGCTGGCCAAGGTCGCCGGCCAGAGCGACGTAATTATCGCCACGGCCGCCATACCGGGGCAGCCCGCCCCTTTGTTGATTACGACCGAGGCCGTGCAGAGCATGGGGGCCGGGTCGGTTATTGTCGATTTGGCCGCTGAGCGCGGGGGCAACTGCGAGCTGACGCGCCCTGGAGAGACGGTCGTCGAGGACGGAGTGCAGATCATGGGGCCGCTCAACCTACCGGCGACCGTGCCGCACCACGCCAGCCAAATGTACTCGCACAATATCGCGACCTTTCTCCGCCACTTGGCGGGCGAGGGGGCGTTGCAATTCGACATGGAAGACGAAATCACGCGCGAGACTCTGGTGTTGCGCGACGGCGAGATCGTCCATCCGCGCATTCGCAAAGGAATTTCACAGTGGACGTCCTAGTAGCTGCACTGACGGTATTTGCCCTAGCTGTCTTCGTCGGTTTTGAAATCATCACCAAGATCCCGCCGACCCTGCACACGCCGCTGATGTCCGGGTCCAATGCCATCTCCGGCATTACCCTGATCGGCGCCCTGCTCTCGGCCGGCTCCGAGCACTCAGCTTTGGCGACTTATTTGGGGCTGGCGGCCGTCGTTTTCGCCACCATCAACGTGGTGGGGGGATTCATGGTGACGCACCGCATGTTGGGGATGTTCAGGAGGCGGGACTAGCGCATGAGCGCGACTCTGATCAATTTCGCCTACCTAGTCGCCTCGGTCCTTTTCATCTTCGGCCTCAAGGGCCTGACGCATCCGCGCACGGCCGTGCGCGGCAACTTGCTGGGGGCCTTGGGAATGCTGCTGGCCGTCGTCGCCACCCTGCTGGATCAGCGGATTCTCTCCGGCGAATACATTTTGCTCGGCGTCGTAGTAGGTGCGCTGATTGGCATGGTCCTCGCGGTAAAAACGCCCATAACCTCCATGCCCGAATTGGTGGCGGTTTTTAACGGCTTAGGCGGCGGTGCCTCCGCGTTGGTAGCTGGCGCGGCACTGCTTGAGGTGCAGGCTCCTTCCCACCAATTCACCGCCGCCACGGCCGCCTCTGGGATCATCGGCGCGGTGACCTTCTGGGGTAGTATCGTGGCCTTCCTCAAGCTGATGGAGGTGCTCAAGGGGTTGGTGCGGTTTCCCGGCCAGCAGTTTTGCAACGGCGTGTTGGCCCTCGGTAGCGCGGGCTTGGCTGCTTGGCTGGTGCAGGGCGAGCCGGACGCTTTCTGGGCCATGGTCGGCGTGGCCTCGCTGTTGGGCTTGTTGCTCGTATTGCCGATAGGCGGAGCAGATATGCCGGTAGTAATTGCCCTACTCAATTCGTGCTCGGGTCTGGCGGCAGCGGCTACCGGCTTTGTGCTCGACAACAATGTGCTGATTATCGCCGGGTCGCTAGTGGGGGCCTCGGGGCTGATCTTGACGCAGATCATGTGCCGGGCCATGAACCGCTCGCTGGGCAACGTATTCTTCGGCGGCGTCGGTGCCGAGGTCGCAAGCGGAACCAGCGACGACGAGGTCTATGCTGGCAAGATCAAGTCGACTTCAGCCGAGGAAGTCGCGCTGCTGTTTGATACGGCCCGGCGCGTGGTGGTAGTCCCCGGCTACGGCATGGCCGTGGCCCAAGCGCAACACGCCGTGCGGGATTTGGCCAATTTGCTTGAAGAACGCGGCGTCGAAGTCGAATACGCCATCCATCCGGTGGCCGGCCGGATGCCGGGCCACATGAACGTGCTGTTGGCCGAGGCCGAAGTGCCCTACGACAAGCTAGTGGAGATGGATCGGGTCAACCCGACCTTCCAGCAGACCGATGTGGCGCTGATTATCGGAGCCAACGACGTGGTCAACCCCCTCGCCCGCGACGCGGATTCCGGGCCGATTGCCGGAATGCCCATCCTCGACGTGGATCATGCGCGCACCGTGGTCGTGATTAAGCGGAGCCTGAGCCCGGGGTTTGCCGGGTTGCCCAATCCGCTTTTTGCCGCGGAAAATGCACTGATGTTTTTCGGCAGTGCCAAGGAAGCGGTGTTGGATTTAGTGGCGGCAGTAAAGGGCAACTGACGAGACAGCCCTAGTGCTCAAGCCCACGAGGAACCCATCGTGCTTGACCTCCAGTGCGCCCACACTACGCCAATCCACGAGTTGCGCGCCGGCCTGACGACTTTTGCGACCATGGCCTATATTGTGGCGGTCAACCCGCTGATTCTCGGCGATGCGGGCATGCCGCGCGAAGCCGTGGCTGCAGCGACCTGCTTGGCGGCAGGTTTGGGCTCCATCCTAATGGGGCTACTGACCAATTATCCGCTTGCCGTGGCGCCAGGGATGGGCCTCAACGCCTTTTTCGCCTATTCTGTGGTGGGGGGGATGGGGCTTTCTTGGGAGGGCGCGTTGGCGGTGGTCTTCGTTTCCGGGCTCGTCTTTTTGGTTTTGACCCTTACAGATTTGCGCGAGGCCCTCATCAATGCCATTCCCACCAGTCTCAAGTGCGCCATCAGCGTCGGCGTCGGGTTTTTTATCGCCCTCGTTGGCTTCAAAAACGCCGGCATCGTGGTCCACAATCCAAGTACCAAGACGCTGGGGTTGGTCAACTTGGGCTATTTCGCCGACCCGCAACTAACCCAGCTTTTGCCCTTTGGCGCGTCGCCTACAAGCCTTGGTCTGGCCCTGTTTGGCTTGGTGCTCACAGGCGTCTTAGTGGTGCGCCAAGTGCCGGGAGCGTTGCTGTTGGGGATTGCAGTCAGTGCGCTGCTGGCCGTGCCGCTGGGCTTAATGCCGCTAGGGGATCGCCCCCTCGTTGGCCTGCCTACGGGGCTGGGGCAGACCGCGCTGGCCTTAGATTTTTCCGCCGTCTTTTCCTTTGGCTTAATCTCGGTGATTATCGCCTTTACCTTCGTCGATCTCTTCGATACTGCCGGCACCTTGATCGGCGTGTCGAGCAAAGCGGGCCTGCTCGACACCAAGGGGCGGTTGCCCCGCGCTCGACGAGCGTTATTGGCCGACTCGCTGGCTACCATTTTCGGAGCCTCGGTTGGCACCAGCACGACCACGACCTATGTCGAGAGCGCGGCCGGGGTAGC
Source organism: Candidatus Latescibacterota bacterium (assembly GCA_007571365.1). Lineage (GTDB taxonomy): Bacteria > Latescibacterota > UBA2968 > UBA8231 > UBA8231. The sequence continues at coordinate 16,973 of RKRN01000271.1, forward strand.
CGCAGGTGGCCGCAGTGGGCTGACAGCCCTAGTAGTGGGGATATGCTTCCTATTGGCGTTGTTTCTGGCGCCGCTTTTGAGCTTGATACCGGCCGTAGCGACCGCTCCAGCCCTCGTAATAGTAGGCGTCTTTATGATGGAGCCGGTCCGGCGCATCGACTTTGGCAACTACTTGGAAGCCATTCCCGCATTTCTCGCCGTGGCGATTATGCCGTGGGCTTTCAGCATCGCCGAAGGCATTGCCGCGGGGGTCTTGGCCTATGTCGGGCTGCATCTATTAGGCGGGCGGGGGCGCGAAGTATCGCCCGTGCTCTGGGTACTCGCCGCTTTGCTTTTGCTGCGCTACTTCTTGGCGTGATAGCCTGCTAACTGGGTTCGCGGGAAGATAGCCGCAATTTTTCCCCGGCGCTAGGCATACCCACCCTTGTTGCGCGTCCAGACCAAGCGGGTCGGCGGGGGCCTACTCGACGAAAATAGCGTCGTCGGGCCAAGATTCCACGATGAAACCCGCCTTCGTATTTATCATGGGCAAATAGTTGTGCAGCCGCCTGATGGGGGCCAACAGGCGAATGGTTTGCAGCTCTTGGATCGAGTCTGCGCCGTGGTTTTTTTGCAGCGAGGGAATGATCTTGCCTTGGACGCTTTCGGCCACATCGCTGTCGGACTCGCCTTCGACGACCATCACCAACGCGATGTGCCCATCTACTTCGGCGATATAGCTGTCGCGGATTAGCTCGCTGAAGACGTTGGCGACATTGGGTTCGGAGCGAATTTCCTGCACGATCTGGCTGCGGGTGATGCCCAATTGGAACTTGATGGTGAGCATGTGCTGCGTTGAGAAGCGGCCCGTGCCCTCGGCCTGCATATCGACCGCTGCGTAGTAGAAGAGGATGCTCTCCTGTTCGAGGCGAGTGCGCTTGCGGCTGACGGTGCGTACCGGAACGCCAGTCAAAGCGCTGATGCGATTGTCCGAGCAGCGGGGGTTGCGGATGAGGGTGCGGACGATCTGCCGCTCTTGTTCGTCAAAATATCTCATGGCCTAAATTATCCATTTAAGGGTGAAATTGGCCTAATTTAGGCCATATACGACCGTGCTGTCAAGGGATATTTCAAGAAAATTGTGTAAACTGGCGTAAGGGTGTTTGACAACATAGCCGTAGTTCATATATTAATCCTTCTTTTTTATTTTTAGAAGATTGAGCAAGGGAAATTAAGATGACCCGGATATCTGGATACCCGCAAAAACAGGGTCTTTACGATCCAAGCCGCGAAAGCGACGCCTGCGGGATCGGTTTTGTCGTCAACATCAAGGGCCACAAGTCGCACAAATTGGTGCGCCAATCCATAGAGGTCTTGGAGCATCTCAAGCACCGCGGTGCCTGCGGTTGCGAAGCCAACACAGGCGACGGCGCCGGCCTATTGGTGCAGTTGCCCCACAAGTTTTTTAGGGCCGTCTGCGATTTTGCGTTGCCCGCATCTGGCGACTACGGAGTGGGCATGTTGTTTTTGCCGCCCGATCCAGCCCAGCGCCAAGTTTGCGAAGAGCGCTTCGCCCGCATCGTCGCGGAAGAGGGCCAGTGCCTGCTCGGCTGGCGGGACGTGCCCACCCACAACGCGGCCTTGGGCCACACTGCCAAGCTGCGCGAGCCGTTTCAGCGCCAAGTCTTTATCGGTCGCGGCGCGGTACATGGCGACGATGCGCTGGCCTTTGAGCGCAAGCTCTACGTCATCCGCAAGCGCGCCGAAAACGCGATTCGCTATAGCGGCCAAGTCGCCGGCGGCGACTTCTTTTATCCGGCCAGCCTCTCTTGCCGCACCATCGTCTACAAGGGCATGCTGATCTCCGACCAAGTCGCGGGCTACTTTCCCGACTTGAGCGACGAGCGCTTTGAGGCGGCCATTGCGTTGGTACATTCGCGCTTTAGCACCAACACCTTTCCGAGTTGGGAGCGGGCGCATCCCTACCGCTACATCATCCACAACGGCGAAATAAACACCGTGCGCGGCAACGGCAACTGGATGCGGGCGCGCGAGGGGATGCTGGCGTCCGAGTACTTCGGCGCTGACATCGACAAGCTCTTTCCCATCATCCACGAAGATGGCTCTGATTCGGCCAAGTTCGACAACGCGCTCGAGCTGCTGACTTTGGGGGGGCGCTCGTTGGCGCACGCGGTGATGATGATGATTCCCGAGCCGTGGGAAAACCACGAGACCATGAGTGCGGAAAAGCGGGCCTTTTACGAGTACCATAGCTGTCTGATGGAGCCGTGGGACGGGCCGGCCTCGGTGGCCTTTACCGACGGCACGGTCGTCGGCGGTATGCTCGACCGCAACGGCTTTCGGCCCTCGCGCTACTACATCGCCAAAGACGATACGCTGGTGCTCTCTTCGGAAACGGGCGTGCTGAGCATTCCGCCGGAGGACGTGGTCTGCAAAGGCCGCCTGCAACCGGGGCGGATGCTCTTGATCGATACGGCCGAGGGCCGGATCATCAGCGACGAGGAGATCAAGCACCAGATCGCCACCGAGCATCCCTATCAGGCGTGGCTCGACGCCAACTTAGTCGCGCTCGAAGACCTACCCGAGGTTGAAGGCGCACCCTTGTTGGACAGCCACGAGGAAGTGCTCCACTGGCAGCAGGCCTTTGGCTATACGTTTGAGGACTTGCGCGTCTTTCTCAAGCCGATGGTCCAGGTACTCAAGGACCCAGTCGGTTCTATGGGCAACGACGCGGCGCTAGCGGCGCTGTCGGAGCGACCGCAGCTCCTCTACAACTACTTCAAGCAGCACTTCGCCCAAGTTACCAACCCCCCCCTAGACCCGCTGCGCGAGGAATTGATTACCTCGGCCGAGACCAAAATAGGCCCCGAGCGCAATTTGCTGGGCCCCGAGCCAGCGAGCTGCCGCCAGATCACCTTGCAGCGGCCGATTCTCAAAAACGACGAGTTGGAAAAGCTCCGGCAAATCAATTGCTTTGGCCACAAGGCGAAGACGATTCCGATCCTGTTCGAGCGCGAGGATGGCGAGGCCGGCCTCGCCAAGGCCATGGACGCGCTGTGCGCCAAAGTCGATGCGGCCATCGCCGCGGGGGGCAACCTGATTATCCTCTCAGACCGAGGGATAGATGCCGATAACGCGCCGATCCCGGCGCTGTTGGCCGTATCTGGGGTGCATCACCACTTGGTGCGGCTGGAGACGCGCACGCGCATCGGCTTGGTGCTTGAGTCGGGCGAGCCGCGCGAGGTGCATCACTTCTGCCTGCTTTTGGGGTATGGTGCGCAGGCGATCAATCCCTACATGGCCTTTGAGAGCCTCAACGACATGACCCGCGAAAACATGCTCGAAGGCTATACATACCCAGAGGCCGAGGAGCGCTACATCTACGCGGCGATTAAGGGGACGGTCAAGGTGATGGCCAAGATGGGCATTTCGACGATTAAGTCGTATCGGGGAGCGCAGATTTTCGAGACCGTGGGGATCAATCGAGAAGTGGTCGATCAGTACTTCACTTGGACTACGACCCAAGTTGAGGGCATGGGCATTGAGGACATTGCCCGCGAGGCACTCGTGCGCCACGAAGCGGCCTTTCCCCCGATCCCGACCAACGGCCGCACCCTCGACGTGGGCGGGCACTACCAATGGCGCAAGGGCGGCGAGCATCACCTTTTCAACCCCAAGACGATTCACCTGCTGCAGCAGGCGTCTCGCACCAACGACTACGCGGTGTACAAGCAGTACGCCGAGCTAATCAACGACCAGTCCGAGCGCTTGGCGACCTTGCGCAGCCTGTTGGAGTTCAAGGGCGGGGCCGAGCCGGTGCCCATTGCGGAGGTTGAGCCGGTTGAGGCGATCACCCGGCGTTTTAAGAGCGGGGCGATGTCCTACGGCTCGATTAGCAAGGAGGCGCACGAAGGCTTGGCCATCGCCATGAACCGCCTCGGCGGCAAGAGCAATACTGGCGAGGGCGGCGAAGACCCGGCCCGCTATGTGATTGAGCCTAACGGCGACTCCAAAAACAGTGCCATTAAACAGGTGGCCTCCGGGCGCTTTGGCGTGACGAGCCACTATCTGACCCAAGCCAAAGAATTGCAAATAAAGATGGCGCAGGGTGCTAAGCCGGGCGAGGGCGGCGAGTTGCCCGGCCCGAAGGTCTATCCTTGGATCGCCAAGGTGCGCCACTCGACCCCGGGCGTCGAGCTAATCTCGCCGCCGCCGCACCACGACATTTACTCAATTGAGGACTTGGCGCAGCTAATCCACGATCTCAAAAACTCAAACGTCGATGCGCGGATCAACGTCAAGCTGGTCTCCGAGTTCGGGGTCGGCACTGTCGCCGCGGGGGTGGCCAAGGGCCACGCAGATGTGGTGCTGATTTCGGGCCACGACGGCGGCACTGGTGCCTCGCCGCAGACCTCAATTAAGCACGCCGGTCTCCCTTGGGAGTTGGGGCTGGCCGAGACCCATCAGACGCTGGTGCTCAACGACCTGCGCAGTCGCATCGTCGTCGAGACCGACGGCCAGCTCAAGACCGGGCGCGACGTAGTCATGGCCGCATTGCTGGGCGCGGAGGAATTCGGTTTTGCCACCACGGTGCTGGTTGCGATGGGCTGCATTATGATGCGGGTCTGTCATCTCGACACCTGTCCGGTGGGCGTGGCGACCCAAAACCCGGACCTGCGTGCCAAATTTACCGGCACTCCCGATCACGTGGTCAACTTCCTGCGCTTTGTCGCCGAAGACATGCGCGAGATCATGGCCGCGCTCGGCTTCCGCACGGTCAATGAGATGATCGGTCGCACCGACCGGCTCGAGCCCAACAAGGCCATTGCACTGTGGAAGGCGGCCGGCATCGACTTGACGCCGATTTTGCATCAGCCCGAGGTCGGGCCCCATGTCGGGCGCTACTGCCAGATCCCGCAAGATCACGGGCTGGCCGAGGCGCTCGACAACACCACCTTGCTGGGGCTGTGCCAACCGGCCCTTGAAAACGGCGAGCCGGTCGCGGCGGAATTGCCGATCGAAAATACCAACCGAGTCGCCGGTACGATCCTCGGCAGCGCGGTGACGCGGCGCTACGGCCCCGAGGGCCTGCCCGAGGACACCATTCACCTCAAGTTCAAGGGGGCCGCTGGCCAGAGCTTTGCCGCCTTTACGCCCAAGGGCCTGACCATGGAAGTCGAAGGCGACGCCAACGACTACTTTGGCAAAGGGCTTTCGGGCGCCAAGCTGGTGCTCTATCCACCCAAAGGCTCCACCTTCGTGCCGTGGGAGAACATCATTTGCGGCAACGTCGCCTTCTATGGTGCCACTGCCGGCGCGGCCTACATCCACGGTATTGCTGGCGAACGCTTCTGCGTGCGCAACAGCGGCGTCCACGCCGTAGTAGAAGGCGTCGGCGATCATGGCTGCGAGTACATGACCGGCGGGCGGGTCGTGGTGCTGGGCCGCACCGGGCGCAATTTTGGTGCTGGAATGTCGGGCGGCATTGCCTATGTGCTCGACGAAGAGGGCGACTTTGCGATTTGTTTTAACGACGAACTGGCCGATATGGAGCCGGTAGAACAAGACGCCGACATCGCCGAGTTGCGGTCTATGATCGAGCGCCACGTGCAGCACACCCACAGTGCGCTCGGTCAGCGGGTCTTGGACCAATGGGACTCGGTGCTGCCCCGGTTCGTCAAGGTCATGCCGCGCGATTACCGCAAGATGCTCAACGCCTTCAAGCGCGTTGAGGAACGCGGGCTGACCGGCGACGAGGCCGCGCTAGTCGCCTTCCGCGAGGCCATGGCCTAAGCATCCTAATTAGGAAGTAAATCAATGGGTAAACCCACCGGATTCATCGAATTTGTACGCGAGTTACCACGAGACCGCGACCCGTTAGAGCGCGTCGCGGACTGGGACGAGTTCCACGAGCACTTTTCCGACGAGCGCCTGCGCGATCAGGGCGCGCGCTGTATGGATTGCGGCATTCCCTTTTGCCACTTAGGCGACATCGTCAGTCAGGGCGACAAAGGCTCTGGTTGCCCGATCAATAACCTAATCCCCGAGTGGAACGACTTGGTCTATCGCGGGTTGTGGCGCGAGGCGCTAGAGCGGCTGCACAAGACCAACAACTTCCCAGAGTTCACCGGCCGCGTCTGTCCGGCCCCTTGCGAGGGGGCCTGCGTGGTGGGGATCAACGCGCCGCCGGTGACGATCAAGAACGTCGAGTGCGCCATTGTCGATAAGGGCTTTGCGATGGGCTGGGTCGTGCCGGAGCCGCCCGACAAGCGCACCGGCAAGAAGGTCGCCGTCGTCGGCTCCGGCCCCGCGGGCTTGGCCTGTGCCGCCCAACTCAATCGCGCCGGCCACTGGGCGACCGTGTACGAGCGCGCCGATCGCATCGGCGGCTTGCTGGTGTACGGGATCCCCAACATGAAGCTCGATAAGAAAAAGGTGGTGCAGCGGCGAATCGACCTGATGGAGGCCGAGGGCGTCAAGTTCGTCACTCGCACGGAGATCGGCGTGGATCTACCGGCGACCCAGCTCGTGGCAGAAAACGACGCGGTCGTGCTCTGCGGCGGGGCCACCAAGCCCAACGACTTGCCGATTGAGGGGCGGAGTTTGCCGGGCATCTACTTTGCGATGGACTTTTTGCGCGCCAACACCAAGAGCCTGCTCGACTCCAATCACGCAGATGGCCACTACATCTCGGCCAAGGACAAGCGCGTTATTGTCATCGGCGGCGGCGACACCGGCACCGATTGCGTCGGCACGTCGATGCGCCACGGCTGCAAGACGCTCGCGCAATTCGAGATCATGCCGCGCCCGCCGGACGAGCGCGCTCCCAACAACCCTTGGCCGCAGTGGCCCAACGTCTATAAGCTCGACTACGGTCAGAAGGAGGCCAAGGCTCGCTTCGGCGACGATCCGCGCACGTATCTGATTATGACCCAGCGGTTCGTCGGCGACGCCGAGGGGCGCGTCAAGGAGCTACACACGGTCGATATCGAGTGGGATCGGGACGCGACCGGCCGCTTCACGCCCGTGCCGATTGAGGGCACCGAGCGGGTCTGGCCGGCCGACTTGGTGCTGTTGGCGATGGGGTTTCGCGGGCCAGAGGACGCAATGCTCGAACAGCTGGGCGTCGAGCGCGATGAGCGATCTAACGCCCGCGCTGAGTACGAGCAATACGCCACTAGCGTCGAGGGTGTTTTTGCCGCTGGCGACATGCGGCGCGGCCAGAGCTTGGTCGTGTGGGCGATCAACGAGGGGCGGGGTGCGGCGCGCGAAGTGGACCGCTATTTGATGGGCAGCACGCAGCTACCCTGAGCGGCGCAAACCCGCACTTGAAACGAGAGAAGCCGTCAGCGCGGCGGCGGCCGCCGCCGTTTGCTAACCAACCACGCCCAGCGACTTGAGCGCAATCCCCAAGCCGACGGCGATGATGACCACTGCACTCGCAATGGGCAACCGCTGAATCCAGCGGCCGTCGCCCGAGAAATGCTCCACGAGCGGTCGCGCTTTGACGATGAGCACGCCGATGGCGATGAGAATGGCGGCCAGCCCGACGCTGAAAGCCACCAAAAGCAGCAAGCCAAAGGCAATGCGATGCAAGGCCACGGCCAGCAATAAGATCACCAAAGCCCCCGGACAAGGCACGATCCCGCCGGAAATCCCCAACGTAAGCAAACCTTTGCTAGATACCCCATGGGCATGGCCGTGGCCGTGGTGATGTTCCCCATGAGGATGATCGTGGTGGTGCTCTTCTGCATGGCTGTGATAGTGCGCTCCGTGAGCATGGCTGTGACCAAAAGTCCGTCCCCTAAGATGATTGACCAAAAGCCAAGTGCCCAAGCCTATGATTAGGAGACCGGACGCCGTGCCGAGATAGGGGAAAATTTGTTCGGGAAGGACGTATTGAGAGGCAAACAACGCCACCAAGCCCAACAGAATGACGCTGAGGGTGTGGGTGAGGGAGACGACCCCGCCGAGGAAAAAGGCATTGCCTATCGTGCCGCGCGAACCGACGAGATAGGCGGCGACGATGGTCTTGCCGTGCCCCGGCTCTAGGCCATGGGCCGCACCGAGAAAAAGAGCCAGTGCCACCGCCGCCGCGATCAGACCTAGGCTCAGCTCTTCAGAGCGCAGCATATCGCTGAGAGCGTCGGTTTCTCCAGCGTCAGCGACGCCCCAAGCCGGGGCTGCAATCGCCATTGCTACTAGCGCGAGTAGTATGGGCTGTATTGCTCGTTGCTGGGACATAGTTCTTCTCCACGGTAGCAGGCCGGCTGTGGACTCACTCTTTTTGGCATGGACGAGTGCCTAGGGGCAATAAACGGCGTTGCTGATAATGGGTCAAGCTGTTGGCTGAGGGCCTTGGCTATGGGGCGATGGTTGACTCTCTAAGAGATATATCCTTCCTTGTCGTCAATTGGACCTACGAATGTACACGCAATCTCACATGCCCAGTCCATGATTATTGATTCCCACGCTTACTGCTTCCCCCCCGCCGACTCGCCGGCCGGGCATCCCACCGCCGCCGATCACTTGCGCTGGGTCCAAGGGGGGCAGGCGTCTCACCACCAGCCCGCTTGGCGCGTCCGCGACCGCGCCCCGGCCTCTTCCACTGTGCTGGCCGCTCCCGGCGGGGCCATGGACTTCGACAACCTGCCCGACGTCAACTTTCGCGTGGACCACGACAAGGGCCGAGTGGTGTGGACGATTGACGGCGAGGACTTCACCAAGCAGTTCTATCCGCCCCACTTGCCCCACTTGGCGTACTCGCCCCACAATCTGCTCGCCGAGATGGACTACGCCGGCGTCGATAAGGTCCTGTTGCACGTCGATGCCATGTTGGGCCGCGACCCCGCATTTCAAGCGGAGTCGGTCGCCGTTGATCCAGAGCGCATCTATTCGATGGCCCCGGTGGATGAGTGGCGCTTGATCGGCGAACTCGATGCCGTCATTGCCGAGACTGTCGCTGCCGTTGAACAGCACGGCCTGCACGCGATCAAGTTCAATCCGCCCCACGCTTACTACTACCGCTCCGACCCGTGGGACAGCGAGCACCTGCGTCCGTTTTGGGAGGCGGTGGCCGCGCTTGGCGTGCCCGTGTTCTTCACGCTCGGCACCGGGCCAAGCGAAGCGTCGGTGTTGCAGTCTGCGGAGAGCCAGCGTCGCGGCTACTTGGCCGAGCTCGACATCTTGGTGCGTTGGATGGAGCGCTACCCGGACGTGCTGTGCAGCCTCACGCACGGCTTCCCGTGGCGTCTCTTCCTCGACGCCGATCCCGCCGACTCCCCGAGTCGCATCGAGTTGCCCGACGAGATATGGGAGCCTTTTGCCAATCCGAACTTGAGCATAGAGGTCTGCTTTCCAGTGCGTCTCGGCGACTTGTTCGACTACCCGTACCGCGAGTTGTGGCCGACGCTGGAGCAGATGGTCGAGCGCATTGGCTCTGAGCGGCTGCTGTGGGGCACTGACATGCCCTTCCAGAACCGGTTTTGTACCTATCGCCAGTCGCGCCGCTGGATTGAGGACTATTGTAAATTCCTCTCGGCCAAGGACCGGGCCGCGATCATGGGCGAGACCTGTGCGCGCCTGCTCGGCCTTGAGGGCTGATGGCTTGAAGGAGCATACTATGGCAGGAGAAACGAGATACCGCGCCGCGATCGTGGGATTGGGTTTTATCGGAGGGGCAGATCAGCTATCGGGCGACGCCCTCGGCCAGCGCGTCGCAGACCTCGACGGTACGCATGTCGGGGCACTGGCTGGCTGCGATCGGGTTGATCTAGTCGCCGGTAGTAGCCGCGATGGCGGGCGGCGTGCGCGCTTCCACGCGCGCTACGGCGTGCCCGTGTTCGCCGACTGGCGCGAGATGCTGTACGCAGCCGCGCCCCTCGACATCGTTGCGGTCGCCACGTACACCCCGGCCCACGCCGAGATCACCCAAGCGGCCGTAGAAGCCGGTGCCCGCGCCATCTACTGCGAAAAGCCCGTTGCGGCGACGGTCGCCGAGGCCGAAGGCATGCTGTCCGCCTGCAACCAGGCCGGTGCCCTACTCGTCATCAACCACAACTTGCGCTTTCACCCCGGCTATCGGAGGCTGCGCGACCGCATTGCCGCCGGTGCCCTCGGTACGCTAACCTCGGCTTCGCTCCAGTGGACTTCGGGACGCCTCGGCAACGTCGGTACGCACATGATTGACGCCGTGCAAATGGTCACTGGCCTGCCGGTGACCGCGGTCGCCGGCACCCTCGACTTGTCGGGGAAACCCGACTGCCGTGGCGACGCTTTCACCGATCCCGGCGGCTGGGGCCTGCTGCGCCTCGGACGCGACTTGCCCGCGCCCGATGGTGGGCCGAGGGGCGATTTGATCTGCACGATGGACGCGGCCGACTACGGCACCGCGCCACTGCGCCACCGTTTCTACGGCACGGCGGGCTACGCCATCTGCCGCAACCGCGACATTGAGATCGTGCGCGGCGACGACCGCCAGTTCCTGCCCGATGACGCCCCCGACAGCGGCATGGACCGGGCCGTGGCCGAGATTGTCAATTGGCTCGACGGGGAAGGCCCCTTCTCCTACGACGCCAGAGAAGCCGTGCGCACTTTAGAGGCGATCGTGGCCTTTCACGCCTCTCATCGCGCCGGCGGTGCTTGGGTTGAGTTGCCGCTGCGCGGCGACCACCGCGATATAGTCCTGCACAGCGGCTGATGGCCCCTCAGCCCTTCGGCACGACGAGTGCGCGGTTGCCGTAGGGGATTGAATCCATCTCGGTGTCGTAAACCTGCTCCAGAAAGTCGCGATCCCATGGCCGCTCGGCCGCTGGTAGCCGCTCCACTGCACCATCCTTGAGAAAGACGAAGTGATCCCCATAGAGGAAGGCACTGTTGGGATCGTGCAGGACGGCGAGGACCGTGAGGTCGGCCGCGACCAACTCGCGGATTAGGCGCAGCAGATGCGCTTGGTTTAGGAAGTCGAGGTGCGAGCTGGGCTCGTCGAGGAGGATGAGACGGGGCTGTTGGGCCAGCACCCGGGCGATGCGCACGAGCTGTTGCTCCCCGCCGGACAGCTCGGTATAGGGGCGATCTTTCAGATGTATAATGCCGACCTGCTCAAGCGCGGCAAAGCCAATCTCCACGTCCTCCTGCTTGGGAATATAGGCTACGTAGCTGGCGCGGCCGGTCAGAACTACATCCTGCACGGAAAAGGGAAAAACCGGCCGGTGGTGCTGGGGCAAGTAGCCGAGGACGCGAGCCCGACGCCGGGACGAAAACGAGCGAATCTCCTCTCCCATGATGTGTACTTTGCCGCGCTCAAAGTCGAGGAGACCGCCGAGAATGCGCATGAGGGTTGACTTGCCGCTGCCGTTCTTGCCGAGCAGGACGGAGAACTGCCCGGTCGGGATCTCCAGCGAGAGCTCGTTGAGAATCGGCCTGCCTTCGTAGGCAAAGAAGAGCTTCTCGACTTGGATAGCTGGTGCTGGCGTTAGGTCTCCCATCCGATCCGCGCCTTTTTGAGGAGAAAGATGAAGAACGGCCCGCCGAGCAAGGTGGTGAAAACCCCGACCGGGATTTCAAAAGAGGCCAACGTGCGCGAGCAGGTATCGACCAGCAGCAGAAAGGCCCCGCCAAAGGCAAAGGAAGCCGGCAGGGTGTGGCGGTTATCTGGCCCTAGTATCATGCGCATCATGTGCGGCACAGCGAGGCCAATCATGCCAATAACGCCGGCCACGGCGATTGCGGCCGAAGCGGCCAAGGTCGCCGGAATGAGGATCAGCACCCGCTCCCGCTCCGGGTTCAAGCCAACGGCGCGGGCTTCTTCGTCGCCCTGAGCTAGCACGTTCATGCGCCAGCGAAAGAGGAAGAGCCAGACCACGCCGATGCCCACTCCCGGTGCTGCCGAGCGCAGCTTGGCCCAGCTCGAATTGTGCAAGTTGCCCATAGTCCAATGGACGATGGTTTGCAGCTTGTAGGGGTCGGTGAGGAACTGGACGATGGTCAGCAAAGCGGTGAAAATCCCGGTGACGATCACGCCAGAGAGGATGAGGGAGACTACCGACACGGTCTTGCGAGTGCGGGCCAAAAAGTACGCTAAGCCCACGGCGAGCAGGCTGAAGCCGAAGGCGGTTGGCTGGACTGGCAGGAACGGCAGGACTAGGGCGATAGCGGCGCCAAAAGCGGCGCCAGAGGAAAGCCCGAGGATGTAGGGCGCCACGAGGGGGTTGCGAAACAGGGCCTGCAAGGCATTGCCGGCCGCGGCCAAGGCCCCGCCCACCAGAAAGGTGAGGAGAATGCGCGGCAGTCGCACCTCCCACACGATGGTACCCACCAGCGACTCTTGGCTCCCGGTCGCTGTCTCGCGCAAGAGCAAGCCGTAGAGCCAAGCGAGAATCTGCCCGGCCTCGGCACTGGCCGAAGGGCCGAGCAGCAGAGAGCCGAACAGTACCGGCAGCGGCAGGGCGTAAATGAGGCGGCGGCGGAACGCGCTATTCACGATTGTTCTCGGCTCCGTATGAGAGAAAAGGCAGCTCTCCGAGCCGTCCCCCATACAGCTTGTTTAGCAGGTCGGCCCGCAGTGCTTCTAAGTCTTTTGCGGAGAAGCGGTCTGGATGGCACCAGCGAGCGACGAGGTCGACGGTGAAGATGTATTTAAGGGTCCAGAAGTCGCATGAAAAGGGATCGGGCAGCTCGTGTACTCGCCCATTGCGCACGGCCGAAAGCGTGCGCCAGCCGGACAATTCACCGAGTTCCTCAGCATCGAGCCGGTCATTGCACCACATAACGATTAGCTCTGGGTTCCAGACGAGGACATTTTCGAGATTGACGACGAGGTGCTCCAGCTCGCTATCGGCCGCCGCGTTGGTCCCGCCGGCCAGCTCGATTAGCTCCTGTACCGTGCTCTGGCGGCCGGACGTTTCCAGCGGCCCTTGATCCCACATGAAATACACGCTCGGCTTGGCGGCTCCTTGGCCGAGGGCGGTCTTGCGCTGCACCACCTCCAACTGCTCTTGGGCTATGGCGAGGAGCTCGGTCGCCCGTTCTTGGGTGCTGGTTAGCTCGCCGAGGGCGGTGATCTCGCGGTGAATATCCGCAAAGCACTCAATGGAGACTCCGAAGACCGGAATCGCCTTTTCTTCGAGGGCGGCGATCGACTCCTCCTGACCCGACCAGACGATGACTAGGTCTGGCCGCAATGCCACCATGCTCTCGATGTTGACGAAGTCCCAATTCCCCGGCGTCGGCAGGGTGCGCTCGCGGATGCGCTCGTCCATCGCCGCGTAGTACGGGAAAACGCTCTCTTGGTAGATATTGGTCGAAATGCCCACGAGGCGATCCTCGGCCCCGAGCATGTAGAGGCCGCTGAGCGCACTTTCGAGCAGGCAGACGATGCGCTCGGCCGGCCTGTCTAGTTCGATGCGGTGGCCGCGGAAGTCGGTGACCGCTACGCCTTCGGCGAGGATCGGAGCAGAGGCGAGTAAAAAAGCAAGGAGAAAGGGCTTAGCTGCTATGGGCATCATGGTGGGCGTCAGAACGAGACCATCAGACCGCCGTTGACCGAAAAGCCGGGATCCTGAAATTGCCACGGCATCTCGAAGGTTTGGTTGGTGATGTTGTACGGTTCGAGATAGAGACTCAGGTCGTATCCGTCTTGGGTGCGGATGTGCTGCTCGAGACGGGCGTTTACTAGTATGTAGCCGTCGAGGGGTTCGGCGTTTTTATTGATATCTTGGTAGATGCCGCTATAGGACTGCACAGTAACCGTGGCCCGCAAGCCCGGCGAAAAGGTGAGGTGAACCCCAGCACCAAGGGCATTTTCTGGCACGAAGTTGATCTTGGCACCGACTTGGTTTTCATCGAGGTGCTCCTTCACTTCGGCATTGGTATAGGTGTAGTTGGCAAACCACTCCACCGTCTCGGCGAGGCGATGGGCGACCTCCAACTCGACGCCAGAGGTCGTGGTGTTGCCGGCGTTGATGTCCTGCGACTGCGCGGGATCGCCCTCTGCCACGGGCACCACCCGCTGCACGATTTGGTCGTCGATGACGATGTTGAAGCCGCGTACGCCGACCTGCACTCCTGCCACAGGCCGAAAATTTGCCCCCAAGTCGAGGCTGGTCCCCGACTCTGGTTTGATGTCTGGATTCGGCAGATGGCCGCCTTTGCCGTCCGGGGGAACGGTGCCGCCTACTGATTTGAGGGAGGGGGCCTTGAAGCTGGTGCCTAGGTTGGCGTACACAGAAAGATCGTCGCTGTGGTTGTAGCGCCCCCCAACGCTGTACAGAGCCTTGTTCCAAGAGTTGCTGGTCTCATTTGGAGGAGCACCCTGCAACAAGTTGATGTCGTGCGAGATGATGTTGTAGCGCGCCCCGGCCCGCAGGATGAGGGCGTTCAAGCGGAACTCCTCTTGGGCGTAGAAGCCCCAGACGGTGGCGGTGGCGTCGTTGCCGGGACTTATCTCGCCGGACTCGCGCGAGGTCTCATACGCGGCGAGCTGATAGTCGGCTCCCACAGTGAGCACATCCGCCTCGCGGGTTGTGATGGACACGGACAAATCGGCTGGTACGACCGCCTGGTCAACCCCGTCCTCTGAGCGCAGTTCGCGGCTGGGCGGATCTTCCCAGATGCCATCCTCTTCCCAGCGGCGCACGTAGTCGCGGTAGCCGATTTTGGCTTGGACGGTGGCTTTGTCGGAGATCGGATTGGTGTAGCCGGCGTTCAGGGTGGTATAAGTGTGGCCGAAGTCGCGGTTGATGCGTCCGGCGTCGCCGGTGTGCCAAGTGCGGTGGGCGTACAGGGAGGCCCGCTGGCCCCGGTCGTTGAGGAAGTAGGTTCCTCGCATGTACATCTTGGTTTTTTCGTACTCCGGGTTGTCGTCCATCTTCAGCCACGAGCCTTCGGTGCCGTAGTCGGTGTAATCCGAATCCTCGTGGTGCCCCCCAAAGAAAAGGTGCAGGTTGCCGGCGGCCCGCTGGTGGAAGAAGCGCCCGCCCAAGGTGTTGTAGGAGCCGTAGTACGCCGAGGCACTGGTGCGCGTGCTCCGGACGCGCTCCTTGAGAATGAAGTTGGCCGTCCCCGCCAGCGGCGACTGATTACCGGCAAAATCCATGGCCAGATAAGTTGGATAGAGCACTGAGGCCGAGCCGCGCTGGTCTTCGACCCGCTGGAAGGCCCACGGGTCGAGGCTTTGGAGATCGACAAAGGCGTCGATCGGCAGGCCGTTGAGCATGTACCCCTTGTAGGTGTGTGCTAGGCCACCAGAGGACCCCCAATTGGCGTCGTTGCGGGAGAGGACGTTGGCAAAGTTGCCGGGGGTATATGAGAGAATCTCCGCCAAGTTGCCGTTGCCAAGGACTAAAGATCCCATCTCAGCGGCGGTAATAATAGAGATCTTCTGGGTCACATTCCCCGGCGTCTGCGGCAGCTTGGAGCCGGTAATGATCAGTTCTCCCATTTCATAGACCTCGACATCCGCTTCGTCATCAGCCGCCACGGGTCCGCTGATGAGAGAGATGGACAACGCACTGATGAGTAGGCGCTTCATAGAGCGACTCCTTTGGAAGAGGTGGTAATTCCGCTGGGATTAAACGAGAAAACGCCATCGGGCACAAGACTTAAAGCCCCAAAATGTCGAGACTATCGCGGTGGATTAGGGCGTGAATTTCGCGCTCGTCCAAGCGCGGCAGGGCCGTGCCATCGAGCATCTTATTCAATCCGTATAGCCCTTCAATGGAGGCGTCGATCGTGGTAAAGGGATAGTCGCTGCCAAAGAGCAACTTGTGCCAGACCCCGTATTCCTGCACCAGCATCAGGCTGTGGTAGAGCTGGAAAGGTCGATAGTGGAGGGCGCTGACGTCGGCGTACACGTTGGGATGTTTGCGGATAACGGCCACGCACTCGCCTTCGTAGGGATGCGACAAGTGTGCCATAATGATTTTGGCCTGCGGGAAGCGGGTCGCCACCGGGTCGAGGTGGCGCGGCAAGGTACAGTCGAGTGGGGCTTGGGCGACGAACGTGGTGCCGGTGTGCAGTAGCACGGGCAGGTCGTGCGCGGCAGCGTAGTGCCACAGAGGGTCGAGGTTTTTGTCGTGCGGGTAGAAGCCGGCGTACATGGGGAGCAGCTTGATGCCGGTGAGGCCGAGCTCTTGGTGGCCGTAGGCCATTTCGTCTTGCCAGCCCTCTTGCGTGGGGTCCAGCGAGAGGAAGCCAATGAGTGCCCCCGGATGAGCGGCGACATAATCGGCGACATAGCGGTCGTCAACCCACAGGCCCGCCCGCCGGGCCTTGCCGCCGAAGACGATGGTTTTGTCGCAGCTTGGGGCACCCGCCCGATAGGCCGCATAGGTAACGGTTAGGTCGAGGGATTCGTTGGCTTTAGCCACTTGGGCCGCTTGTTGGCGGAATTGGTCGGTAAAATGCTCGGGGTACTGCCAAGCGTGGCTGTGGACGTCGATGATCATGTGGTCTCAGATTGCGAAAAAGTGCCTATTGTTATTATTTTTTTTAGAAACTTTATTATATAATAAGAAAAGAGAGGCTCCCGGTCAGCCATCAATAGCTAGCTACTTGCTGGTGCTCTGCGGAGTGCAAGGGGCGGCTAAATCACATGACAAGGAGAACATCATGAAGCGAGCGTTTTTGACTATTGTCTTGTTAACTTTCGGCGTTCATACGGCCTGGGCCAATGAACGCGAGTCCATGGCCATCAAGACCTATGAGGCGGGCACGGCAATGGAGCCACTGGTGTTGCCGGCGGTTACGGGTGGGACGCCGCCGCTGATGTACAGCCTGTCGGGCCTGCCGGCCGGGCTGTCGTTTGACCCGGCCACGCAGACGATTTCAGGTACGCCCATTGCGGTCCGCGAACCCACTGTGGTCACGTACACGGTTACGGACGCCAATGGTGCTTCTCGTTCGCTGCCGTTTCTCGTGGCGGTCACTCCGTCTTCTTTGGCTGCTCCGGCCGCGCTAGTGGCCGAGGATTTTATGGGCACCGACGGCGTTGGCGACCAAGGCGGCTTCGTGCTGTTGACTTGGGATTTGTCGGAAGACCACGACTCGCTCGTCGGCTACCGCATCTTCCGCGAAATGCCCGGGTTGGGCGGTGAGATGATGCCTTGGGCTACAGTACATGCGGTGCCGGGCGCGAACATCGGGCGCGCTGTCGTCGCTGTGTCCGACAATGTCGCCGCCAATTGGGGCATTGCCGCCGTGCCGCGGCTGAAGAGTACCGAAGAGATGCTACAGCTTTCAGACGTCACCGAGACGGAAGAGCCGGCGCGGGCGATCGACAACATCCCGCCGGCACCCATATCGTCTCTCCGCGTCTTGGACGCGCCCGACGACGAGGGCGGCCGCATCTTCCTGCGCTGGAAGCACTCGCCGGCTGGCGGCACCAAAGGCTACCGCATCTATCGCCGCGCTGCGGGTGCAGACGAGTTCGTCCTGTTGGCGCAAATCGAGAGCAGCGCAATTTCGTTTGTCGATGAAACGGCACTCAACGGCGTGCGCTACACCTATCAGGTGCGGCCCTTCGACGATGACAACGAGACCACGGCCAATATCGAGCAAACGGCCATGGCCATTCGCAATCGGGTGGTCGATAGCGAAGGGCGCGCTCTGTTCGGCCTATTTGGTGCGGACAACAGCATCGGCTTCGACGACTTCTTCTTGTTTGCCGACCGCTTCGGTCTGACGGCAGAAGATTCTGCGTTTGATCCGGCGTTTGACCTAGCGCCGAGCGCGGCGATCGACTTCGACGATTTCTTCATATTTGCCGACAACTTCGGTCGCAGCACCGGGGCGGCGGGCAAGCGCGTGCCCCGGTTTGCCGGTCTCAACGCCGATGCGCGGCTGTATCTAGAGGCGCGGACCGCGCTGCCGAGCGTGGGGGAGGACTTCGTCCTCGATGTGCGCGTGGCCGACTTCGCCGCGGTGAAAGGCTACGGCATACAGGTGCAGTACGAGGCCGACAAGCTGGAGTTTGTCCAAGCGCGTACCGAGCAGCCGCTGGGTGAGAGCGAGTTGGCTGCGCCGCAGGTGCTGGCGGACGAAGCCGGGGTTTTGACGGTTGCTGCGCATGGGGGCGTAGTGTCCGACGGCGAGGTAGCACTGAGCTTGGTCTTCCGCGCGACGACTGAAGTCGAGAATGCGGTCATCGAGGTCGCCGACAGCCAGACCTATGACAGCGCGTTTGGCTTCAACCGTTTGGCACTGCCGGCTCCGGTGCAGGTACAGACGCGGCCGCAGGCATTTGCGCTGGCCAACAACTATCCGAATCCGTTCAACCCGGCGACGACGATCAAATATGCGTTGCCGCAGGCGGCGGACGTGGAGCTGACCGTGTATAACGTCGTCGGTCAGGCCGTGCAGACGCTAGTGGCCGAGCACCAAAGCGCGGGTCGCTACGTGGTGGAGTGGGACGCGACCGATGATAGCGGGCATAGCTTGTCGTCGGGAATGTATTTCTACCGCTTGGAGGCGGGCGGAGCGTTCTACGAAACCAAGAAGATGCTGCTGCTCAAGTAGTACGCACTGCGCGTTAGTACAATGGGGTCTCAAACGTTCAACTTGAGGCCCCATTTTTTAGGGCTGATCGCTAACCACCGGCCACTATAGCGAGGCAAGTGGTCCGCCGTAACGTCAGTTATTGGCCCGCGCGCAAGTTGATTTACGGCTTTGATTCCAATGCCATACGGAGGAAACCTATAAACCTACGTTTGGTGAACCTCAACAGGGGAGGTTGAGTGATGATGCCTGCAAAGTTGTTGCTGCGGTTGGCTTATGTGTCTTGGCTGCTGGCTGCTTATTTAATGTTGGGGTGGGCTGGGGACGCGGCGGCGCAAACAGAGCGGTTTGCCCTGTCGGTAAATCCGAGTAAGATACGCGAGGACGCCGGAGCGACCGATATTGAGGTAACAGTCGAAGTTACGGATGATATAGCGGTGGATACGGATACCTATGTGCTCTTGAGTGCCCCTCAAGCAACCCTTAATAGTCGCTTCATCGTCCTGCTGCCTTGGCTCAAAATTGCGGCTGGGGAGAAAAAGGCCACCGCAACCATCACCTTTATTCCTACCAATGATAGCACTCCCGACAGCAATCTTCTCATTGAAATCAGCGGCAATGCTGGCAGTGAGACGGTTGCTTCGACGACGATTACGCTGATCGACGACGACAGGCCTAGCACCAAGATCAGTTTGTCGGCCGATACTATCGAGCTTAACAGGTTCGACGGCGCGACCGAGGTTGCCATAACGGCCACTTTGGACGGCAAGGTGCGACCGCAGGCGACGAGTTTCGTCTTGATCATCGCCGATCATCCCGATCTGACGGACGTGCCCAACACCGATGCCGATGACAACGGCAGGATTGACGATGCGGATGCGACCAAGGACAATCGCGAAGCACGGCGCGACGTTGACTACACGGTTATGCTGACGACGCTTACCATTCCGATAAATTCGGTGTCGGGAACGGCGACGCTTACCATCACGCCCAAAAACCGGCTGCCAGGCACGATTCGGGTGGCGACGCCCGATAACGATGCCGGTACGGCGGGGATCCAGACGGCGGATGGACTAGCGATCGACCCGGTCGATATAAAAATAGGCAAAGAGAGTGTTGCCATGCCCTCGGCCATTACGCTCAGTCAAAACAGCATCCGCGAGGATGCTGGTGCGACGCCCATTGAGCTAAGGGTTTCCTTGACGAATGCCTTGGTACGAGACGAGACAGCGCGATTCGCCATTTTGCCAGACGGTGCTGCCTTACCGTCGGGTCGTACTGTAACGGGCACCCCGATTCGCGATGTGCATTACCGGCTGTCCTTTGGTCCGCCGCTCGTCATTGCGGCCGGTGCGACCGAAGGGACGACGACGATCACCCTAACCCCCGCCAACGACACCGAGGTGGCTACGCGCGATTCGATCTATATACAAGTTTCGGTCGGCGGTGCATCGGAGATTAAAGCACTAGCCATTGTCGATGACGACGCGGTTAGCACGGCCGTCGCGCTGACGGTCGCGCTGACCTCAATAAGCGAGGGGGCGGGTAATGTAGTGGTGGGGGTAACCGGAACCCTGAATGGGAAGGTTCTCGCCACGGACGTGGTCGTGTCCTTGACCATTGATTCTAATTTCGACGAGGCGGTGCGCGATTTGGATTACATGGCTGCCCTGCGTCCGCTTACCATTCCGGCTGGTCAAGTGTCGGGGACGACGACGATCACCATCAGTCCTACGGCCGACGATATAGCGGACGATGGCGAAAAAATCCGACTGACCGGACAAATCTCCAGCGGGCCTAGCGCGTTGAGGATCGGTGCCGTAGAAATAATGCTCAGAGACGCGGGCGTGGGTGGAGTGCCTTCCTTTGCGACGGGTGCTTCCATCCCCGAGATCACCTATTCGCTTGGGGTGCCGCTTGCTGCTTGGGTCCTGCCGGAAGCTACGGGCGGCGACGCTCCGCTGAGGTATAGTGTCTCGACTCTGCCGGCGGGCTTGACGTTTGACGAGGCCACGCGGTCGCTGGCCGGTACGCCGACGCAAGCGACCAATGGCGCGGTCAACATCATCTATACGGTGATCGACAGCAAGGGTGCCAGCAGTGCGTTGATTTTCTCCATCGCAGTCGAAGATATCCAACTGCCGCCCCTGCTTGCCGGTGCTCAGCTAACAGCGACGCCAGCGGAGATTTTTGAGGACGCTGGGGCGACGCAAATCGCGTTGACCGTGACTTTGGCGGAGGCTAGTGCCACAGCCGAGGTGGTGACGTTCACAATTGCAGCTCCAAGCGAAGATGTGGAGGGTACGCCGGCCGTGCGCGATGTAGATTACGTGGCGTCCTTGGAGGCGTTCGTCACCATTCCGGTCGGTGCGACCGTTGGGACGGCAACCCTCATCGTCACCCCCGCGGACAACACCGCAGAGGATGGCCTGAGAGCCCTAGGGGTGCAAGCTGCTTTGACTTCTGGTGCGACGCTAAGGACGGACATCAAGATCGTCGACGACGACGCACTCGGTACGTCCATCTCCCTGACGGCGAGTCCAAACGCGATAAGCGAAGAAAGCCCTGAGACCACGATCGCGGTGACTGCTACCTTAAACGGCCGGGCGTTGGCAGAGGACATAACGGTGAGTGTGTCCATTGATGCTGCGTCCACAGCGACGCGCGATGTGGACTACGCTGCGGTGTTCCAGCCGCTGATTGTGATTCCAGCCGGCTCGGTAACAGGGTCCACGCAGATTGCGCTCCGCACAATTGCCGACGGCATAGCCGAGGGTAACGAGACCATCAAGCTGACCGGGGCGGTCGACGGGTTAGTGGGGGGCGAGGTAGAAATCATACTGACCGAACGGAGTGCGGCCGGTTCGTCTCTTTCCTTTGTTAGCACTGAGATCGCCGACCAAGCGTACACGGTTGGGACCGCGATTACCGCTCTCGTACTGCCGGCCGCTACGGGTGGTATTGGCGGCTTGATGTACACCGTTACGGCCTTGCCGGCTTTGCCGGCGGGCTTGGCGTTTGACACGGCCACGCGGACGATTGCCGGTACGCCGACGCAAGCGACCGATGGCGCGGTCGACATCATCTATACAGTGATCGACGAAGGCAGTAACGCCGATGTGTTGACCTTCTCCATCACAGTCAACAAGGCTCTGACCTTCGACCTCGACCTGTTTGCCGCTGCGTTAGGCGGTGCTGGTAAGATCATTCCGACGGCTGTGCATGAATTTGTCGAGCTGCCGCAGGGCATAGGAGGCACGGCACCGCTGACGTATAGCCTCGCGCCGGCTTTGCCGGCGGGCTTGACGTTTGACGCGGCCACGCGGACGATTGCCGGTACGCCGCTGGCGGAGCGTGAACCCGTATATACGTACACGGTTACGGATGCCAACGGTGCGAGCGCGTCGCTGCTGTTGCAAACGCAGCCGGCCGCGTTTGCGCTGGACAACAACTATCCAAACCCGTTCAATCCGACGACGACCATCCGCTATGCGTTGCCGCAGGCAGCGGACGTAGCGTTGACCGTATATAACGTCGTCGGTCAGGCCGTGCGGACGCTGGTGGCCGAGCATCAGAGCGCGGGGCACTATGTGGTGGAATGGAACGCGACCGATGATAGCGGGCACAGCTTGTCGGCGGGGATGTACTTCTACCACTTGGAGGCTGATGGTGGAGCGTTTCGCCAAGTCAAGAAGATGCTTTTGCTCAAGTAGCACGTGCGTTAGTAAGATGAGGTCGCAAACCTTTGCAACTTGCGGCCCCATTTTCACAAGTCAACAAGTCAAATTAGGAATGCTTTCCTAGGGGAGGTAGTAATGATGCAGGCAAAGTGGTTGCGGCAGCAGCTAACTCATCTGTCTTGGCTAGGGGTCGCTTGTTTGGTGCTGGGGTGGGCCGAGGGCGCGGCAGCGCAAGATTTGGCCCTATCAGTAAATCCGGCTAGCGTCCGCGAGGACGCTGCATCCACCAATCTCGAGGTAACAGTCGAAGTTACTGACGATATAGCGGTGAGCTCAGACACCTACGTGCTGTTGAGCATTGCCCAAAACCAGCAGGGGCTTAACAGTCGCTTCAACATCCAGCTAGCCGTGCTCAGGATTTTGGCTGGGACGAAAAAGGCCACCGGCACCATCACCCTCATTCCCATTAACAACAGTATCGTCGACGACGATCTGCCCATTGAGATCAGCGGCAATGCCGGGGTGATGACCGTGGCACCGACGACTATTACGCTCATTGACGACGACAAGCCTAGCACAAAAATCAGTCTAGCGGCCGATATTACCGAGCTCAACCGATTCGACGATGCCACCGAGATCACCGTGACGGCAACCTTAGACGGCAGAGACCTAACACAGGCGTTGAGTCTTGCCTTGATTATTGGCGATCATCCCAACTTAGGGGCTACTCCCAACGCCGATACCAATGGCGACGGCACTATCGACAATGCCGATGCGACGAAGGATAATCGCGAGGCGCAGCGCGACGTCGACTACACGGTGACGCTGGCGACGCTCACCATTCCATCCGATTCCGTGTCGGGCACGGCGACGATTACCATCACGCCCCGCAGCCAATTGCCCGGTACAATCCGAGTGGAAGGGATCGGGGGTGAGTTGCCGATCGATCCGGTGGATATAAAAATAAAAAAGGAGGGCACGGCTAGGCCCTCGGCGATCGCGCTTAGTCAAAATAGCATCCGCGAGGACGCTGGCGAGACGGCGATTGAGCTCAGGGTCGCCTTGACAAATGCCTTGATAAGGGACGAGACGGTGCGGCTCGTCATTTTGCCGAACGGCGCGGTTTTGCCGTCGGGTCACACTGTCGCGGGTACGCCGATCCGCGATGTGCATTACCGACTGTCGTTTGGTGCGCCGCTCACCATTCCGGCTGGTGCGACCGAAGGGACGACGACATTCACGCTGACTCCCACCAACGACACCGCCGTGGCTACGCGCGATTCGATCTACATACAGGTTACAGTCGGCAGCGTAGAGGCGGTCAAGGCTATAGCCATTGTCGACGACGACGCGAGTAGCAAGACGATCTCTCTGACGGTGAATCCGACCTCGATAAGCGAAAAGGCGGGGAGCACGGATATCGCGGTGATTGGGACGTTGGACGGAAAAGTCCTCGACGAGGACGTGGTCGTGCTCTTAACCGTTGACCCGGTCGCCAACGAAGCGGTGCGCGATGTCGACTACACGGCCACCTTGCGTCCGCTCATCATTGCGGCCGGTGCGGTGTCGGGGACGACGACGATCACCATCCGACCTGTTGCCGACAATATAGAGGACGATGGCGAGAAGATTCGGCTGATCGTGCCATACGCCAACAGGCAAATCATCACCGCAAGTGGTACGCTGACGGTCGGCAGTGTAGATATAACGCTCAAAGACACAGGCGTGGACAGTGTGCCTTCCTTTGCGGGCGTGTCTATCGCGGCCCAGACCTACGCAGCGGGTGCCCCGATAGCCGACTGGGTGTTGCCGACTGCTGTGGGCGGTGAAGCTCCGCTGACGTATAGCGTGTCGGCCCTGCCGGCCGGCTTGGCGTTTGACGCGGCCACGCGGACGCTGGCAGGCACACCTATGCAAGCGACCGATGGTGCGGTCGCCATCATCTACACGGCAACGGACAGCAATGGCGATGCAGCGACGCTGACCTTCTTGGTCGCGGTTGATCCGGCTGCGGAAGCGACGGAGCTGGCCTTTGCGCCGGGTGCATCCGTTGCAGCTCAGACGTACACATTGGGTGTGCCAATAGCCGATTTAGTGCTGCCGGAAGCTACCGCGCCCGACTGCCATCCGGCTTATAGCGTGTCGGTTCTGCCTGCGGGCTTGTGGTTTAACTCGGCCACGCGGACGCTAGCTGGTACGCCGACGCAAGCCACCGACGGTGTGGTCGCCGTTGAGTACACAGCGACCGACATCGAAACGGGTGCCAGCGTATCCTTGGTGTTTGCCATTACGGTAGCCCCTGTTGGTAGCATTGTGGCTACGGGGCTGACGGCGATGCCGGCGGAAATCAGCGAAGCCGCCGAGGAGACAGCCATTGTGCTGACTGTTGCGTTGGCGGCGGCCTCAGCTACAGCCGAGAACGTGCGCTTCGCTATTGTCGAACTGTCCGATGATGCGCTAGCGGTTCCCGCGGCGATGCGCGATGTGGACTATAGGGCGGAACTACAAGCGCAGATCGCCATTCCGGCTGGTGCTACCGAGGCGACGGCGACGCTTACTCTCACGCCGATCAACGACAACACCGAAGAGGGGAGGGAGGTGGTGGGGGTACAGGCCACCATCGCATCGACCGGCCAGACCCTCACGACCGCTATCTTGATTCAAGACGACGACGCACCGAGTACGTCCATCGCGCTGTCGGCCGCGCCGAGTACGTTGAGCGAGGATGCTTCTTTGACTTCTATTGCGGTGACCGCTACGCTAGACGGAAAGCCACTGTTGGAAGACGCAATCGTGAGCTTGGCCATTGATGATGCTTCGACGGCAACGCGCGACTTGGACTACCGGGCGCTGTTTACCCCTAGAATTGAGATTCCCGCTGGCTCGACAACCGGAACGCGGAACATTTACGTCGATCCCCTCATCGACAATTTGGCCGAAGGCGACGAGATCATCCGGCTGATCGGTACGGTTGACGGGCTGGAGGAGGGCTCGGTAGAAATTGTGCTGAGCGATGCGGGCGCGGCCAAGGGGGTAGTTCTGGCGTGGCCGCAAGCGTTTGCGCTGGTCGACAACTATCCGAATCCGTTCAATCCAACGACGACTATTCAGTACGCACTGCCGCAAGCGGCAGATGTGGAGTTGGTGGTATATAATATGGTCGGCCAAGTGGTGAGGACGCTGGTAGCCGAGCATCAAAGCGCGGGACACTACGCCGTGGAGTGGGATGCAACCGCTGACAGCGGGCGTCGGTTGTCGTCGGGGCTGTATTTCTACCGTCTGCAGGCGGGTGCGTTCCGCGAAACCAAGAGGATGCTGTTGCTTAAGTAGTACTACTATTCAATACAGCCTCGCCGCCGCCGTGCCATTACCGGCTCGAATGAGACAGCCGGGACGAACTCGGCCGGCGCGTTTCTTCGGGGCTGTATTTCTATCGGCTCCAAGCTGGCGATGCGTTTGGCGCCACGCGCAAGATGCTGTTACTGAAATGATCCCATAAGGGCCGGGTTTCCAACCGGTCCCGGACAGGACGCGAAAAAGCCCAGCGGTTTGGAGAAAGCCGTTGGGCTTTTCTTGTTTGTTTCTGTTATTGAGAAACTAATGCTACGCGGTCCGTGCCCTCCGACACGCTCAGGGCACCTCGTCGCCGGCTGAGCGTGTCGAAGCCAGCTCCAAGAGGCCGACCGCTGCGACCGCTACGGCCTAACGTCCGTCGAGGAATTACGCCCGCGCCTCGTCTAACACCTGTCTAAATTCATCCATGCTGGCGGCGCGTATGGCCGTGCGGTTCAACTGCTTGAGGCGTTGCAAGTCGTCGATAGAGGCAAGGCGATCCGAGAGGGAACGCGCCTCACCCAGACCAAAGCGAGTCTCCAACACATCGAGGAT
>RKRN01000274.1 GCA_007571365.1 Candidatus Latescibacterota bacterium
CGCAAAGGAGCTAGCCCCAATGGCCTTAGACGATTTAAAAGAAATCATCGCAACGCTGCGCGAGCGCATTCAGGCCCATCGCCCCTACTTGGAAGGCTATGAGACGCGGACGCGGCAGGTGCTTATTGACCCCATGCTTCACGCCCTAGGCTGGGACGTTGGCGATCCCAATTCTGTCGAACTCGAGTATGCGATCAAGCAACAGCGGGTCGATTACGCGCTGATGGGAAGCCAAAAGCCGATAGCCGTGATCGAGGCCAAGGCTTTAGGAAAACCCCTAGATGAAAAGGAAATGATGCAGGCCCTCAACTACGCCAACACGGCTGGCATTGCCTACATGACCCTCACCAACGGCGATTATTGGCAGATGATAGAAGTGTTTAAGCAGGCCCCGATTGCCGAGCGAATCCTGATGAATTTCCAATTGACGCAGGACGATCCTTATGCCTGCGCGTTACAGGCTTTAGGGCTATGGCGACCTAATTTGGCCAGTGGAGAGCCGCCCAAGGAAGCGGCGACGCCCATCATGCTAAGCTCCGAGCACGACCAAGCAGAGCCTGCGCCGCCGGAGCCAAGCAGCCGACAGGAGGCCACTGAGCCGTCCAACGGCGACGACTGGATGCCGCTTGCGTCATTAACAGGCAAGATTGGGTCAGCATCCATCAAGTTTCCAAATTCAAATCCAACATCGATCAAAACTTGGCCTGATCTGTTGGGAAGCGTCGTGCAGTACCTTGTTGAAACAGGCAAACTTTCAGAGCGGGATTGTCCAATACAGAAGGGGAGGTCAAAACGATACCTCGTACACACTGAACCATTTCACTCGGACGGCAAGGAGTTTGTACGCAAGCAGCAAGTCGGGAATCTATGGTTGTACACCTATCTCATCCCAGAGGAAATCCACAGTCGTGTCGTTTGGCTCCTCCAGCACTTCGGCGTCGATCCCGCCACCGTCCGCGTCCGCACCAACCGGAGCTAGCATGTCGTCCTTCTTCCACAAACTCTACCTCGCCACCCTGCTATGCTGCCTTTTGTTCCTCGCCTTCATCTACGGCGTGGTGTCGGCAGTTTTCCACCTCGCTCCCGCGCCCGACATCCGCCTCCACGCGGTCAACGCCTACGGGCACCTCACCTATCTCTACGAAGACCTCACCGACAGCAAAAACCAATTCACCAGCACCATGTGGTTTGCCGACGACAGCGAGCCGTCCGGGGCCATCGTCCACCACGCCAGTGCCATGCAGCCCGGCCTGACACTCGTGTCCAAAAACGCCACGGCCGCCGTGCTCATGGACTCGCTCGGCACCATCGTCCACCAATGGCAATGCGACTTTGCTAAAGCCTTTGCCGAAGACGACTTCGCCGCCTTCCCGCAGCAACCCGACATGCTGCACTGGCACCGCACCCATTTGTATCCCAACGGCGACCTGCTCGCCAACCACGACTACGTCAACCACTACCCCTACGGCTACGGCCTCGTCAAACTCGACAAAAACTCCCAAGTCATCTGGAAATACACCGGCACCGCCCACCACGACTTCGACTTCGACGGCCGAGGCCACATCTACACCCTCGTGCAAGAAATCGGCACCGCGCCCATCGGCAACATCCAACCCCCGTACATCGAAGATTTCGCCGTGGTCATCGACGAAACAACCGGCCAAGAGAAGCGGCGCTTTTCCATCTTCCGCGCCCTGCAAAACTCGCCTTATCGCAGCGTGTTCGACCGCTGGCAGACCACCCGCCACAGCGAAATAACCCACACCAACGCCATTCGCCTCATCCCGCCGGCGTGGGCCGAGGCCGCCGGCGTACCGCGCGTCAAAGCCGGCGACTTGCTCATCTCCCTGCGCAACCCCAACGCCCTCATCATCGTCGATCCCATTGAGCAACAAGTAATCTGGTATGGGGAAGGAATCTGGAAACAGCAGCACGACCCAGACCTGCTGCCCAACGGCCGCGTGCTGCTCTTCGACAACCAAGGGCTGCGCGGCAACCCCTTCGGCCAAAGCCGCGTCCTCGAAATCGATCTATTTACGCACGAAATTTACTGGGAGTACAAAGGCACCAGCCCCGCGCAGATTTTCGACAGTTGGATCCGCGGTGCCCAACAGCGGCTTTTCAACGGCAACACCCTCATCACCGAATCGCAACGCGGCCGCTTGCTCGAAGTAACGCCGGCCGGCCAAATCGCGTGGGAATACTACAATCCAGACCGCGCCGAATACCAAGGCCAACCCCTGCGCGGCATGATGACCCAAGCCCAAAGGATATCCCGAGATGCCCTGTCATTTCTCGAAAATTAGCCTCGTTTGCGCCCTTCTGCTGTTGTGCAGCAGCACCGCCCACGCCTACATCGGCCCCATCATCATCATCGGCGCCATCGGCAGTATGTTCGGTTGGGTCGCCGCCGTGGTCCTGGCCGTCGCCCTCGTCGCCTCGTACCCCTTTTACGTGCTGTACCGCCGCAAAAACAAACGCAAACAAAGCAAGGAAGAGTTGCCCTAGCCCCCGTGTTCCCGCAGCAGTCGCATCCCGTGCGCCAACGCCCCCGGCGTATCCACATCCTGCCACCAAGCCGCGCCAATATCCCACGCACGCAACCGGCCTTGCTCTATCACGGCCCGCATCCCATCGGTCAAGCTGCAATCGCCGCAGCGCGCTTCCACCGCGCTGAGATGAGCCACTAGCGCAGTACTGCAAGCAAACAGCCCGGTATCAATGGCATTGAAATCCGCCAATTCCTTGCCAATCGCCGCGACGCGCTCGCCTGCTAGCTGCACCTTCGTCGCATCGTCCATGTCGTAGATCGCGTCCAACTTGCGATCCACCGCCAGCACCACCTCGCCGGGGCTTAGGCTGACGCTGCACAGCGCCGCGATCATCGCCGGATCGAAGAGATGATCGGCCATCAGGAGGAGGAATTTCTCCGCGAGCAGCTCGGTCGCCGCCAACACCGAAATCCCATTGGCTAGCTTCCATTGGGCATTCTCGACAAACCGCAGCCCGATCCCCAAACCACTCGCCCCCTTCAAGGCCGCACGCACATCCGCGCCGCAATGCCCAGTGACCACGACGACTTCCCGTAGGCCGCTCTGCTCTAGCAGCCGGCAGGTGCGCACTAACAGCGGCTCACCTGCTATTTGCACTAGGGCCTTGTGCGCTACCGGAACATGGTCGCGCAAACGCGAGCCGTGCCCAGCGGCCAAAATAAGTGCTTGGTCAATCACAACACCTCTCCTTTAGCGGTCGCGGTAAATGGTAACCGATGCCCGCGTGGGCACCCACAAGGGACGCCCTATGCGGCGACGCCGGTGTGCCCTGCGCCGGCCGAACCGTAGGGACAGACCTACGTGTCTGTCCCCGACGAGGCTCGTTCCTGCCTAACGTCAGCCAATAATAAAGACCCTATTGCCGGTCTTGCCGGTAAAGTAGTCAATGACAACCCACAGGCCATTGCACAGCGTCTCGCCCATAATCAGCCCTAGAAAGAAGCGTACGCTCAGCGCATAGATGGCTGGGCCGCCAAAGCGCAACACGCATAGCTTGATCGCCCAAGCAATGAAGACGCTGAACCAGATCTTGTCCATCAGGTGATTGGCCGCCACCGCAAAGCCCAGCGGGTGCAAAGGCCACCAGAGCAGATGCTGCCGCGCCCACATCAACAAGAGCATCACTGCGCCACCGCCGGCGAAAAAGCCCCACCCATCCCAAGCGACACCAGCCGGTGCCAGCCCGCGCACCGCATAGTTGTACACCGTCGACGGCCCCCCCTTGAACAGCCAGCCCACTAAGTTGATCCCGCCGTGGCGGTAGGCCATTTGCAACACCATCCAGCACGAGCCGACCGCGCCGATCAAGATCGCCAGATACACGCCCCACAACACCAGCCGACGACTCCGCCGGTCCAAGTCCTCAATCAGCTTCAGCCCATTGACCAGCAGCGCCATGATGAAGATGCGGATATCGGCGCACCAGATATAGGCCAGCGACAGATTGAACACTCCGCTCGTGCCGACCAGATTGGCCCCCAGCCCTTGGATCATCATATCCGGCGCGATCATCGGCGAGCGCACCGCCGCCAACCCGGCCTCGGCGACGACCCGACTGATCCCCAGAAAAATCAACAACGCCAGCCCGACACACACCGCCGCCACCCACAAAGACACGCCCATCCGCCACCGCCATCCCACCATGCCCCCAAAGCCGATTAGCAGGCCGCAGACCGCGCTGCGGTAGGTAGTGATTTCGTCGCCGTCATCCACGTCGCGCCCGCCCCCAAATGCTTTGCGGAACACCCCACCAATG
>RKRN01000159.1 GCA_007571365.1 Candidatus Latescibacterota bacterium
GATGGCTTGGGAACGTTCAATGTCCTGCTAGGCGCAAATGACGTGGGTAAGACTTCCATTCTGGAAGCGATTTTCCTTTTGTCAGGTTCAGCTAATCTGCAACTGCCTTTGAGAATACAAACCTTTCGCAACCATAGTGTTCGCGAGTTCACTGACCTGTCTGCTCTCTTTCACAAACTCGATATCGATAAGTCCATAGAATTGGCGGCGCACTGTTGCGATGCCACACAGCGAACCTTGGCGATCTCGGCTCCGCACACGACCCTTGCAATGGAGACGCATCCCAATGGCGATGCTGAAAAAACTCAGATCGATGGGCTGTCGGGCGATCAACCCTCTTCTTCAGCTCCCTTTGGTCGGCGCGATTTGCGCTACGATGGGATTGTACAAAAAGCCTCGCAACAAGAGCCTCTATCGTTTTCCGGCAAGCTGATCGTGCATGAAGACAAGTTTGAACTGACCAAGATGCCGGATGCCTTGGCCAGCGAGATTATAGCCGCCAGTTTTATTGGCACACGAGTTCAATACGACAGCCGTGTCATCGGCGAGGTAATCGTCGAAAAAAAGACCGACGACCTCATTCGCTATCTGCGGATTATCAATCCCCGCGTGGAGGGAATCTCGGTAAATGGGGACAAAGCCTACTTGGACATCGGATTAAAGAAAATGATGCCGCTGAACATGTTCGGCAGCGGCATGATCCGCGCCGCCAATCTTCTCTCGCAATCCATCTTAGGGGCCGGACAAATTCTCCTCATTGACGAACTCGAAAACGGCCTGCACTACCAAGCCATTTTGCCGCTCCTAAAGACACTCCTCAAATTTTCCAGCGAACAGCACTTACAGGTTTTTGCCACCACGCACAGCCTCGAAATCCTCAAAGGTCTGAAGGATGTGCTAAGCTTGCCCGAATTTTCCGGTTATACGCAGACGACAAATTGCTACACATTGCAGAGGGATAAAAGCGGATTGGTACGTTCCTACAAGTACGAGTACAGTCAATTTGAGCACGTCCTTGAGCGCGATATAGAGATCCGATGATGAGTAGCCAATGGCAGATATTCGTCGAAGGGCTTGACGATCAAGCCTTCCTCAATGGCCTGTTGCAACACCTGATCATTTCCAATGCCCATACGTCTATCATCGGCGGCGGCGTGGCGAAACTTCCCCATGTTACCAATGACATCCAACGTGCTTATGATGCGGGAAGATGCATTGCTATCGTACTGGATGCGAACTCCGATTTCGCGAGCCGGTATGCCGAATTTGAGCAACAAAGAAAAAGTCTCCAACTTCCAATCGCTCGCTTCTTCCTTCTGCCAAACAACAAAGACCCCGGGTGCCTTGAGACCTTGCTTGCGATGATGGCCGTCTCTACTCACCGCGTCGTGTACGACTGTTTTGACCAGTACGAAACTTGTTTACAAAACAAAAGCACACCATATAACCTTCCCAATCACAAGGCGCGAATTTATGCGTACTGCGAAGCACTTGGCATTGAGACCCGTGCAAGCAGGCGGGAATATGTGGACTCACCATACTGGAATCTGAATGCGCTCAGCCTAGAGCCGCTTAAACAGTTTCTCCGGGGCCTGTAACTCATTGCGCCGCACCTAACTAAAAAACTCCCGCAGCCCCTCGGCATATTGCCCAAGCACCGCATCGGCCCGCTCTCCGCTGCCGCGCTTGTGGATCACTTCCACCGAGCAATACCCGGCAAATCCAACTCCAGCGAGGAGGCGCAGCGGCTCGGCGTGATCGAAGACGCCCGCGCCCAGCACATCGCTGACCTGCACCCGGCCATCGACGATCATTCCGTCGTGCGCGTGGATGTGGCGCGTGTGTGCGCCCAGCATCTGGAAGCTCCAGGCTGGCTCTTCTAACACCCGCTGCGTGTGCATAACATCCCACAGCACCTGCAAATTCGGGTGCCCGGCCCGCTCGACGACGGTGCGTACCGGGGCCGAGCAGCACCAATCGTCGTGCGTTTCCAGCAGCACGGTCACGCCTCGTTCAGCCGCTGCGGGCAACACCTGTGCAAAGCCCTCCACCACGTAATCGACGACCGCCGTCCACTCGCGGCTGCGATCGCGCTGGCCGCCGAATACCCGCACCAAGCCACAGCCCAAATCAGCCGCTAGATCGATGTACTTTTTCACGTCCTCCACGTGCCCGGCTCGCTCGGCCGCGTCGGGCGCAGCCATCCGCGCTCCGGTCGCAATGCAGCAGATGGCCAAGCCCTCGTCCTCCATCCGTCGGCGGATGTCCCGCCGCTCATGGGCCGCAAGCGCAGCCTCGATGCCACAGGCATGATCCCACTCGACGCGCGGCTCAAACCCCTGATAGCCGTGCCGCTTCATGCCAGCGACGACCTCGTCCAAGGTCCAGTCTGGACACGCGCTGCTCATAGTTGCCAATTTGATCATAATCTCTTGTTCTCCTCAGTAGCGTTGCGAATGTAACGAATGGACAGGATCGACGGGATTGTATTGTTTTGTCCGGTGCCGTGTCAAACACTCCCAATTGATGTAAGGTCCCTCATGCAAATCGGCACCACCCTCACTCGCTTCATCATCGAACAAGAGCGGCAGCACCCCGAGGCTACCGGCGAATTCACCGGCTTGCTCACCGACCTGAGCATTGCCGCCAAAATCATCGCCCGCGACGTCAACAAGGCCGGCCTCGCCGAGGTAATGGGCATCACCGGCCGCACCAACGTCCACGGCGAAGAAGTGCAAAAACTCGACGAATTCGCCAACGCGCTCATCATCCGCACCACCGATCACACGGGCCGACTTGCGGGTATGGCCTCCGAGGAAATGGACGACATTTACCCCATTCCAGCAAGACACCCACGCGGCAACTACATCCTCGTCTTCGATCCGGTTGACGGCTCGTCCAATATAGACGTGAACGTCTCCATCGGCACCATCTTCTCCATCTACCGCAAGAAAAGCACCGACGGCGTAACTCTCAGCGACTTCCTCCGCCGCGGCCGCGAGCAAGTCTGCGCCGGCTACATTATCTACGGCTCCAGCACCATGTTGGTCTATACCACCGGCAGCGGCAGCCACGGCTTTACCCTCGACCCAACCTTAGGCGAATTCCTGCTCTCCCACGAGCACATCCAAATCCCGCCGTGCGGCCAGTACTACAGCGCCAACGAGGGCAACTATCCCCAATGGGACGCGCCGGTGCGCCGCTACGTCAGCCGGCTCAAGGAAGGGCCGCAATCCTACTCGGCGCGCTACATCGGCTCACTCGTGGCCGACTTCCACCGCAACCTGCTCAAAGGCGGCATCTTCCTCTACCCCGGCGACAGCAAGTCGCCCAATGGCAAGCTGCGCCTGTTGTACGAAGCGGCTCCCCTCGCCTTTGTCGTCGAACAAGCCGGCGGCGCGGCCTCCAACGGAACCCAACCCATCATGGACCTGCCGGCGACCGAGCTACACCAACGGACGCCGCTGTTCATCGGCAGCCGAGACGACGTGGCTAGGCTAGAGGAATTTGTGCGCGGAGAGACGCCTTGAAAGCCGACCTGTTTCCAGCCGGACCGACTTGGTTTTGCGTTCGACGAAACGGCGCAGCAAAACGGCAACCTGAGCAAACCTCGTGAAAATCACCGCCATCAAACTCTCGATTTTTGCGCTTCCAGCCACCACCCCCCTCTTCGATCTAGAGCGCGTACCCTACGGCCAGCGCACCCGCTGGCAGGCCTGCCGCCAGTGCCGCGCCGAAGCCCCCATCCACGTGCTGCACGTGCTGACCGACGAAGGCTTAGAGGGCATCTGCACGGTTGGCGACGCCCGCTACCAGACCATGCGCCGCGAAGAGCTGGAAGCCCTGTGCATCATGGCGGTCGGACGCGATCCACTCGACCGCGAGCGGCTCGACGACAAGCTGCGCTGGGCCACCCGCTCGCTGTTTGCGCGCCCGGGCTGGCACGGGGCTTTCGACAACTGCCTGTGGGACATCGCCGGGCAAGCCGCTGGCCTCCCGGTTTGCGCGCTGATTGGCCGTGCGCGTCCGCGCTGTCGGGCTTATTACAACTTCCCTTCCGGCCGTCTCGACGCCGCCCTAGAAGGAGCAGACCGAGCACTCGCAGCGGGCTTTGTCGCGCTCAAAGACCACTGGTCTGGCTCCCCGGGCACCAATATCGCGTGGTCGCGTGCCATCCGCGATCACGTCGGCCCAGACATTGAGCTGTTGCACGACGCGGCCGGTAGCCCCTACACCCTGCGCGAAGCCCTGCGCGTGGGCCGCGCACTCGAGGAACTCAACTACGGCTGGTTCGAGGAGGCCATTTCCGACCGCGATCTCCAAGGCTTGCAAACGCTGTGCGCCGAACTCGACATACCCGTCATGGCCCTTGAGACCCTAATGCACGACTGCGAACTCTGCGCCGCTTGGGTCCGCGCCAAGGCTACGGGCCTCGTCCGCGCCAACGCCCGCCACGGCACCACAGCCACCCTCAAACTCGCCGCGCTGGCCGCCGCCCACCGCACCACTATCGAACTCAACGGTCCGGGTGGCCTTTTTGGCTTAGTTCACGCCCACCTAGTCTGCGCCCTGCCAAACACCACGTACTACGAGTATTTTCCTGGTGGTAGCCGCGACGAAGCCGGCCGCGAAATCGGCCTGCTCAATCCCCCGTTGCCGGTCGCTGGGCACATCGCGCCGCCGACTGGCCCCGGCTGGGGAGCCGAGTGGGACCGGGCCTATTTCGCCAAAAAGCGCGTGGCCGAATGGTAGCGCGATGCCGCATTAGCTAAGTTACAGGAGATACTCATCACGCATGAACAACCTCAACGCCGCCCAAGTCCAATCCTACCGCGCCCAAGGCTATCTCGTCGTGCCGGAGGTATTCGCGCCCGCCCAAGCCGAGGCCATGATTGGCCACTACATGGCCCTGCGCACCCAAGGCCCGCATCCGGGCGACAGCGGCGGGACCGACGACCAGCCCGACGACCCCAACCACACCTATCCGCGCATGATCAACATGCACGACTGGGATCCCGCCAGTGCCACTTGGGCCACCCGCTCCGATCTGCTCGCTGTGGTCGAACGGCTCATCGACGACGAGCCCGTCCTGCGCCAGACCATGCTCTACTTCAAGCCGCCCGGCGGCCGCGGTCAGGGCCTGCACCAAGACGAACAGTACATCACCACTGCTCCCCTAATCGGCCTGTGGATCGCCCTCGACCCGTCCGACGCGGCCGTGGGCCAAATGGTCGTCGTTCCCGGCTCGCACGGCCAACTCCGGCCTGTTGAAAAGGCCGACACCCGCGTTTCTTTCACTCGCGCTCAAAGCCAACTACCACCCAAAGCCGCAATAGTCGGCCTCGACATGGCTCCGGGCGACGGCCTTTTCTTCGACGGCAAAACCATCCACGGCTCCTACCCCAACCAGACCGCTGACCGCTGGCGGCGCAGTTTTATCTGCCACTACATCGGCAAACGCGCCGATCACTTCGAGCCGCCCCAAGGCTTTCACGTGGCGCACGTGTGAACACGCCGTTGACAATGTAGTGTACCTAATCGAGAACTGACCGCGCCATGATCTTCGCCTTTTCCGACCGCCACATCGACGAGTACCGCACTCAGGGCTACACAGTCTTCGGCCAAATCCTGCCACCCGCGCTCGTCGCCGACCTGCGCCGAGTCTGCGACAAAGCACGGGACTTAGCCCGCCAACAGCGCGGCCCCCAAGCCCAGCGCTTGCAACCAATTTCCGATTTCCCACTGGACCAACAACCCTTTATCGACTACGCCGAACTCCCCGCGCTCAACCACGCACTCCACCGCCTGCTCTCGCCCGATTTCCGCGTCGGCGGGCCGCAGGTCATGGGTGTGCTCTTTGAACCAGCCGAGTCGCCGTGGTGTACCCACTGGCACCGCGACTGGCGCGACAATATGCCCGGTTTGGAGCTAGCGCGCTGGGACGAGCACTTTGCCGACGACCGCTACTTCAACCAAGTCAACTGCGCTCTGTACTCCGACTCATGTACTTGGGTCGTCCCCGGCAGCCACCTGCGCCGCGACCTGCCGTGCGAAGCAGCGCGCTTCCCCGAGCGCCCCATCGCCGCACCCGATCTCGCCGGACAATCCGCTACCGAGCGCGAGTGGACCTGCCGCGGCTACGCCAAAAGTATGCCCGGTGCCCGGCAGCTCTGCCTCGACGCCGGCGACTTCTGCCTCTATCGCAACACGCTATGGCACATCGGTAGCTACGTACCCTACGCCAAAAGGGCGACCCTGCACGACGCCGTCGATACCGACGAGTTTGCCGCGTGGCGCGACCAAACCCTGCGCCTGGTCCAACAGCGGCGAGCGGCCGGATACGGCATGGAGAATCCCAATCATGGCTAAAAGCAGTCGCCTCGTGTATTCCTCTGATACCGGCCGCGTAGCGCAGCCCCGAAAGCAAGCCGCAGCCCCTACCGGCGACGGCATCGCCCGGGTGCGCCGGGAGAAAAAGGGCCGCCGAGGCAAAACCGCGACCACCATCTCGGGCCTACGGCTATCCACCGCCGAACTAAAGACCCTCGCCTCTGAACTCAAGCGCAGATGTGGCAGCGGCGGATCAGTCGTCGATCGCGTAATAGAAATTCAGGGGGACCAAGTGGAGGTCGTGCTCGCCGAGCTGGCCAAGCGCGGTTATCAGGCCAAGCGCGGCGGCGGCTGATTACTCTAACTCAAACACAAACGGCAAGCTGACCCACACCGGAACCGGGCGGTCGTTTTGCACGGCCGGCGCAAACTCCCAAGCCTTGGCGGCCTGCGCCACCGCGCGCTGGAAAACCTGCGGCCCCTCAATGCGGTCGATGTGCGCGACCTGTCCCTTGCGACCCACTAGCACCCGCGCAAAGACCTTGCCCTCCACCTGTGCTTTCCGCGCACTGTCGGGATAGGCCGGCAGAACCTTTTTGAGCACTTTCGGCGGCTGCTCCACCATCCACAACTCCGCGGCCTCTACTTCCTCGGCCAAAGGGAACTCGGTCGCCACTACGGGCCGCGGCAGTTTATGCTCGCGTACGGGTACGGGCGGCGCGTCTACCACCGACGCCACCGACTCGACGCGCTGGAGCGGCGGCCGCGGCAAGGGCCGCCGCTGCTCGGTTGCAGGAACGAGTTCTAGCTCGATAGTCGCCGGCCGCGGCGCAGGTATCCTCGCATCAAACGCAATCTGCGGATCAATCGCCACCACCGCAGCTAGCACCAAAACCACCAACCCCACCGCAGTCCACAGATCGCGCGTATAGGTGCGCTTGAGATCGGCCTCTTTGCTCTTCAGCCGGATCATGCTGCCTCGGCATCAATTAGAGGGCGGGATTTGCTTGCCTTGCGGATCTTGCTCGGCGCTGACTTGCGCGCCCAACTCGGCGGCGAGCTCGCCGCCGATAAAGTGCTCAATCGCGTCGGCTGGGTCGTGTACGTGGTCTGCGGGCAGGCCCAGATGGCTCATGTAGGTCTCCCAAAGCCGGTGATGGCGCAACAGGCGTAGCGCGGCTTGTTGGCCCTTGGCAGACAGCTCGACCACGCCCTTGGCCTGTACCAGCAGTTGCCGCCGCCGCAGACCGCCAAACGCCAGCTGGGCCAGCGGACTCCAAACGGCCGCGGTCGCCACCAACTCGGCCGGCCGCAGCCCAGTGCGCTCAACCTCCTGCTCCGTGCGCCGCACCAGCGCGAGCAGCATGTGATCCTGCGCTACTTGCAGCGACAGCCGCACGCGCTGATAGCCCCGCGCCAGTACGCCTTGATTGGGCGAAAAAAGCAGGGAAAAGAGAAATATCCCCCCGATGACCACCACCATAGCACCGGCGATGGAGCTATTCCAGAGGCTGGCCAAGAAGTAACCCGCCACGGCCGAGACGATCCCAAAAAACACGGCCAAGCCCAGCACCGCGATGAGCCGGTCGCTCCACAGGTAAGCGGCGGCCCCCGGCACAATCAGCATGGCTACGACCAAGATCGCGCCCACGGACTCAAACGACGCCACGGTCGTCAGCGCGACCAAACCCATCAAGAGATAGTGCATCAGCGTGGCGTTGATCCCCACCGACAGGGCCAAGGCCGGATCGAACGCAGAAATTTTGAATTCCTTGTACAAGAGCGCGATCACCGTCAGGTTAATCGCCAGCACCGCGCCCAATATCCACACCGGTCGCGGCCCCAGCGATTGGTCGCCCCACAGCAGCAAATCCCAAGGAGTATAGGCAATCTCGCCGTAGAGCACGCACTCCTGATCGAGGTCCACTTGACCGGCATACGCGGTAATGATCACCACGCCCAGCGCGAAAAGCGCGGTAAACACAATGCCGATGGCCGCGTCTTCTTGTACGCGCCAGCGCCGGTGAAAGGCCTCGACCAACAGCGCCGTTAGCAAGCCGAAGGCGGCGGCGCCCAAAAACATCGGCAGCACCGCGCGGCTACCCGACAGCAAGAAGGCCACGGCGATCCCCGGCAGTACCGCATGGCTTAGGGCATCGCCCAATAGCGACATCTGGCGCAGCACCAAGAAGGTGCCCAACAAGGCACAGGACGCGGTGACCAACACGCCGGCGAGCACGATCCAGAAAGCTCCTTCGATCATTCGCGGCCTCCGCGGCGGTAGTGGCTGCCAGTGCCGTGGATATTGACGATGCGGGCCGGGTCTAGTCCTTGCTCGCGCTGGAGGATGTCCTCTAGCTGATCGATGATTTCCGGCGTCAGCAAGTGTTCGACTTCGTCGGCGGGCCGGTCTACGTGATCGGTATCGAGTATGGCCCGATAGTACAAATAGTGCTCCCACAAGCGATGCGATTTGACCACGAAAAGCCCTTCCGCCACCCCTAGCTCTGTCAAGGCGAAACGCCCATCCTGAGCCGAGACTAGTCCGGCCGCGGCGAGCCGCCGCCCGAGGCGTTTGACCCGGTCCGGCGACAGGCCCATCTCAATGGCCAGCTCCTCCACGGCCAAGGGGCGGTCCGTCTCCAGCTTCTCTTGCAACTCGACACAGGCGCGCAAAAAGTGCTGCCGGCTCTCGCGGCGGCTGTTGTGCCGCCGCTGCCGCCACCGCGCCAACACCCCCCGCCGAGGGGCCAAAAGAGCGGACACCACAAAGCACAAGGTGGCGATCAGCACCATCACCGGGCCGGTGGGAATCCGCGGCAGCAAGGAACTGATGAAGGTGCCGACGACTCCGGCCAAGCCGCCAAAAAAAGCGGCGAGCAGCACCATCTTGTGCAGTTGCTCCGTCCAAAAGCGCGCCGCCACCGCCGGCGTGATGAGCATGGCCGCAATCAGCACCACGCCCACGGCCTGCAAGCCCACGATCACCGTCAGCGCAATAAGCCCCATCAGCAAGGCGTCGATCCAGCGCGCCGAGTAGCCGAGCGTCTGCAAAAAGTCCGCGTCGAAAATCAGGGCCTTGAACTCCTTAAAAAACAGGGCCACCGCGAGGATGATGAAGCCCGCTAGCACACTCATGACGCGCAGGTCGTCATCTACCAGCGCGGCCGCCTGCCCAAACAGGAACTTGTCTAAGCCGCTCTGGTTGCCCGTGCCGACCCGCTGGACGTGGGTCAACAGCACGATCCCCACGCCAAAAAATACCGACAGCACAATGCCGATGGCCGAATCCGCCTTGACGCGGGTAAAGTTGATGATGAACTGCATCACCAACACCCCGAGCACCCCGGAAATCGCCGCGCCCGTCAGCAGCACCGGCAGAGCCTTGCTGCCCGTCCACAAATAGGCCAAAGCCACCCCGGGCAGGGCCGCGTGTGCCAGCGCATCGCCGACGAGGCTGCGCCGCCGCAATACCGCAAACGACCCCAGCAATCCACCCGTCGCGCCGATCAGCAAGGAGCCGAAGAGCACGAAGCGCACGTTGGCGTCGGCCAAGCTCACAAAGCGCAGGGCGTTTTCGACGAGCATCGTCAACCCTCGCGCCGCTGCTCGGCCATGGCTTGGGCGGCCTGCGATAGCACGGTCAGCCGCCCCCCATAGGTCTTTTGTAGGTTGCCGTCGGTAAAGACCTCGCTGGTTGGGCCGGACGCCACGACCCGCATGTTGAGCATGATGACCCAATCGAAGTATTCGGTTACGGTCTGCAAGTCGTGGTGTACCACCAAGATAGTTTTTCCCTGCTCGCGCAAAGAGACCAAGCTGGCGATGATCGCGCGCTCGGTCGCTGCATCTACGCCGGCAAACGGCTCGTCCATGATGTAGATGCGGGCTTGTTGGGCTAAGGCGCGTGCGAGAAAGACCCGCTGCTGCTGGCCGCCCGATAGCTGGCTAATCTGACGCTCGGCAAAGGCGGTCATGCCCACCTCTTCGAGGGCCGCCCAAGCCAAGCGGCGATCTTTCTTGCTCGGCCGCCGCATCCATCCCACGTGGCCGTAGCGGCCCATCAGCACCACGTCGAGCGCACTGACCGGGAAATCCCAATCCACGGACTCGCGCTGCGGCACATAGCCGATGATCTTGCGCATCTGGCTGTAATCCTCGCCGTAGATTTTGACCCATCCCGACGCCTTGGGCACGAGGTCCATAATGGCCTTAATCATGGTACTTTTGCCCGAGCCGTTGGGACCGATGATACCCACGAGCTGCCCTTCGGGCACATCGAGATCCACGTCCCACAGCACCGGCTTCTTGTGGTAGGCAATGGTCATGTCGTGGATCTGGATGGGATGGGGGGTACTCACTGCAAGGCCCCCACAATGGTGTTGACATTGCTTTCGACCATGCCCACATAGGTGTCGGCACCGCTGCCGGCAGCCCCCATCGCATCCGAGTACAGAGTGCCGCCTATTGCCACTTGGAAGCCGCGGTCCAAGCACCCTTCGCGCACGGCCTCAATTGAGCGCACGGGCACGCTGCTCTCGACGAATATAGCCTTGACTTGGTGCTCGACGATCAGATCAACTAGCCCAGTGACGTCGTTGACCCCGTAATCGGCCACGGTGGAAATGCCTTGCAGACCGACGACCTCCACGCCGTAGGCCCGGCCAAAATAGCCAAAGGCGTCGTGGGCCGTAATCAGTACGCGACTGGTCTCCGGCAACAGTGCAACCTGCTCGCCGACCCATTGATGCAGCGCGTCGAGGTGCTCTCGGTAGCGCGCGCCGTTTTGGCGATAGAGAGCCGCCCCATCCGGGTCTATTGCGCTCAGACCAGCTACGACCGGGGCGATCGTCTGCGCCCACAGCGACACGTCGAACCAGATATGGGGATCAAAGTTGCCGGCAGATTCCAGCGGGCGCAGCAAGCGCTCTTCTGGTATTTGCTCGGCCACGGCCAACACCTGCTTGTTGCGGGCCATTTTGGCGAAGATAGCTTCCATCTTGCCTTCGAGAAAAAGGCCGTTGAAGAGAATCAAATCCGCAGCCGTTAGCTTGGCCAAATCGCCTTGCGACGCCTTGTAGTAATGCGGATCAACGCCCGGGCCCATCATCCCGACCACCGCGATGCGGTCGCCGCCGATATTGCGGGCGAGATCGGCCACCATCCCGGTGGTACACACCACCTCAATCCGCCCGTCGTCGCGCTCGGGAGCAGCGCAACCCAACGCGCACAAGAAAATGAAAATCCAGAACATGGTCCCTTGCTTATCTATTACTGCTGTTGCACCGTCGCTGGTTATCGTCGGTCCCCTGCTGGCCCCCGGCGTCATTTCCCGCGCTGGAACAATCCAGACAGTACGGCGGGCGAGACGCCCGCGCACCCGGAAGTCATTCCCGCGCACACGGGAATCCAGCCTACCCGTACCGGCTGCCAACCGGCGGCTGTGGAGGCCTGCTTGGACTGGCAGGACCAACGCGGCACAACGTCAGTCTATTAATTGAAAGATAGAAATTTAGCTATGACTAAAAAAATGTCAAGTTATTGCTAAATATGCTTTTGGCCTTATCTTAAAAGCAGAGTGCGTAACCTGGGAGGTAAGCGGTGCTGACGCAGGCTATTGAGGATTATCTCAAGGCGATTTACAAATTGCAGTACAGCGACGAGCACGGCGGGCGCGTCACCACCTCGGTGATTGCCAGCCGCATGGAAGTGGCCGCGGCCTCGGCGACCAACATGATCAAGAAGCTCGCCGAGCTGAATCTGCTCGTGTACACGCCGTACCACGGGGTCGAGCTAACCGCCAGCGGCGAGCAGATCGCCTTGGAGACCATCCGCCATCACCGCTTGATCGAGCTGTATCTCAGCCAAGCGTTGGGCTATTCTTGGGACCAGATCGACGCCGAGGCCGACCGCCTAGAACACGCTATTTCCGAGGAGTTTGAAGACCGCATTGACGAGGCGTTGGGCTATCCAACGGTTGGGGCCCACGGCGAGCCGATCCCCACCAAGCAAGGCCAGATTGACCACCCCAAGTACCGCCGTCTCTCCGAGCTACAAAACGGCCAGTCCGCGGTCATCCGCCGGGTCAGCGACCGCAATCCCCAGATGCTGCGCTATATGGAAAATTTGCAATTGCTCTTGGGCACCCGAGTCGAAGTTACCGCCAAGGCACCCTTTAACGGCCCGCTGCAATTGAAGATCGGTGCTGCCAAGGAAAGGGAAGTGTCGCTGGGGTTGGAAGTGGCTGGTAGTATCTTTGTCGAGACCGATTGATTACAACAGTGGCTACTAACCACCATTCACAGCCCCGGTGTGCCCGTTGGAAGATGTCAAGCGCTGGAGCTTGCGCTCGGCCGCTAACAGGGGGATCATTTGCTCAAAGTACTCGCAGAGCGCGTGTAGGCGGCCATTTTCAGTCGTCATTTCCAGCAGTTGTTGCTTGAGTCCCAAGTCGAGGCCCGGCACTTGGGCTATTTGAAAGGCGTTTTGCAGATCCCCCACTTCGAGGCGCACGCCAGTCGTTTCTTCGAGCTGCTCAACCAACTTCCCCAAAGCTGCAACGGCCTTGGCCAAAAGCACTGGATCCGTCGGTTCCTCGGCGTCATCTACGTACTCTACCCACGCTTCTAAATAGGGCCTGTGCTCGGCGATGCGTGCGATGCGAAAACGCCGGACGCCGCGGACGAGGATATTGAGGCGGCCATCGTCGAACTCGTCGAGCACTCTGGCCAACCGCATCGCGCAGCCCACCTCGCCCTGCACCTGGCGGTCCTTCCCCAAAATCATGCCAATGGGCACGATCTCTCCGTGCTCGTCAGCCGCCCGCACATCGGCGAGCATCTGCTTATAGCGCGGTTCAAATATGTGCAGAGGCACGATTTGGGCGGGGAAAACGACTATCGGCAAGGGAAAGAGTGGGATCGGACTGTAATCTAGCATGGGCGCGTCGTGTCGCGTTGGTTGATAAGAGCAAATTAAACTGCCGCAAGCGGCGCGAGCAAGCGGCGCGGCTGCTCCGGCTTCTACTTCGTCGGGGTGGCACGGTTGACATGGCCCTAGCGGCGCGACTCATTAAGGAATACTCTTATAACCGGAGCTTGGCTATGGCGCGCCGGCGCAAAAAAAACGTCCGCAGCGAGATTGAGCGAGCCGCAAACCGCAAAAACCTTCGAAGCCACATCCGCGCCTTGGGCCTCCAATCCGAGGACGAGTACAAGGCTTGGTGTCGCAAGCGCGGTTTGGGTGCCGGCCTCCACAAAAGCAATCGCCAAATCCAAAAGGAGCGCCAACTCGCCCGCCGCCAACAGGGCGAGGCCGCACTCGCCCGCACCCGCCAGCGCACGCGCAGCCCGGCCAACACCATCCGCCAGCTCTACGACCGCACGCTCCCCAAGGGGCGACTCGGCGCCGACTATCTCTACAAAATTCGCGGCCTCTTCAACGCCTTTCCCGGTGGCTCGGCGAGCCGCGCCTTGCTCGATCTCCTGCTCCAAGTCGAGCGGCGCGGCGACCTCTTGCGCCTCGCCCCGGTCATCCCCGCGTTCGGTGCCCACCCGCACAACACCTTTATCGACGGCTTGGCTTCCTTGGCCCGCCAATCAGCGGACTGGGTGCGCCCGGTGGCCGAGTGGGCACCGCCAAGCCACAACCCCCGCAAGCAGTTTCATCACCTCGCCTGCCACCTGCTGGCCCGCTACGACGTGCCCGTTTTTATGGACGCGGCCTTTTTTATTGTCCAGATGCCAGAGGCCGGTTTGCACCAAGCGTGGTTCAAACACATCGGCTCGGGGCAAAACATCCGCACTGCCGACTTGCCCGTCTCTTTGAGCAAGAAGTCGGCCCACTGCTTCCTCTTGGCTCCCGACGACCTCTCCATTGCCCATGCCCTGCGTTGGGGCCAAGTCTTGGGCCAAGGCGGTAGTCCGGCGTTGGCGCGGGCGGTGATCGGCACCCGGCTGGGCCAGTCGTTTGAAAACGAGGGCTTTTGGTCCACCGCGATCCTGTTTTTTGC
Organism: Candidatus Latescibacterota bacterium; assembly: GCA_007571365.1. Lineage (GTDB taxonomy): Bacteria > Latescibacterota > UBA2968 > UBA8231 > UBA8231. The sequence goes on from RKRN01000159.1 coordinate 14,342, forward strand.
CAACAATCCCATGCTCGACCCAGCCCATGTTGGCCCCATCGTTGATTATATCTACAATCAGAAATACGTGCCGCAACAAATCGTCCTGCCTGGCGGTCGCTTAGAGCAAGGGCCGCCGCCACAGCCAAACTTCTCGCTGAAAAGCCGCAGCATTGCCAAGCTGTTGCGCCAAATTGAAGAGTGGCACCAAACGCTGGCCCGGCAGGTGCTACTACCTGATGCAGAAGCCGAGCCAGATGACGGGACAGTACGCAAAAAGGGCCGCGTCCGGCCCATGTCTTGGGGGGCTTCGAGCATCGGCGAATTCGAGCACAAGCAGGAGGACAAGCAACAGGGCGAGACCTTCACTTGGAGTGTACGGGAGTTGCTTTCCAATGCCGAACTGTGGGCCGAGGGCCGCGAAATGGGCCACTGCGTCTATACTTATGCCAGGAGTTGTCGCAACGGCAGTACCTCGATCTGGTCGCTCGGCGTAGAAGGCGGCAAAGGCCACCGCCACCGCATTCTCACTATCGCCGTCGATCCGCGCAGCCGCGCCATCACCCAGATTCGCGGCCGTTACAACGCCTTACCCACCGCCAAAAACAAAAAGAACTTAGAGCGTTCCTATCAGAAGCTGCTGCTCCGCTCGCAAAAAGTGCTCGGGCAGTGG
>RKRN01000066.1 GCA_007571365.1 Candidatus Latescibacterota bacterium
CGCATCGCCTTCGGCCGCCCGCAACCCCCCCAAAAACGCCTGCCCTTCTGCGCTCAAAATACTCGGCAATCCCTCGGCTCGGACGCTGGCAGCGGCCAGCACCGCAACCACTAACGCAATTCCCGTCCTCGTCATACATGGTCCTTTCCATTGCGGCAGCACCCAAAACGCGAGCAGCTATTATACCCTAACCGCATTCGAGACAATTTCTCAACACACTCTCGACGTAAGCCGGCGTCTCTTCGCCAACTTCGCTTTTGCCCATTCCAAAGCAAACTCCTGCTGAATTTGCGGTATTCTATCGCGTCTCTGACCATCGTCTAAACGCTCTACCAAAGCCGGCGAAAGGTACAGCGATTCGACGGTCTCACACGTGTCGCCCAAGAGCGTGGCTTGAGTTGAACGGCCGGCGCAGATGTGCAAATGCGCTAAGGAAAGCGAGCGGGGAAGTGGCTTGCCGTGTGTTTTGTCCCCGGTCTTGCCGTCGTAGCTGACGATATACGAAAGCTCGCGGTCGTTCATTTTTCGCAGCGTCGCCACAAATTCGTCATAGCTCAGCCCGCTACAGTACCTGTGATCGCTCGTAAAGGACGTACCCTGATAGGGCGGGTCCATGTACACGAGATCCTCTTTGGCGGCCTCCGCGACCACCTGGCGGAAATCAACGGCGGAAAGCGTGGTTTTTCCGCTGAGTAGTGCATAAACGCCGAGTATCTGGCGCTGCATGAGTATGGGACGCATGCCCGACCGCCGGTTGTCTGCGCTTTGATTGAACAGGCCCGCGGCACTATACCGCACTGATCCCTTTACTATGCGCGCTAGCAGATAGAGCAAGTGATGCGGCCGGTGTGCCGCATTGAATTGGTCGCGGATATCGCGGAAGAAGGCCTTTTTATTCGGGTACTGTTCCGTCCATAGCCGCTCATAGCTTTTGCTCAGATCATTTGGCCGCTGCAAAATTTCTTCCCACAGCCCCATTAAAGGTTCGTTTAGGTCGTTGAGCCAAAATCGCTTTGCGAGCCCGTGCGCGGCAGCGGCAAGAGAAATGGCAGCAGACCCGCAAAAAGGCTCAATGAGGCAAGCGACGTCGCGCGGAAAATGCGCGAGGATATGCCGTGCAAGGCCGCGCTTACTGCCTTGATAGGGGAATGGATGCGGAATCGCCTGGTGCTGTACCATCTCTACTGATTTGACCTACAAATACCCGAACAACACGGTAAAATAAAATTTCCACCGCCCCTTATCTGGCACCTCGTCAATCCCATACGCCATATCCACCTGTACGCGCGTCGGCAGGCTGTAATATGAAATCAAGTCAAAGCGCAACTGCCCCCCTACATCCCGCAGCGGACCGTCGCGGCCATATCGTTGGTTCCGCTCGCCGATATTTCGGTCCCAAGCCTTGCCCATGCTGGCGTACACCGCGCCATACACTTTGTCGAAATAGAGCTGGGCAACGCGCTTGTCTATATTCGGCAGCAGGGGAAAGCGCAGCGTCGCCGTGCCCATCAGGGCCTTGCGCCCCTCGATGCTGTAAAACGTGTAGCCCTTCATATAGTTGAGGCCGCCGAGGCGATAGTCGAAGAAATCGCCAACCCGCGTCGTGTCGTTCACCGCGTCGTTGTCGATCCAGCCGCCGTATAGCCGCAGGCCTAAGCGAGTATTGCCGGGCATACTCAGGTGCTCTCTCCAATCGACGGTAAATTGGTTGTAAAAGAGCTTGATGTAATTCTCGTCGATAAAGGACGCCTGCTCGTTAAAGCCATCTTGAAAATAGTTGAACATCCGGTCGTAGCGCACCAAAAGCTGGCGGCCCACCGGGCTTATCTCGCGGTCCCGCCGCCGCGCAATCAGCTCCAGCCGATAGGTCAGCCCTAAGCCAAAGCCATTGAGATAGGTAAAGCCAAAGGGCCGCTGGGCGGTACGCTCGAAACCGACCTGTCCGTCGCCTTTGCAGACGAGGCAGTCGCTCTCGACGCTGGCGTCATAGCGGTCGTATGTGGCCGAGGCCGTCAGTTGTCCGTGGCGACCCAGTTGGCCGCGCACCCCCGCGCTGATCTGGCTCAAGCTATAGTTGACGGCGTTGACAATGATCGTCCGCGCCTCCACGGTATCGCCGCGGGCCGAGTGCCGGCGCTGGTTGAATACTTCTAAAAAGACCGTGGGACGGAACCCCTTAAACTCGTAGAGGGCGAACAGATCGCGGTCGGCATTGGCCGGCGCGATGGCACCTGCGGCGAATACGCTCTGGCGATTGAGCACATCGCCAGAGGCGAGGTACGCGCCCACCTTGAAATGCCCTTCGTCAATGAACAGCCGCGGCAGGATCCCGGTCTTGAGGAAATCGATACCATAAACTTGGGGTTCGCTTGGCAACGCGGGGGCCAGCGCACCGTCCCAATCCAGCGGAACCTCTTGAGAAAACCACGCCGCTTCAGCCGCCGCGGGCGTCCCCTCGTCCGGCAACCGGCGGATCTCAAAGCCGGCTGCCGTATAAGCCGCAAACACGACCTCGCCCTCCGCGCCGACCGCCGGGCTGAACGCGCCGCCAACAGTATTAGTTAGCTGCCGCAGCGCATGCGTTGCCAAGTTTAGAGCATAGATATTGAAAATGCCGCTGAAATCCGACGCAAATACGAGTTCCGCGCCGTCCGCGCTCCACGCGGGGTCGCGATCGGTGCCGGGCGTGGCAATGACCCGTCCCCGTAGGGGCAACTCTATTGAACCAGCGGCCCAATCGCCCCCAGCCCCTAGCTCCACCACGACGATGTCGCGCTGGCCCGCGCGTGCGATAGCAAACGCCAGCTTACTGCCGTCGGGCGAAAAGCGCGGCGTGTAGAGCTGGGTGCCGTCGGCGAAATGGGTTAGATAGCGCCGGCCCGTGCCGTCGGCCCGCATCATCGCCAAGTTGTTGCTGGTGGCCTTGTTTTGCACGAAGACGATCCACTCGCCATCGGGCGAATAGGTCGGGTACAGGGCGCGCAGCCCGTGCGTCAGCCGCTTGATGCGCGGCGTCTCCGGTGCTGTGCCGCTGATTAGGGTCGGCACCAACCACAGCATACTGCGCCAAAAACTAGGACCCGCAGCCGCGGAATCCCACTCGTAGATATCGGCCTGCCGCGACCCGTACTTGTCGGCCCGGTCAATGCGCGAGAAGAGCAGCTTGCGCCCGTCCGGCGACCAATCCACGGTCGAAGCCGCCGCTGGGAAGGCGGCGATTTCCTCCTCGCCAGTAGCGAGATCGCGCACGATCAAACCGTGTGGGCCGTGGTGCCGCTTGCCCGTTGATAGATACGCCAATTGCTCGCCATTGGGCGCCAGCCGCGGCCGCAGATTGGAAAAGCCAACATCCACAATCGGCTCGCCCTCGCGCCGCGGCCCCAACGCCGCTACTTGAGCGCGATAGCCCTGCCGCATCGACTCGAGCCACTCGCCGTATAGCGCGTCCGCGCTCTTGCCCAAAACCTTTTTGCACGCCCTGTCAAAGGCGAGCGTGTGCCACTGCGCCGCGGCCCGGTACAATCCAGCGATTTTTTCTTCGCCATACGTCGCGGCAATGTAGCGCACCAAGCCAAAGCCGTGGTCGTACACGTATTCGTTGCCAAAGCCCTGCTTGCCAAAAACGCCCATCTGGTCGAAGGATAGCTGCTCGTCGGCCAGTACCAAGGAACGCAGCACCATGTCGCGGTTGGCGTCCCAGCGGTCGTGGGCCGTAGTCGCAGTGCCGTATTGGGCCGCGCCCTCGGCCAGCCACATCGGCACCACCGTGCCCATTACTGGATAAGAGGTAATGACATCTGGATGACCGATGAGAATGTCCGGGCGGTTTTTCTCCCGCTGGTAGCCAAAGTACTGCAAGTAGAGGGCCGGGACGCGCTGCACGCCTTTGCGCGCGGCACCCAGCGAAATGATGTGGGCAAATTCGTGGGTAATTACGTTGCGCAGCCAGTCCGAACTACCGCGCAAGTCGAAGTCGTGGTCGAGCGATGTGGCCCAAATCTCAATGGTGTCTTGATAAAAAAAAGCCGCGCCATTGGCGTAATCGTCGTGGTCCTTGAGCACGATCCGCACGCGCCCGTCAGGCTCGTACCCATAGAGCGCGGTAAGGGGTGCGTACGCGGCTTCGGCAATGCGCGCCGCCCGCGCCGCCGCGCCGGCCAACCCCTCGTGGTAGAAGATGCGGAAGTGCTCGGTCTCTACCACCTGCCAAGCTAGTTCCGGGTGGTTTTGGGCCGGGGAAGTGCTCGCCCAACCGAGCAACAGACAAAGTGCCAACCTGCTCACTGGCTCACCGCCATTTTGACCACGGCTGCGCCACTCCGCCCGTCGCCGCTGTGTGCGATCAAGCGGCACAGATACAGACCGCTCGCATAGCCTTGCACCGACCACGTGATTTCGCGCTCACCAGCTTCCAAGCCGTCGCGGCGCAGCTTATCAACGCGCCCACCCAACGCATCGAACACCTCCAATTCGATGCCTCCGGCCGCACGCAGCGCAAAACGCAAATGTGCTTCTTCATTCGGTCCGACTGGGTTGGGATAGCAATAGGCTCGGCCGAGCAGGGCCGCAGCGGGCTGTACAACGGAGCGACCAGCCACCCGCGCAGTCCGCGCCCCAGTCGCATCGGCCCCGGCCTGCGGCCAATGGGCCGGGCCGCCACTGTACTGCGCCGCCACCCGCTGCAAATCCCACGCATAGACCGCTTCGCCATCTAAGGCCGCTAAGGCCAAGCGACCATCGCCGTCTAAGTCCACTACCACCGCCGCCGCGGTCGGGGGCGCGGCCGTCAGCAGCGGAAAGCGCGGCAAGAGCCGTCCATCATCATCTAGGCCAAAAATTCCGCTGTGGCCGGCGACAAATATCTCCTGCTTGCCGTCGGCATCCACGTCGCAAAGCACCGGCTCGAAGACGAGATCGCCGACCGCGGCAAAGCGCGGCAAGGCCGCCGGGAAGTCGGCGTGGCGCAATCCGTCGGCCCGCAGAGCGTGTATCGCTCCACCGCGCGCCAGCAAAACCACCTCCAGCCGGCCATCGCCATCCAAATCGCCCAACACCGGCGGTACGACGAGCGAATCGCCCAATTCAACGCTAGGGGGCCTCGGCGTGGCCGTCAGCAGCCCATCTTCCGGCTCTATATAGACCTGACCAGCGGATGAGACGAAGACCTGCTCAACTCGGCCATCCCCATCCAGATCGCCGGTCGCGGCCGGCAACTCGACCCCGGCCAACGACAGCCTTTGCCCTTGCTCCTTTAGCGCACCGCTTACGGCATCTATTGCGTACGTCTGTTCCGCGTCAGCGAGCAGCAAGGCCGCCGCGTCGGCGCTGAAACGCGCGTCCAACGGCACTTCGTCCAATGCAAGTTGCCATAGAGGTTGGGCGGCCCCCATATCCCACGCGCTTATCTCAGCGTCGCGCCGCAGAAAAACTTCGGAACGGCCATCGCCATCGCCGTCGCCAGCCGCCAACAACCGCGCCCCTAGTACTTGCCACGATGCCACGCCGTCGCCGCTCGCATAACCGACGCCACCACCGGCCTCGAAGAGCAACTCATCCACCCCGTCGCCGTCCAGATCTGCGGCTTGCAGCCGACCGTCGCCCGGCACCTCCTGCGGCCAGCCCGGGCGGGCGCGACCAAAGCGTATGGCTACCTGCATGGTATCGCCGGGTGCGGAAAGCACTTCGATTTCAATGCCAGTCTCCCACCCGCGGTTGCTGCGCGAGTCGGGCCGGGTCGCCGGGCCGAACCGCGTTGAGCCGCCAGTGAAAAACGGGTCATCGGGCGAGCCTTCGATCTGCCGCTGCCGCTCAAAGACCGGATGGCCTATATCGCGGTACCCGTCGGCCTCTTCCAGGGCAATCCCCGGCCAATGGGGCTGATTGTTGGCGGCATTAGGATCGCCAGTACGCGCTAGCGCGCCCTCGTCTACGTGCCATATTAGCACCCCAGACCCCGGCACAAAGGCGTCGTATTCTTCCATCGCCATCCACACGCCCTCGTCTATGACGACCTGCTCAGGGCCAATCCACACCTTCCCTTCGTCGTCGCCCTCTCCGCGCTGCCCGCGCTGTTGCCTGTTTTCCAACAAGAAGTACTCGCGGGCGTCAATGGGGACGCGCACAGCCTTGGGGAGCTCGCCGCGGCGGTCGGTCGCCAGCAGTGCTAGGACGGTGTCGCGCCGCACCACCGCTGGCTCGATCCATCCCAACTGCATCTTGCTCCACGCCATCGGATGCGGCGGTGCAAAGCCTACCACCCACGCGAGGCTGTCCGTCTGCACGTAGCCCGAAACATTGGCCCCTATATCCATCAGGCTCCAGCTGCCTAGCGCCGGCCTTCCGGCGGCGAAATTGGACAACCCGGGCAGGCCCAACTGGTGGCCAAAGAACTTAGCCAGCAAGCCATTGAGGCCAGCCCGACCGTTGAGACTGGGCGATTCTGGCAGGATCCACGCCTGCTCAATCTCCACGCCACCCACCATCAGCGGGCCGCCGTTAAAACCCGCAAAATCGCTCTCGGCTAGGAAAACCGAGCGAATGTCATTCAGTTGGCCTGTCTCGTGGCCAACTCCGGCGTGCAACACGAGGAAGCTGTTGAATTCGTCCAAGCGCGGGCCGTCGGGATCGGCCAGCGCAGCGTACAGGGCATCGCGCACCAACTCGATCCACTTTGCGCCGACTTCCGCGGTCGTGCGCCCGTTGCCGTAGTGGAGCATGGATTGGGGAAGGGTGTACGCCTGCTGTGCGGCGCGCGGGAATACCTCGGCAGCAATCGCCACCTGACCGGCGGAAACGACCTCGTAGTAGCGCGCCAGTGCGGTCAGATGCCGCTCGAAATAGGCGCGGTCGTGCGGCGGCAAGTCGTAAGGAAGCGCGTACTCCTCGGCCGCTTGCTCGGCCGAGCGCAGATCAAACGCGCCGATTCCAGTGGTCGTCGGCTCATCGTTATCCGGATCTTCGCGCGGAAAATCCACGCGCAAAGCCAAGATGCGCCACTGGGCGTCAGCCGCGGTGGTCGCGGACCACAGCAGTGAGCAGCAGAAGCCTAACAGGAGCAAAGGAGCTAAATCGCCGCGTCGCCGCTCGACGCGGCAACAGAACCAGCGTCTGATGGGGAACACCCTTAGAAAGTGACGTTCATGGAAATAGGCGTATTGTCTCCCAACACCGTGTCCTCACTGCCGATGATATACGCCACGTCAAACTGGAAGCGATTGTATTTTAGCCCAACGCCAAAGGTCCGCGAGTGTACCTCGCCATCGCTGTCTTGGGAAAGGCCCGCCCGCAACGCGATAAACGCCTCGCCCTCGCGTGCGGAAAGCCCGTATTGGTATTCGCCGCCCACATGCAGGTCCATCTCCCTGAACTCGTTGCTCAAGCTCTCGTCGGCCCATGCCGTAGCCAAATTGCTGACAAAAGACCCACCGGCAATCAGCGGTTTGTACAGGTCAAAGGAGAGCATCAGGTCGTTGTATTGGGTATCCATCACGTCGTAGGCCACGCCGACGACGATGTGTTGGGGCAGCGGATCGGCCTGATCGGCGTCGATATAGGCGATCTTGGGGCCTAGGTTGCGCAGGGCCGCGCCAAAGCTGAGGCTGGGGACGGGCTTCCACAAAAAACCCAAATCCGCGGCAAAGCTGTTGCCCACGCCTCGGCCCCGTTCAATACCGGCCCCCACATTGGCCAAGTTGCTGCGGATGAACTTCAGGCCGATACCAGCGGACGTATTGCCGCCGATATGCGCCCCGTAGGCCGCCGACACCGCCACGTCATAGCTGCGAAAGGTGCCTTGTTGGCTGCCGCGCTCGTCCGTGCGGATCTGCTCGCCTAGATTGAGCAGCGCAACATTGAAGCCAAAGTTGCCCCATCCTGCCACGGGCTGGGAATAGGCCAGAAACTCGTAGGACAAGTCATCGGCCAACTTCGGCAGCCACTTGGTGTGCGAAAGGTGGAGCTTTTTCTGGCTCTGCCCGACGAGCGCGGCTGGGTTGAAGTAGCTCGCGGTGGCATCATCGGCCACCGCCACGTACGATTCGCCCATGGCAATGGCGCGGGAGCCCGGCTCGATCAACAACAGCAGCGGAGCACTGCGGCTCTCGGGCGTGGCCCGGACCCCATCGGGCAATGCGCCGACACCAAGGCCGGTCAACAGCAGGGTCGTCAGTTTCCTCATAGCGGAGTCCTCCTCAGCTCGGGATAAAATATAAAAATGCTGCCTCCTAGATACTAAGGCGATCTCACTGCTGCAAAGGCACTCCTCTCGCCATACTCACTTGGCGACCTGCAAGACGGCGCGGCGCACGACCGCAGCACCGCTTTTTCGCTCGGCTGCTATGCGATAAATATACGCGCCGTTGGCCAAATCCGGCGGCGGCGTCCAAGGCACTTGGTTGTAGCCCGCGTGCGTCTGTCCGGCTAGCCGCTCTATCAGCCGCCCGGCCAGCGAAAAGACTTCTATCTGCACTGCCTGCACGTCGTCTGCTAGCTCATAGGTGAAGTAGCCGCTATCGCGCATGGGATTCGGGTAAAATAGGACGTTGGCAAAGCTCGCATCGCCTCCGTCGTCGCCGACCGTGACCACTACGGTCTCACGCGACGAATTGTTGAAGTTGTCCCAAGCCTTTAGGCCGAGTTCGTGTTTGCCGCTTGCCAATTCGGGCAGGGGAAATTCAATCACGCCTTGGCGGTAGTCGCCGCCCTGCACGCTGTACAGCTCGGTCAAGGTGAACAGCTCGCCGTCGATGGCCAACTCGATTTCGTGCCCGGTCTCGCCGGTGATGTTGATGCCGCTGGGATCCGCAAGCGAGGCCAACAAAACCGTCTGCCGCGGAATCGTGCGGCCTTTGGCTCCCGCAAAGCGCAGGGAAATTTCCGGCCCCTCCACGTCCGCTTCCACTCCTTTGGCCGTGCCCGCTAGCACTAGTTCATCCACCGCGCCAAAGGCCGCCGGGCGATCGTCGCTCCAGACGTAAGCACTGATGCGGCCATTTTCTCCGCCATAAGTAATGTCTTTAGGGACTCGAAACGCGGCGCGGAAGCGGCCGGCGGCGACTGGAAAGCGACCGCGAAAAATGGGGGCCCCGGTCTGCTGGTACGTATAACCCTCCAAGTCGCTCGCTTCACTCGAATCAAAGGCCTGCAACCACACTTGGCCGGCATAGGCGGTGGCCGGCGCACCCGCTGCGTCGAGAATTTGGCCGGCGATGGCTACTTCGCCGAGGGCGCGGAGCGAATCGGCCGCGTCTATCTGCACCTGAAAGCGCGGCATGGCCAAGCGCGTCGCCGGGTCGCCAAAGAGCGAGTAGCGCTGAATGTTGCGGAATGTTGTAGGCTCAAGGGGAGTACGAGAATACAGCGGCAACAGCAATTGCTTGGCCTCAAAAAGAGCTAACCCAATCGGCACGTGCTTCCGCCCGGTGTGGTGTAGCTGCCAGTAGAACTGGTTGGCCAACCGAACATTAGTGGTGTGATACCCTACCCGGGTCGCGCAAATCATGCCAATAACGCCCCCGTCTTCCTTCTTCAGCAGCGCTTCGGGCACCGAGATGCGCACCGGATCGTCGAACACCCCAACTTGACTGGCAGCCGTAAAAAACAAAGGCAGGCGACCGCCGTTTTTGAGTTTGTCCAAATCGCGGTCGAGCAAGAACATGCTCTCGTGGGCCAATACGTTAAAGCTGCCGTGCCCCAAATAAGTCACAGTGAGCGCGCCCTTATTGAAGAGCCGGATAAACTCGTCGCGAGCCCGCGGCTTCTCCCGCCCCTCTAGGGGGAATTGGGCGATGTAGAGTTTGCTCAAGTCCAACCAATTGGGCAGGACGTTGCGGGCCATGTATTCGCTGTCGCGGATAAACATCGACTCGACAGTGCCCGGCTCGTCTCGATTGAGCAAGTCGTCCGCGACTAGGGCCTGGCGGCCCTGCCAAGGCCCCAATTCGGGCGTGCGGTCGTAGGCGATGATTTTGTCGACGACCACGTCGGCCTCGCCCGGAGTCTGCACGGTCAGCCGCCCAACGGCCATGTCGGGGAACAAATCGCCGCCCACCACGCGCGTGTACCACTCGTCGTAGGTGCTGTCGCCATCTTGGAAGGGCGGGATCCAATTGCCCTGACTGAGGGCTGAATTGTTTTTGTAATCGTACGAGCCATCGCCGATCAAGGCCACAAATAGCGGCGCGGGGTCCCAGTGCTCGGCCGCGTAGGCGAGAAAATTGCGGATCGCCGCCGGGTCTAAAAGGCCACCGGAAAATTCGTCGTAGATGTCTTGGACGTCGATAGCCATCGCCCGCAGGGGCGGCCCGAAGCGGTCGTCTTCAGCCCGCCATTGGGCCAAGCGCTCGGCCGCAGCGCGAAAATCGCGGTGATAAATCGCCACCCAATCGGCCCCTTGGCGGGTCGTTAGGGCGCCGGGCCAGTCGAGTTCAATGCGCACCGGTCGCTTCCAAGTCGCCGGGCCGCCCACGGCGTAATGACGCGGCACATCCCCGGGCCGATCCTGAAAAATTACCGTCCCGGCCTGCGCGTCGTACTCGAAGTCCACGACCTCGGCCAAACCCGCAGACACTTCAAAGACGCGCGGCTGCTCGGCGGCCAAACCCGCAAGGCGGAATTGGGTGGTGCTGGTCAGCGGATAGGTGAAGTGCAACTCACCGCGCTCGGCGACAAAGCCGCGACTGTATTCGACTTCGTACCAGTCTAAGCGCACCGGACTACCGGAGTGAAAAAGCCCCAAGTGGTTCAGACCCTCCTGCGCTCCTTGGGGCGCCCACAGCGTATCGGATGCAATCGGCATCTGGCCCGATCCCGCTGGAGTCGCAATAGCTACTGTTCCGATGCTCTCTTCGTTCCAGCGCACCTCAAACCGCGGCCGCGTCTCAGCCCCCCCGATAAAGCCCAAGCGCACGGCCACCGGCTCGGGGGCGGCCTGCCGCACTACCACCGGAAAATTGCGTGCATTGCCGCGAAAGTGCTCCCAGTACCAAGTGTAGCCGGACTTCATGCCATAAAGCTGGATGAGAACGAACTGCTCGGCTTCCTCGTGGATTCGCACCCGATAGCTCGTGGGCGTTAGCGGGTCGGACGCAGCCAACGCACCGCTCCTTTGCGCGGCCCGCCCCCCCTCGCTGCCACCGCCGAAACCCAGCCAGTAGGCGTTTTCGTGTGTATAAAGATTGTGCTGATACTGAAACGAGCGGCTGGCCGGAACGTACTCCCAGCGGCTGACCGGCTCGGCCCAAAACAAGACGAAGTCGTCCGCATCCAAGCGGCCATCGCCCCCGTCTTCTACGACTAAGCCCTCTTCCCGCAAGGCTTGGGGTGGGTTTATCTCGTCGATGGGCAAGGCGTTGCCGCCGCCGTAGTACAGGCGCAAACTCGCCGGATTGACGGCGCCGAGCGACACCCCAGCGGCTTCTAAATCGGCCCCCGATATCCTGTATATCCCCTCTTCGGCGACGAGAATCCGCAGCCACGTCCCTTCCGGCAACGCGGCTTTGTGCGCCGACCGCCGCTTGCGTGGCAAGCGCCAGCTCTTGGCTTGCTCGGGATTGACGAGTAGCCCGCGGTAGAATGCTTCGCCCCAAGGGTCGGCAACGTGCGAGCCGCTGCTGCCGGTCAGGTGCAGATCGACGACGACGCGATCGTATAGAGTCCGCGTTCCGTCTGCTTCAATGCGCGGAGCAAACGCCAGCGGAACGACGCGCTGCCGCCGCACAAAACCGCTCTCGCCGAGCAAGACCGGACCGGGCGTGGGTGCCTCGTCTTCAGCGGCGCGATCCGTCTGCGCTACGCGGGCTTCGACCAGTTCTAGGCGAACCTGGCCATCGGTTGGGACGCCGATTAAGGCGCCGCGCCCCTGCTCCAATTCTCGGCCCTCGGGGAGCCAAATCAACCGCAGGTGCTGTGGCGTCTGTTCGCTGACGCGCAATTCCGCCATGGCCGCACTCCCGCAAAAAAGCGCGAGTGCCCAAAAGTAGCCTTTGAATCTCATAAAGTGGTATAGGCGGAATGGGTCATTGGATCATGGTGATTGGGACTTGTAAGGTCATTCCAAGCCCTCTTTTTGTCAAGAGGGTCTCACCTTGACTTATCGGCTCAGTGCCGCTATGTTTTATAGTTTCTTATAGGGAGGCACTCATGGCCAGACAATGCAGCCTGACCAAAGTTAAGGGCCTAGTTGGCAACAAAGTCAGTCACTCGCAGCGCAAAACTAAGCGCGTCCAACAGCCTAATCTCATCAAAAAGCGCATCTTCATTCCCGAAGAAAACCGCACCGTCACCCTCCGTCTGACCGCCCGTGCCCTACGCACTTTAAACAAAAAAGGCGTCCATCAGTTCCTCAAAGAAAACGGGCTTACGGTCTGAGCGGGCAAAAGCCCTAGCCTCTGCACATGAACCAAGGCGACGACGCAGCCGACGCCATCCAAGAGCGAGTTCGCCACGCCCTAGCTGAAAACGCGGCTTTAAAAATTTTTGCCGGCCGCACCAAATCCTTTCTCGGACGCCACCACCAAGGAATCCCACTCGATCTCTCCGCTCTGACCGGCATTATCAGCTACGAGCCGAATGAGTTGGTCTTAGTCGCTCGCCCCGGCACCAAGCTGAGCAAAATAGAAGCCCTGTGCCGCGGCGAAAACCAATACTTCGCTTTCGAGCCGCCCTCTTGGGGGGCGGCCGCGACTATCGGCGGCACCGTGGCCTGCAACCTCTCTGGGCCGCGGCGTTTCAAGATGGGTGCGCTGCGCGATCACGTACTCGGAGCCGAGTTGATTGACGGCCACGGCGAGCGCATTCGCACCGGCGGCAAAGTCGTCAAAAATGTCACGGGTTACGACCTGTCCAAAGTATTGGCTGGCTCCTTCGGGACGCTAGGGGTGCTTACCGAAGTCTGCCTCAAGGTCTGGCCGCGCCCTGAAGCCCAAGCAACCCTGTTCATTCACGGGCTGACGCCCACAGCGGCACTGGCGCGGATGCTCAACTGGGCGGCCCGTCCCCTCCAAATCACGGGCCTAGTCTGCGATGCCGAGCGGTTGGCCGCCCGCGTCGAAGGCCCAGAGCCAGCGGTGCGCGCCCAGCTAGCAATGTTGCGCGAAGAAGAATCAGCAGAGTCGGAAATAATAGAACAGGCCGAATCGCAGGCCTTCTGGCGGCACTGGCGCGAGCTTGAATGGCTGGTTCCGGCTGAGGGCCAACAGCGCTGGCGCTTTTCTGGACCGCCGACTAAGATGGCACAATTAATGAAAGCGCTAGAGGCCGAGGGGCTAAGTCGCTGGGGAATGGACTGGGCCGGCGGCCTGCTGTGGGCCTTGTTACCAGTGGCCGCCCAACCCGCGCGTTTGCATCGCACCGCCGCGCACCACCAAGCCATCGGCTGGCGCTTTGCCGCCGACGAACACAACGAAGATGCCTTTACTCCGCTCAGCACCGGCGCGGCGCGCATGAATCAGATGCTCAAGCGCTCCCTCGACCCGCAAGGCATTTTCAACCCCGGTAAGCTGTACGCCTAATATATCTCGCCTGGCCGATAGTTCGGCGGCGGCATTTCTCGTCCGCTGAGCCACAAGGCCCGTCCAACTCTCGCTTGGACGTATTGATAGTCATAGCTCGTATCTGGAGCGGCGATGTTGCCCTGCGACGGGTATTGGGCAATCGCCGCCTCAACTAGGTCCACGCCCAGCCCGGGCGCATCCGGCACCGCGATATAGCTATCGATCACTTCGGGCTGACCAGTCATCACCTCATAGCGCTGCGGCACATCGTCGGCTAGGTGCTCCAAGATCAAGAAGTTGGGCAGGGTGGCCATTAGGTGAACAGCCGCCATTTCGGCCACCGGCCCCAACGAGCCGTCGTGTGGAGCCATCGTGCAGTAGTGCGCCTCAGCCATAGCGGCGATCTTCTTCATCTGTGACAGCCCTCCAGCGCGCCCCGTATCCGGCTGTACCACGTCGATGATTTCGCGCTCAATCAGCTCTTTTACTCCCCAAATGGTGGCGTGGCGCTCGCCGGCGGCAATGGGAATATCTACTGCGTCGGCAACCCGAGCGAGGGCGTCGATGTTTTCAGGAGCTACCGGATCTTCGTAAAAAAGCAGATCGTAGTCTTCAAGGGCGTGCCCCAAGGCAATGGCGTCGCGCGTCGTCAGCCAAGGTGGCCCGTGGACATCAACCATGAGATCCACCGCGTCGCCGACTTCCTTGCGAATGGCGGCGACTGTTTCGACACAGTTGTTGGTCCCCCCAGTCTTGATCGCAGTATAGCCTTGGTCGACCAAGGCCCGCGCTCGCTCTGTCTCGTGCGCGTGGGCATACACTCGCACTCGGTCGCGCATCTTGCCGCCCAAGAGATTCCACACCGGCTGCCCAAGGGCCTTGCCCTTGATGTCCCACAAGGCCATCTCAATGCCAGTCATGGCACCCGAGCCGACGATGCCGGTCATGCCATGGCCCATCATCGCCACCTGCATCTTGCTCCACAGTCGCTCAATGTGGAACGGGTCTTCGCCGATCATCAACGGCGTTAGATCGCGGATGGCCGTTTCGACCACGCGCGGCCAGCCCGAGGCCTCGCCTACGCCGTAGACGCCAGCGTCGGTTTCGACCTTGACGAAGAGCCAGTTGCGCGCCGACCAACCACTCGCCTGCGGTGGGGCGCACTGCATCAGATAGGTCTTGATCTGAGTAATTTTCATAGCGATCTCCCCGCGTTGTAATGAAGCAACAAGTATAATTCATTGAGCAAAATCAATCTATTGGCAGCCCCCCGTATGCAGATTGACAGGCATATTTTCAATACTTAGCTTTTAAATTTTCTATTTTAGTCAGTTTAGTCAGTGATGTTACGCACTCTTAAATCTGGGTCTGACGCTTCCGGGTGCGGGGCGTCTCGCCCGCCGTACTGTCTGGATTGTTCTTACACGAGAAGGACGCCGAGGGCCAGTAAGGGGCCGACGATAACCAGCGACGGCGTAACGTCAGTTAGTCAGTGATTTAATTTCGCCAGACGCCTCTCTATGGATCCCTACATAGGTCTGATCAGTCAAGAACTGGCCCGGTTTGAAAAGCGGCTCAACGCCGAGCTCAAGGCCGATGTCGAGTTGGTTCACGTCATTGCCCGCTACATGGCCACCCTCAAGGGCAAACGCCTCCGGCCGGCCCTGATCATGCTCGTAGCCAAAGCGTCTGGCCGCTGGAACGAACAGCTAATCGACACGGCTGTAGCCGTTGAAATGATTCACGCCGCCACCATGGCTCACGACGATGTAGTGGACTCAGCAACGGTGCGCCGGGGCCGCGAGACGGTCAACGAGCGCTGGACCGGGCAGATCGCCGTGCTCATGGGCGACTTTCTGCTCGCACGCGCCCTGCGCCTGCTGATCGAGGTCGGCAATTTGCAAGTCTTGGACGCAGTCGCGCACGCCACCGAGCGGCTGAGCATAGGCGAAATTTTTGAAATCCAGATCGGCACTCAGTGCGATACGCGCGAAGCGTCGTACTTTGCCATGGTCGGCGACAAAACGGCTTCCCTGATCTCGGCTGCAGCGCGGATTGGCGCGATTCTCGCCGGCGCATCAGACGAGATCGTGCGATCCATGGGGTGCTACGGAGAATCGCTGGGCCGCGCCTTCCAAGTCGCCGACGACATCCTCGACCTCACCAGCGATCAGGCGACCATGGGCAAGCCCGTCGGACACGACCTGCGCGAAGGCAAGATCACCTTGCCCTTGATACGCGCCTTGCAGCAAGCTCCCCCAGCAGCTCGCGCCGACATGGAAGACCTTTTGGCTCGGCCCGACAAGGACGAAGCCGAATGGGCGCAGATTGTAGCCTTTGTCGAAGAGTACCGAGGAGTCGCCGCCGCCACCGAGACCGCACGCGAATGCGCTGCCCAAGCTCAGCAATGCCTAAAAGTACTGGCCCCTTCCCCGGCCCGCGCCGCGCTAGAACGGGCCGTACAGCTCGTGGTCGAACGCAACAATTGACGCGACTAGCTCATGCTCAAGCGCAGTCTGCTGGCCGTTGGCGGTTTGGCCGTGGTCCTGTACTTGCTGCCGTCGCCGCGGCCCGCCGCGCCGGTGCGCGCCGACCGCCTCTTGTTGGGAACCCTGGTCACGGTCAAGCTCTACGGAGACGAAGCAGTGGTTCGCCCGCACCTAGCGGCGGCGTACGCGGCGATCGCCCGCGTCGATTCGGCGATGAGCCACTACCGCGAGGATGGCGCATTGCGGCAGCTAGAGCAGCAGGCGCGGCTCGTTCCAACGCACGGCCCGACCGGGCTGATTGCGGTCTTGACGCGCAGCCAGTACTTCGCCGCGTTGACCGATGGAGCTTTTGACTGCACGGTGGGGGCATTGACGAGTCTGTGGAACTTCCCCGCTGCGGCAGCACCGCCGACGTCGGCGCAGATCGATTCGGCCTTGGCGTTGGTAGGCTACAAAGGGTTGGAGGTTGCGGCCCAGTCGTTCCGCATCAATAAGCCGGGGCTGCGGTTGGATTTGGGAGCGGCGGCCAAAGGCTACGCGGTTGACCAAGCCGTGGCGGCCATGCGGGAATTGCAAGTAGAAGCTGGAGTGATTGAGGCCGGGGGCGACATTCGCTATTGGGGCAAAAAACCGGACGGGCGACCTTGGCGCTTTGGAGTGCAGCACCCACGCGCTCCAGAGCAGTACCTAGCCGTAGAAGACCTCGGGCTCGCGGCTATAGCGACCTCTGGCGACTACGAGCAGTACTTTGATTGGGAAGGCCAGCGCTATCACCACCTGCTCAATCCCAAGACTGGTTACCCAGCGCGGGCTAGCATAAGCGCAACGGTATGGGCCGCGACCGCACTGGACGCCGACATTCTCTCGACCGCGGTCTTCGTCTTAGGGCCTGAACAAGGGCTCGCGCTCGTCGAGGGCCTAGCGGATGTCGAAGGCTTTATTTTTTTTCTGCGAGACGGGCAGCTCATGCACCGGGCATCAACCGGGCTACGCGACCGCTTTCGCTTTTGCCATAGCAACAAACCTTCGCCGGGCTGTGCTCGGCACTAGCGGAGTAGAGACCAATTTATGAAACGCAATCGGAAACTCGTGCTGATCGTGGCACTGATCGCTGCGGCAGTGTACTACCTGCTGCCGAGCGTAGAATTTTACAGCATGGCGGACGACGAGCGAGAGGCCATGGCGCTGAAATCGCCCGGACAACTCGTCGATCTGAAAAAGCACTCGCTCAATTTGGGCCTAGACTTACAGGGCGGCATTCACCTCGTCTTGGAGGTCAAGACCGCGGGGATGGAACAGCAGGAAGCCCAAGATGCGGTCGCCCAAGCCCAGGAAGTCATCCGCAATCGCATCGATCAGTTTGGGGTGGCCGAGCCGACTATCCAGCGCCAAGGCGAAAACCGCATCATCATCGAGTTGCCCGGCGTCCAAGACGTACAGCGCGCCAAGGATTTAGTAGGCCAGACCGCGTTGCTCGAATTCCAGCTCCTCGAACCCGCTGAAGATCGCACTCGCCTGATCCAGCGCATCGACCAAGTGCTAGCACCGCAAGAAGAAGACACCGAGGAAGAAGAAGACCTCCTCCTTTCCTCCACCCCAGCAAGTACCCCCCTCTCCTCCATGCTCAGCCCGGCTGGCGAAGACCTCGCGGTTGCGGGCCGCGACTTGCAGCGCGTCAAGAACCTGCTCAACACCCCAGAAGCCCAAGAGTTCATCCCCGCAGACGTAGAATTCCTCTTTTCGAGCAAACCCGACGGCGCCGAAGGCAATGAGTTTTATTTTCTCTACTTGGTGCGCAAGAAGCCAGAGATGACCGGGCACATGATTCAAGATGCCTTTGTCTCTATCGGGCAAGTAGTAGAGTACATGGGCCAGCCCATCGTCAATTTCTCGACCACCGACGAAGGGGTGCGGCTCTTCAGCCGTATCACCGGCGCCCACATCGGCGAGCGCATGGCCATCGTCCTCGACGAATCAGTGTACTCGGCTCCTACTATCCAGAACAAAATCAGCGAGGGGCGCGGCATCATCACCGGCAGCGGCTCTCAAGAAGAAGCCAAAGACCTCGCCATCGTGCTGCGGGCCGGCGCACTCCCGGCCGAGGTCGAAATCATCGAAGACCGCACGGTCGGCCCCTCGCTGGGGCGCGACTCCATCGAGCAAGGCAAGACCGCCGCCATCTATAGCATGGTGCTGATCGCGATCTTCATGGTCCTCTACTACCGAGCGGCCGGGCTGATCGCCGACTGCGCCCTTTTGCTCAACATGCTTTTCATCATGGCGGTCTTGGCCGGTTTTCACGCCACGCTGACCTTGCCCGGTATCGCCGGTATTATCCTGACCATCGGCATGGCCGTCGACGCCAACGTGCTGATTTTCGAGCGCATCCGCGAAGAGCTGCGCTCGGGCAAGACCGTTCGCGCGGCCATCGATTCCGGCTATGGCCACGCGCTTTCGGCCATCATTGACGCCAATGTAACTACATTTCTAGTCGGCATCGTGCTCTATCAGTTCGGCACCGGGCCGATCCGCGGCTTTGCCTTGACCCTGTGCATCGGCATCATCTCCAGCCTCTTTACGGCCTTTTTCGTAACCCGCACGATCTTCGAGTTGATCACCCGCAAGTCGGCGCAATCGAGCTTGAGCATCGGGCCGGTCGCGCTTTTTGCCAACCTGAACATCCGCTTTCTCTCGCTGCGCAACATTGGTTTTGGTGCCTCGGCGGCCGTGCTGCTCATCGGCATCGTCTCCATCTTGGGCATCAATGGCATCCGCAAGGGCATTGATTTTGCCGGCGGCACCTTGCTGGAATTGCACTTCGATCCAGCCGTCCAAGTTGAGGACATCCGCAGCCAACTCGGTCGCATCCCGGTGGGCGATGCCGAAATCGACCTGAGCAAGAGCGAGATCAAGCAGTTCGGATCGGAAAACGACATCCTCATCCGCGTCAGCGAAAGCGGAGCAGGCACCGAAGTGGCCGATGGCATCATGGGAGTGCTCAAGGCCGGATTCGCCGAAAGTATCGAAGAAATGGAGTGGATCCGACGCCAAGAAAAGGTCGGCCCCAAAATCGGTAGTGAACTCAGCAGCGCAGCCGTGCGCGCGGTGTTGGTGGCCCTGGCACTGATCCTGATCTACATGGCTTGGCGCTTCCACCGCTTCCTCTACGGCATCGCCGCAGTCGTCGCACTTTTCCACGACGTGCTCATTACCCTCGGGCTACTCTCGCTCTTCGACATTGAGATTACCCTCGCAGTGGTCGCCGCCCTACTGGCCATTGTCGGCTACTCGCTCAATGATACAATCGTAGTCTTCGATCGCATCCGCGAGAATTTACCCATAGCCCGGCGGCAGGGCTTTGACGGCACAATCAATCAGAGCATCAACGAGTGTCTGAGCCGCACGCTGATTACCTCGGCGACGACCCTCTTAGCCGTGCTGATACTGATGCTCTTTGGCGGCGAAGTTAACCGCGATTTTACCATCACCTTGATGATCGGCGTCGTGGTCGGCACCTATTCATCTGTATTCGTCGCCAGCCCGGTGCTCTATCTAGGCCAACAGCGGGCCGCGGCTGAAAAGGCCAAATAAAGCTAGTCAGGCGGGGCCGTCTCTCGCCATGAAAACGATAGTAGTAGCTGCCTTCGTCCTGCTGTTGATCTACTGCGGACTGCCGCAGAATCGCTCCAGCCCCTTTGACGCCGTGTGGATGCTAGGTGCGCTGGCTCTCTTGGCTGCGGTTGGCGGCCAATTGGCGCAGGCGAGCCGCCTACCAGCACTGGTGGGATGGATCGGGGCTGGGATGTTGCTGGGCACTGGCGGCTTGCAGCTCGTCGAGCTAGGCGCACTCTCCCTGTACCAATTGCTCTTTCTCGCAGCCGGCCTCGGAGTCGGCTTCCAAGTAGGGCTGCACGTAGTATGGCCAACGTACGCTTGGCGTACGCTTGGGTGGGTAGCAGCAGCGACCGCGCTGGTCTTTGCCGCCGTGACTGCGGCTACCACATTGCTCGGGCTGCCTTGGGAGCAAGCCGTACTGCTCGGCGCATTAGCCGGTTTATGGGGGCCTTTCACCGGGATCCCGGAATTTGGCCGCCGCGGCGCCCTAGTGCTGGCCGTGCTAGGCACGGGCTGCGCCCTCGGGGCGTTGGCTGGAGCACTGGTCTTGCTGGAAACGGGAGCCTCGGGCTGGGTCGGGCGCGTCGGCCTATCGCTCGTATTTGGTGGCGGGCTGGGGCTGGGGCTGCGTCTTTTAAGGCGGTTCGCCACGCCAAGCGCGACTATAGTCTCCGGTCTAGTCGGTGCTTTTTTTTTAACAGCTCTCGCACTAGATACCCTCGGGCTGATGGCCCTGCCCTGCGGTCTGGTAGCGGGCCTCGTGCAGGACAAGCAGCAAAGCCGTCGCGTGCGGTTGCTGCTGCACCGGGGCGCACCGGTGGCCTTCATACTCTTTTTCGCACTCGTGGGGACCGCGCTCAATCTCGGCGCACTGTGGCCGTCCGCGGACGGGCTATACGAGGCCACGCTCGTCCTAGTGACCGTGCCGCTACTTTTGCGGGGACTGGCACCCATAGCGTACTACCCGCTACTTGGCTACCATCCAAGATGGCGCATTGGCTGGCGGCTCCTGCCGCGCGGCGCGTTGCTGTTCGAGTTGTTCTGCGGCCCGCACGGGCTGGCCCCCTACGTAGGGGCCGAGGGTCTGCTGGCACAGGCCGTGCTCTTGGACATTCTCGTTTCGACCCTGCTTTTTTCTTTTTTAGCATTACTCGTAGATGCGAACCTTGTCTCCGCGGAAAAAGCCCACCCCTCCGCAGAAGGCGCGTCGGCCTGAGCCAAGCCGCTGTTGGTTTGTGTCCAACTAGGCGGAGTTGTATCTTCAATGGTCTAGATATTTTGTATGGACCACATCCGCGACAACTGGGAATTACTACACACCCGCATTGAGCGGGCGGCCGAGCGCAGCGGGCGCGCAGCGAGCGCGATTGAGGTGGTCGCCGTCAGCAAAACGCGCAGTGCCGGCGAAATCGAAGCGGCTTACGCCTGCGGCTTGCGCCTCGTGGGCGAAAATCGCATCCAAGAAGCAGCGGTCAAGCGCCCGCAGGTCGCCGCGCCGCTCGCTTGGCACTTTGTCGGCCACTTGCAGACGAATAAAGCCGGGCGGGCCAGCGAGCTTTTCGACCTCGTGCATTCGGTTGATTCCGCCCGGCTAGCGCGAGCACTCAGCCGCCGGGCCGAGCAGGCCGGGCGCACCAGCGAGGTGCTCTTGCAGGTAAACACGGCCGGTAGCCTGAGCCAAGCGGGAGTGGCTCCCGACCAACTCGTCGATCTAGTCGCAACGCTCGTGCCTCTGACGCACCTGCGGATCCGCGGCCTGATGACCATTGCCGCCCACAGCGAGGACGAAGCCACCGTCCGGGGTTGCTTTCGGACTCTGCGCGAGCTTGGCGAAAGAATCGCCGAGTGCGAATTTGCGGGCGTATCTATGGACTACCTATCCATGGGCATGAGCGGCGACTTTGAACTCGCCATCGCCGAAGGGGCTAACCTGCTGCGCCTCGGCACGGCGATTTTCGGCCCGCGGCCGACCTGATACACAGGAGATAATCGTGTTTGATTCCGGCGGTTTTTTTACCGACGTCAAGGGCCTCCTCATCACCCTCATCGAGCTCTACAGCTATGTGGTCCTCGTCCGGGTGCTGATCTCGTGGTTCAACCCCAGCCCCCACAACCCGCTCGTCCAATTCCTGCGCGGCGTCACCGATCCAGCCCTCGATACAGTGCGCTCCTTCCTGCCGAGGTTTTTTTGGTCAACCGGCATAGACTTTACGCCGATAGTCCTATTTTTTCTGCTCAAGCTCGTCGTCGTCTTTCTCCACAATATCTTCCCCGTAGCTGAATGAGCATGGCACCGCAAACCCCTTTTGCTCCAGTCTCGTCCCAAGTCGATTTTCCCGCTCAGGAGCGCCACATCCTCGAATTCTGGCACCGCCGAGACCTGTATCGCCAATCCGTTGATGCCCGCTCGGTTGAGCGACCCTTTCGGTTCTACGACGGGCCGCCCTTTGCGACCGGCCTGCCTCACTACGGCAATCTGCTGGCGTCCATCACTAAGGACGTGGTGCCCCGCTACTGGACGATGCGCGGCTACCGGGTCGAGCGGCGCTGGGGTTGGGACTGCCACGGCCTGCCCGTCGAAAACGAAGCCGAGCAGCAGCTCGGGCTGCGGTCGCGGCGCGACATTCTCGCCTACGGCGTATCTCAGTTCAACGAGGCCTGCCGAGACTTGGTGCTGCGCTACACGGCCGAGTGGCAAAAGCTGATCGAGCGGCTGGGGCGCTGGGTTGACTGGGATCACCAGTACCGGACGATGGACCCCGATTTCATGGAGTCCGTGTGGTGGGTGTTCAAGTCGCTGTGGGACAAGGGACTTGTCTATGAGGGCTACAAGTCCCTCGCCTACTGTCCCCGCTGCGCGACCCCGCTGTCGAATTTCGAGGTCAACCAAGGCTACCAAGATACTCAGGATCCGTCGATTACAGTGCGCTTCCGCGTCGTCGGTGAGCCACGCCGGTCCCTGCTCGCTTGGACGACGACTCCGTGGACTCTGCCCTCCAACATGGGCTTGGCCATCGGGCGCGACATCAACTACGTGTGCGTCACCACCCGCGACGGGGAGCAGTTAGTTCTCGCTGCTTCCCTCGTTGAAGGCCTCTTCCGCCGGCACGACAGCGAAATCGCCGCGGTAACACCCGTCGCCGTCGAAGATCTCGTCGGGCTGCGCTACGAGCCCCTGTTTTCCTACTTCGCCGACCGCGCCGAACAGGGTGCTTTCCGCGTCGTAACAGCCGACTTTGTCTCCACCGACGACGGCACCGGCATCGTCCACATTGCCCCGGGATTCGGCGAAGACGACTACCAACTTGGTCTGGCCGAGGGCTTGCCCGTGGCCTGCCCCATCGACGCCGACTGTTGCTTCACCGACGAGCTGCCGGACTTTGCGGGCACTTTCGTCAAGGACGCCGACACGCCTATCATCCGCCGCTTGCGCGCCGCGGGCCAGCTATTCGCCGAAGGCTCGGTTGAGCACGCCTACCCATTCTGCTGGCGCTGCGATTCGCCTCTCATCTACCGCACGATTTCCACTTGGTTCGTAAAAATCGAAGGCGCAGTAAAGGAAAAGATGCTCGCCGCCAATCGGCAGATCTGGTGGATTCCCGAACACATCCGCGAGGGCCGCTTCGGCAAGGGCGTCGAGTCGGCGCCGGACTGGGCCGTCAGCCGCAACCGCTACTGGGGTACGCCGCTGCCGATCTGGCGCAACGAGGAAACGGGCGAAGCCGTGTGCGTCGGCAGCCGCCAAGAGTTGTGCGAACTCACCGGCCGCGACGTGGACGACTTGCACAAGCACTTTATCGACGACCTCGAAATTCCAGCGCCGTCCGGGAACGGCTTGCTGCAGCGCGTACCCGAAGTCCTCGACTGCTGGTTTGAGTCTGGGTCCATGCCGTACGCCCAAAACCACTACCCCTTTGGCCACAGCCAAGACTTCGAGGCCTCTTTTCCCGCCGACTTCATCTCCGAAAACCTCGACCAGACCCGAGGCTGGTTCTACACCTTGACGATCCTCGCCGCAGCCCTGTTCGACAAGCCGGCCTTCCACAACTGCATCGTCGGCGGTATGCTGCTAGCGGCCGACGGACGCAAGCTAAGCAAGCGGCTGAAGAACTATCCCGATCCGGCTGAGATGCTCGAGACCTACGGAGCCGACGCCCTGCGCCTCTATCTGCTCAACTCACCGGCCATGAAGGCCGAGGAGCTGCGCTTTACCGAAGAGGGCATCAAGCAGAGTCTGCGCGATGTCATCATTCCCTTGTGGAATGCCTATAGCTTCTTCGTCACCTACGCGACCATTGACGGGTGGACGCCAAGCGCCAGCCGCGCCCAGACGCTTGACCACCGCCTCGACCGCTGGATCGTTTCGGAGTTGCAGACCCTGCTCCGCGATCTCAATGCCGAGATGGAAGCCTACCGGCTCTATCGCACGGTGCCGGCGATGGTGGCCTTTATCGAGAAGCTGACCAACTGGTACATCCGCCGCAGCCGCCGCCGCTTCTGGAAGTCCGAGGACGACCAAGACAAGCAGGCCGCATACGACACCCTCTATCGCGTGCTGGTGACCTTCATCAAAGCCCTAGCCCCGGTCTTGCCCTTTATCACCGAAAGTATCTACCAGAACTTAGTGCGCTGCGTGGATCCCGCGGCTCCCGAAAGCATCCATCTGTGCGACATGCCACAGGCCGACGAGCACTTGCGCGATGCCCCCTTAGAGCAGCAGATGGAATTGGTGACGCGGGCCGTGGTCTTGGGCCGCTCGCTGCGCAGCAAGCACGCGCTCAAGGTGCGCCAGCCGCTGCGGCACCTGTGGCTGCTGCCCCCCAACAAAGCCAGTCGCCACGGGCTAGCGCAGATGACCGACTTGCTCGCCGACGAACTCAACGTCAAAGAGGTCGTGCTGGTAGAAGACGAGACCGAATTCAGCGAAGTTTCCTACCGGCCCGACTTCCGCGCCTTAGGGCCGCGCTTTGGCAAGCAGATGCCAAAAGTCGCCGCTCGCATCCAAGCCCTGACCGCTGAGGAGGTACAACTCCTCAAAAGCGGTGGCCAACTCGCGGTGGCCGACGGCGAAATTGGGCTGGCCGACATCGTCGTGCAGCGCCGCGAAAAAGAAGGCGTGGTGGTAGCCCTCGACAACAATCTCGGGGTGGGGTTGGATGTCCAACTCGACGACGAGTTAATCGCCGAATGCACGGCGCGCGAATTCGTAAACCGCGTGCAGAACATGCGCAAAGAGGCCGGGCTGGATGTGGCTGACCGCATTCACGTCTGGGTGCAAGGCGCGGCCGCCTTGGAGGAAGCGGTTCAGCAGCACGGCCTGTACATCGCCACCGAGATCCTAGCGCTGGCCCTCCACACCGGAGAGCGGCCCCGGCCCCAAGAGGTGCTCTTGCAACAGGAGCGGCAGGTCAACGGCCACGATAGCACCATTGCCATCGTTAGAGCCTAAGAAGAGAGAAAAAATGAACGACCAATCCAAACAGATGGACCAAAAAGACCTCAATTTTTTCAAAAAATTGCTCCGCGAAAAAATCGCCCAGACCTCGGCCGACGTCGAAGCCATCGAAAATACCTCGCGCAACGACGCCCGAGAAACAGCCTCCGAGGACCGCTCGACCTATTCGCTGCACATGGCCGACCACGGAACCGACGCTATGGAGCGCGAGAAATCCCTGCTCCTCGCCCAGCGCGGAGGCGATTACATCGACTACTTAAACGAGGCCCTGCAACGCATTGAGGACGGCACCTTTGGCATCTGCCGCACCTGTAAGGGGCCAATCGGCCGCGGCCGCTTAGAGGCCGTGCCCACCGCCACCCAGTGCATTAGCTGCAAGTCCAAACGCGAAGAGGCAGCGGATTTAGAGTGAAGTTTCTGTGGATCATACCCCTAGCCGTGGCCATCGATCAAGCGAGCAAACTCATCGTCCGCGGCTCTATGGCACTACACCAGTCCGATCCTGTATGGGGCGACTTTTTTCGCCTGACCTACATCCACAACCCCGGCGCGGCCTTCGGGCTAAATCTGGGCAGCCCGCTACTGCACACGGCCTTCTCGTTCCTCGCCTTCGGCATCCTCGTGTACCTCTATCGCTCGCTCGCCGCCAACGAACGGCTTTTGCGTTTAGCCCTCTGCTTGGTATTGGGCGGTGCTGTGGGCAATATCATCGACCGCCTGTACTTGGGGGCCGTGGTGGATTTTTTAGACTTCGGCTTTGGGGATTTGCGCTGGCCGATCTTCAACTTTGCCGATTCCTTTGTCACCGTCGGCGTCTTGCTCTTGCTTTTGGGCTACTCGCGCCGCGAAAAGACCGACGGATGCCCAAAGCAGCCGTCCTCCCCGGCACCCGAAGAGGAAACAGTCCAGCCGTAAATTCCCATGGACCTCGCCGTCCCCGTCGAATCAGCCGCCGAGCGGCTCGATCTTTTCCTTCGCACCCACTGTCCCCAACATTCGCGTAGCCGCATCCAAACACTCATCAAGGCCGGCGCGATCTGCGTCAACGGCAAAAAGACGCGCCCGGCTTATTTGGTCCAGCCCGGGGACGAAATCACCATCGAACTGCCCGAGGCCGAGCCGCTAGCCGCACGCCCCGAGCCGTTGCCCTTGTCCATTGCGTATGACGACGACGACCTGCTGGTCGTCGACAAGGCGGCCGGCATGACCGTGCATCCAGCCCCCGGCGCGACCGAGGGCACCCTCGTCAGTGCGCTGTTGCACCACTGCTGCGACCTGTCGGGCATCAACGGCATCCTGCGGCCGGGGATCGTCCACCGGCTCGACAAGGAAACCAGCGGCTTACTCGTAGTGGCCAAGCGCGACGCGGCCCACCGGGCACTAGCAGCCCAATTCCAAACGCACCAGATTGAACGCCGCTACCTAGCCTTGGTGTGGGGCGTCTTGCACGGGGCAAGCGGGCGGGTCGCAGCACCGATTGGGCGTCATCCCAAGAATCGCAAGAAGATGGCCGTAGTAGAAGGCGGGCGGGATGCAGCGACCCGTTTCAGGGTCGTCGTACGCTATCCTTTTACCACCTTAATCGAGTGCCAGCTAGAAACGGGCCGTACGCACCAGATTCGCGTCCATCTGGCCCATATCGGCCATCCGGTTTTCGGCGATCCGGTGTACGGGGGCCGCGACCAAGCGAGAGGGGTGCGGCCCGAGTATCGGCGTCAGGCCAACTGGATGCTGAGCTTGATCAAACGCCAAGCCCTACACGCCAAGAAGCTGCGCTTTGCACACCCGACCACCGGCGAGATGATGGAATTTACCGCCGAGCCGCCGGAGGACATGCAAGCGGCGTTGGCAGCAGCTTATCCCCAAACCTATCAAGTGCTATAGGGACCTTGGCGGCGAACAGCCACGGCGGACTTGTGCCGAACTTAGAAGCTGTTGCGTTAAAAACGCTCTATAGCCATCCGGGCTGCTCTGCCGGCCTCGGCTTATTTTTTTTAGCTCTGTCGGGTTTGGGCTGCGTCGTTGAGGCGGGCGAGACACCCGCTCTCCTAGGAGGAAGTAGCCTTTTTCCGTGGAGCATGCCGAATAACTCAACAGCTTCTTATTGCGTGCACGGCCAGCCCGGTAGGGTAACGGGACGCAACCGACCACAGCACCAGCAGAGCTAGGTGCAAGACCAGCTTCTCCTTCGCGGTACTTTCCAAGATCTCATCGGCGCATACCCCTTCTCAAAGGATGGAGGTCCAGCATCAACGCCCGCTCCGCCATTTCGCTGCTCGAAATGGTCTGATGCGTTTCGTGAAACGCGAGCAGGTCAGGCAGACGCATCTCCTCTGGTATCAAGGGATCTGGCCATAGAGAGGCCAGCCAAAATTCAATTAGATATAGCTTGGGATCGTCATTCTTCTCTGCCATGTGGGCTACGGCCCTATGCCGTTTTTGCGATTCGGCGAACGCATTTTGCGGGCTGAAGAAGTCGTGGTGGTGATACAGGTGATAGCTCTGCGCCTCGGCGGCAAAGCACATCTTATACCCATTCTGCATGAGGCGATAAGCTAAGTCCCATCCTTCCGAGTGAAGCATCTCTTCGTCAAACCCACCGACCTCCTCAAGGGCGGTACGAGGGGCAGAGGCATTATGTGAATAAAAACTGATCCAACCTATCAGCGAGTCGGGTATTCGGTCAAAGAGCACTTGTACATGGTCTTGCATCTGTTTTAACTCTGGGAAAGGATAGCCCCCTTCTTGGGCGAGTCGATCTATCGTGCCGAAGTCGGCCTGGATCATTGCTTCGGTCACCCGAAACTGTTCTGGATGCATCCGTATAATCTGGGCCACAGCAGCCGGAACATCCTCCCAAGGAAGGCCACTATATGGATCCTCGACGTATTCCAAGCAGGGCAAGCAGTACTCAAACCCACTCGTTACGCCGTTGTAATGCTGAAATAGGTGCCAATGTTGAGCTAACCAATCGGGACCCGGTAGCGCGTCTCCATCTAAAAAGGCAACCAAATCTCCCCGCGCTTGGTCTATGCCTATATTCCGCGCACGACAGCGTCCTACACTGGTATTCAAGGAAATGACCTTTATGGGAATTTGCCTATATGCCTGTAGAAAATCGCCCGTCCCGTCCGTGCTGCCATCATCCACCACGATAACCTCAAACTGGCCTTTAGAGAAGGTTTGAACGGCTAATCCGCTTAAAACAAGCCGCAACCGCTCGCGCTGATTGTGTGTGGCAATGACAACGGAAATATCCATTTAACCAACGCCCTTATATACACTCAAAGACCAAGCGGCATTCCTCCCGCAGCGAATCCGGCCGATGAACGCGAGGGAGGCCATCATCTGTATCTTCCCATACCACGACTTGCGGCACTTCCTTGGCCACAGCATTTGAGCAGACAATGTGGAAGCAATCCAAATGGCCAAAGAAAAAGTCAAAGTAGGGCTCGCTATTCTCCAAGACTTTATGGCGTAACGCCTCACTTTGCACATTGACCTCCGTCAGTGCTGGCGTACCAATAGTGATACCGTGAAATTCCACAGGGAGCCACCCGTAATCCGCGATAAAGATCTCAGCCCATGTATGCCCAAACGCCACTTCGTCGTACGTGCGGTTTTCGTACCGGCGTGGCCCCAGAGGGTTGACTGCTATGGCTCCAGTTTGCTCGCGGGCTGGTATTTTTTGCAGACGACAAAGAGTAATAAAAGCACGAGCCAATGTGATACAATGTCCACCGTCGTCCGTCATTGCTTTTAGGGTGCTACACCGATAGCATTGGCAGTTGTCTTTGGTTTTCTTAAAGTGCTTATTTTTGGCCAAATAGTCATACAAAAGACGGGCTTTTTCCAAGTCGTTCGCTCCTCGGTCTGTACCCACATCCTCCCAACAACGGCGGATAAGCGAATGTTCGGCCAAGGATTCATCAATAGTAGTATAATCCTCAAGCTGTTCGACTGTGAGAACCTCTGCTGCTCGACCCATTGATCTCGCATGAACCGTCAATTCACATTCATAAGAAAACGTATATGCCTCACCGGAGCTAAAGTCACAAACCGCAGGATAACCATAAAAAAAACCTGAGTATGGCAAAAAATGGTCTTGCATTCCCGCCGGATGGCAAGATAGCAGCTTTATATCCTTCTGAAAGTCAGTGGTTATTGGGTACGGCAGGAATATCCGCGCATTGTGTGTTGTATCCTCGGCAGCAGACAGAGTAACGGTGTATGTCAACCGCAAACGTTGGTTCTCCATGGCCGAATGGATCACACCATTTTTTTTGCTAATGAAGAACGAGCGCATCTCCTCACGCGCTTCATAATCATAAGCAAAAAAGCGAGCGTCATTGTTGTACAGCCAGTTCCACGAGTCGAGGCGATCGTACCAGATGCCGTCTTGCCTCACTTCATGCGGCATCTGGTGCTTGCGCCCGCTCTTGAGCATCCCTTCAACCTGCTTATCGCTGAGCCGTGTGCTCAACGACAACTGCCGGACAAAATCGCGGTGGGATATATGGTAATATGGATCGAGCCGATCTTCTTCAAAGCGGCGAAGCCAGTACTCATCAACTACATCGGCGACGCGATCCGCGTCCTGCCATTGTTGTATCTCGGCGGCAAACGCACAGCATCGCCTAGCGAATATCGCATATTGGCTCAACAGCCCCTCAACGCTTTGAACGAGAGCCGTCGGTTGGGTAAAGTCGCGGTAGCTTAGTTTGACTCCTAGCCCTAGAGCTTGCAGGCGGTCGATGAAATGATCTTGCGTAAAGTTCGTGGGCAGCCCAATGACCGGTATGCCCTTGAACAGAGCTTGGTAGAAGAATCCGTGATTTCCACCACCGGCAAAGATGGCCGCTTCGGAAGCGGCCTGCCGTGCAAAACTCGAATCGACAATTTCGCAGTTTTCTATTGGGTCAACACACACACCAACAGGTGGAACTACCCACTGCCGAATCCCGTGCATCCCCAACTTTTGCACGGCCTCTTGAATGGAGGCCCAATCGGCTCCCAGTGTTCTGAGATCCCAGTACACCCCTTCCCGCACCCTATAGCCTTGTTCCTCTGTATCGAGTTTCTCAAGCAACGGTCCAACGAAAAAGTAGTTGGCAGGCGTCTCCGGTCTCAGTGGGTGAACCGCTGGAATATCGCAGATCAGATACATTTCCCTAGATAATGTCCCAGAAGTCTCTTCTCGCTTTGCGGTGCGTTTGATTAGGTCATCCCAAGTACGCACGAACTCAGGGAAACGAATCGAGTGGGCGTATTCAGGCATGGTATAGGCCGACTGTATCCAAACCACATCAACACCCTCTAAGGCCGCAGCCAATCGCAGGGTAGGACGAGAATCTACGATAGTAAGATCTGGCTTCAGGCGGCGAATCAGTGTTCGCTCAACTTCCGTGCTTTGCGCGATGCGTGAATCGCAGTCCGTTTCGTCTAAACCGAAATCCAGTATTACGCCCAAGTCTTGTATCGGCGTATCGAGGTCGTGCAGCGGGAAGTCCGCTTGGCGGATTTGGTCGGCAAACGATCCAGTACCTGCAAAATCGACGCGGTATCCTCGGCGGCGCAGCGTCGTCCCCACCACCAAAGCACGATGCGTGGAAGTGCTATCAAAACCGTGAAAAAAGATCAGGATGGAAACTCGGTTGCGCTTGATCTGATGTGAGCGTTCCTTTTCCGCGAAATATCGGATGACTTTGAGGAGTCCGGCTTCGGTCCGCTGTCGTATTGCGTTTAACACTGTTTTGTCCTTACAGCCGGCCGCTCGTTCGCAGCAGCTTTTCTATGAACTCAACCTTGTCGTCTTGCTGAAGTTCGCGGTAAAGTGCCAGGGCCTGCCGCCACTGAAGTAGAGCATCAAAAGGGGCCTGATTCGACGCATAAACCCGCCCCAAGCGCACTCTAACACCGGCCACAGCCTCCAAGTCCGATACTTTCTCAAATAGCTGCACCGCTTGCCGATACGCCTCCTCTGCCGTTCTAAAATTTTCAGCGTCCATATAGGTGTCACCCAAAACAGCCGCTTGTATGGCTTGGCCTTTGTTGTCGCCGATCTCGCCAAACAGGGCCTTCGCCTGCTGCAACAACGCCGCCGCTTCTTGCGTATCGCCTTGCTCCCGTAGCATCTGCCCCAGACCGCCCAAGGAGCAAGCCTCAAACTGTTTATGGCCTAATTTTCGTTGAATGGTCAGCGTCCGGCGATACATTTCTTCCGCCTCAGCAAACCGCCCCGTCTGGCTATATACACCCCCCAAGACACTGTAATGATGAGCCAATCCCTCGTCGCGCTGGAGGCGTTCTTCGATCTCAAGGCCCTTTTTGAGGATGTCTTCGGCTTCGGTCAAACGCTTCTGCGCCAGATAGACCCTACCCAAGCCCTGATAGTGGCCGGAAAGACCTAGCTGATCGCCGAGTTCCTCGCACACGTTGAGCCCCCGTTGGAAGTAGGCTTCGGCTTCCTCCGGTTTGTTCTGCTGGAGGGCCAACTGTCCCAAGTTGCCGCATTCTTCCGCCCAATAGGCCCTGTTTCCCGACGCCTCATGGAGTTGCTGAGCGCGAGTGTGCAACTCTTGCGCCTCGGCGATTTTTCCTTGGAGTTGGGCGACAAAGCCTCTATTGCTATAGCTGACGGCCAGACGTTCCTTGTCGCGGCGTTGGCTGTTGATCGCAAAGGCTGTATTGAGATGGTCAACCGCCTTGTCCATCCGCCCTTTGATTTGATACATAAGTCCCAAGCCGCTACACGCATCGGCTTCTAGCTCAGGCACCTGCAACTGCCGTGCTTTCGCAAGGGCTTTCTGATAAAGCTCTTCGGCTTTGTCGAGTTTCCCTTGTTCCTTGTAATAGCGACCTAAAAGGAGACAAGCCCGTGCTTGGGAATATGGATCGCAGTTTTGCTCGACCCGTGCCTGCTGTATCGCTACGTCGCGTTCGGGGATTAACGGAATGATTTCCACTCGTCCGTAAGATCCTTCTCGATTATAGTTTTTACCCTGTTTCCCATAACCCCTATTCGCTCCTGAGTGTCTGCACTGGGTTAATCTGCACCGCTTTGCCCGTCTGCAAGACGATGGTGATTACAACGGTCAGACCCTGAATTAGACTGCCCAGCAAAAATGCCCAGCCAACGGCATCGATTCGATACGCAAAATGCTGTAGCCACGCTTGATTGGTCATATAAGCGACAGGCCAAGCAATCAGATTGGCGACGACCAGCCAGACTAGGGCGGGTTTCATCAGCAAATACACAAGGCCCGAGGAAGAAGCACCCAACACTTTGCGAATACCGATTTCCTTCAGACGCTGTTCAACCGAAAAAGAGGCCAGCCCCAACACCCCTAAACAAATGATCATAATAGACAGCGTACTAAAAAAGCCGATTAGACGGGCGATCCGCTCTTCTTCGCGGTAGAATTGATCGAACACTTCGTCAAGAAAGTAGTATTGAAAGGGCTCATTAGGAGCGAACTCGTGCGTTTTGGCTTCAAGAAACGCCAAGGCACCGGGTACATCTCCTAGGTCTATTCTAACTGTAAGATGTTTTATAATAAGCGAGTTCCGCTCCCATCGCAGACCAATTACCAGCGGTTCGATGGAATGGTGCAAAGACTGGTAGTGAAAATCCTTGACGATGCCGATAACCTTGCTTGAAGCGGACTGACGCTGGGGCATGGAGGCATTTTCCAAGAGTTTACCGACCGGGTTTTCCCACCCTAAGAATTTGGCGGCCGATTCGTTGATGATGAAGGCGTCATGCTCATCCGAGGGGATGTCTGCCGAAAAGTTGCGCCCGGCGACAAGCTCCAAACCCATGGTTTCCAGATAGGTATAACCGACATCAATAGCATTCATACGTACCTTATCCTGTCCCTCTGGAATAATCCAAGCCGAATCATCTAATACACCGGGTGATCCGAAAGTACCTGATATGTTCAAGATTCTCGGATCCTGTAAATACTCGGCAATGCGCTCTGGTTGGAAGACCTTCGCGGGAATGACGACCACCTGTTCCCGATCAAACCCTACGTCGTGACTTCGCATAAAT
The DNA here is from genome assembly GCA_007571365.1 of Candidatus Latescibacterota bacterium. Taxonomy (GTDB): domain Bacteria; phylum Latescibacterota; class UBA2968; order UBA8231; family UBA8231. The sequence continues at coordinate 33,103 of RKRN01000066.1, forward strand.
GCTAGTTGATGGCGCAAGGTGAGTGTAGTGATAAGGAGAACAATGGAGAGTGCGAATTGGAAGATGACCAATGTTCTTCTAAGAAAATCGGCCGTGGCACTAATTTGAATGTGTCCTCCCAAAGTAGCCGAAGGGTTAAACTTGGCCAAGTAAAAGGCAGGATACAAACCAGCAACCAGACCTGTACATACGATAGTAGCGAACAGCCAGAGGCCATAGTCTGTCGCAAGGTGAAAAGCATCTATTTCTACATCCGTAAAGAATCTACTTACATAAGACCATGAACACAGGACCAGCACTAGACCGATCAAAAACGCAAAGAACGTCAAAAGCAGCGTTTCTCCTAAGAACTGCTGAATCAATTGCGAATGCACACTGCCTAAGGCCTTTCGCAGGCCTACTTCTTTCGCCCGTTGAGTAAATCTAAAGGTTGATGTATTGACGTAATTGATGCACACAATAAGTAAGACTATCAATGCTATGCCCAGCAAAAGATACAGGTATCGGGTGTCTTGGTTGGGGCTCAGTTCCCGCTCGAAATGAGAATGGAGATGAATGTCTTGTACTGGTTGAAGAAAAAGTTGCCTCTCCCATTTCCCTGATTTGTCTTTGTACCTTTCCAAAAAGTCGGGAAACTTGCTCTCCAAAGCCTCGGGTGAGGCGTTTTTGCCCAGTCGAATGTAAGTGTGGTACCCATCACCTCTAGAGAATTTGAAGTTATTTATCGACACGACAAAATCAAATTTGAAGTGGGTATTAGACGGGCGATCTTGAACCACGCCCGTAACAAGACATTCGAGTATTCCCATACGTAGAGTTTTACCCACAGGGCTGTCGCTCCCGAAGTATTTCGAGGCGATGTGTTCCGTCAATACAACAGACCTAGGGGCCTCTAGAACCGTTTGTGCATCGCCTTCTAACAGGGGAAAGGAGAAAAATTCAAAAAACGCCGGATCTACTAAATAAATCTGATCCTCCAAGAAGTGTTTGTCCTGATAGTGAACGGATATACTCTCGCTGTAGCGACGGACGCGTACCATATCTTCGATTTCTGGAAAATTACTTTTCAACAAGGAGACCATGTCGTGCTCGGCTGAAGCAAAACTACGCCGAATGCCTGTTCGTTTTTCGATCAAATCCCCTCTAACTCGATACAGACGCTCCGCGTTTTCGTGGAAGGTATCGTAGTCCATCTCATGCACAATAAAGACAAACACGATAATGAAACAGGCAAAACCGATCGCGAGCCCCAACACACTAATAGATGAGTGCATCTTGTATCGAAATAGACTTCGCAGCACCAACGTCAAGTGACTTCGCAGCATATCAATCTCGTTTTCCGGTCCCAGTCCGAGTCCTAATAAAAGAGGATGCCAAGAACTCAGTTTTGATGATAACCCAAAGCGAATTTCACAATCGATAGGTAAGAACTGAATTGGTCCAAATATACATACCCATGCCGGGAGGCGTGCAGTGCAGAGGAACGGGTAGTAGAGGCCCTGACCGATGCCGAACCTTTTGTGCGCTTTAACGCCCTCGGCGCGTTGATGAGTATGCGTCCTTTGGATGCGCGTTGTGCCGAGTGGTTTAAGGGTGTCGCTGCCACCGACCAAGCGCATCCCCAATGGCGGGCCCAAGATGCGTTGCTGCGGTGGGACAACGCGGCATTGCGCTATTAGCACAACTTTGATTCGGATTGCCGGCCCGATCACCGGCGGCTGGGACGCGAATTGGCCCAGATAAAAAAGAAGTCAGAGCTAGTTGCTAAACGCCTTGAATGCTAACCCGACAATGGCTAAAATCGTCGTTATCTGGAGCGGCACAACCCAGCGGTATAATCGGTCAATTTTGGTTTCCAACGCCTCGCGAGTGGCGTCGATTTTGCCATCAAGTGCCTCGCGGGTGGCGTCGATTTTGATTTCCATGCGACTCAGCCGCACGTCAATTTGCTCGACAATGCCCTCTAATCGGGCAATGCGCCCCTCGTGGTCTAACGGATACGGACGTTCTGGTATCGGATGATGCTCACTCACGGTCCAACCTCCTCAGCGTAAAGCGCGACCAACGCGAAACTCCCCGCACCAGATAAAGCAACATCCATGCCACGGCCGCAGTGCAGTGGAGAGGATACGGCCGCGCTGGTCAGACTGTATCGGGCATAACCCATCCATGCGACCTTTAGGAAGCACCCTCATATTACCTCGACTCACGATTTCTCTTCCTCGGTGCCGTACGAGTGCCCGCCGAAAATGGCCCGCAGTTCGGCCGCGGAGGTGGCTTGGCGCATTCGAGCCATGCGCTCAGTCTCGTGTTTTTGCAGGGCGCGGACGTTTTCCAGCACTGCGCCGAGCTTGTCGGCGGGGAATTTCACCGCGCCGTTTTCGTCCATGTGGATGATCTCGCCCGGGGCCACATCCATGCCCGCGACCGCGACCGGCACATTGACCGCGTGGACAGCTTGAGCACCGTGACCAGCGGTGACACCGCTGAGCAAGTACTGGAACTTCATCGGGCGGATCTCGTCAATGTCGCGCGAGGGGCCGTTGGAAATCGCGCCGACGCAGCCGATGGCCTGCATAGCGGTGGTCATGTTGCCACCGGCTAGGCCAACCTTGCCGGCAATCTCCGGCGGGAACTTCTGCTGAAATACCAAGATCGTCGGCTTGGGCGAGGCGTCGAGGGCGTCGAGAACGTCCATGAAGCTGACGCCGCTGTAATTGGGGTCAGGCAGACCGTACGTGCAAGTAACCGCATAGCCGACCGTAGGGCCAAGCTCGGGATACATGCAGCGCAGCGACTGATCGGTGTACCAGTTTTCGCTCCAAGGATTGTATAACCCTAAGCACAATGGATCGCCCGGATAGGTGGCGACGACGTTGGTGATCGAAGGCGTGTCAAAGCTCTTTAACTCGGCGAGTATTTCTTGCGGGGTCATTGGAAACTCCTGATTGGGTAATGGGAAAGGTCAACCCGCGTCCGCCATGTTTTTTCGTCGCACATGGTATAACAGATTCGCTACGAGAAACACCGAGAAGATGGTCAAATAGGCAGCTATGGTGCCGATCTCTTGCTCAAGAACGGCCATCACAGCATTGACGATGACCAACGCTGCACCGCACAGCGCGAAAACATGCCAACGGCTCATGGCATTTGCTCCTTGCGTTGTCGCTTTCTTCTTCAGCACTTGGTAACACAGACTAGCAGATACGAAAAACATAGCGAGGACGGTTAGATAGGCTCCTATTACGCCGATCGCGCTCTCAATAATGGCCGTCACAGCGATGACGAGGATCAACGCACCATACAGAGCGAAAAAATGCCACCACTCAAAATTCCAACGGTTCATAAGTACTGGCTCCTTATTCGTAACTGATGTTACGCAGCAATGCCCCAGGTGCATGGGCGTCCCACCGCTGCACGGGGACATCCAGTGGGCAGACCCTACCTAATGCTGGTCGCGCCGCGGCAGAATCGGCTGATGCTTCAGTTCGCCGATTAGCTCTACCAGCCCTTCGGTCGCCGCGGCTAAAAACTTCTCGCCCTTTTCCCGGGTGGCTTTCGTCGCGTCGCCCATCACGCCGCTGGCCGTCTGCTGGCTCCAGTAGGGGATCAGCCTTGCGCCCGATCCTTCGGGATGCGTGCCAGCCAACAGGTCGGTGCGGAAGCTCGGCGACAGCGGCGAGCGCTCGTCAACGGCCTTGTCCATTTCGACGAGTTCCGGTTTGAGTGCCAAGTAAAGCGAGGTCTCGTATTCGCCACCGTGCGAGGTGCCGCCGTAGGACGAGTCGCGCAGTTGGTTGCCCACAGTTTTGGCGCGGCGCAGATCCCAGTGATTGACCGAGGCGCAGAGAATCTGGCCTTCGTATTCGAGGACGGTGAGGCGAGCCGCCAAGTCGAGCGGCGAGGTGTTGGAGCCGTGGCCATTGACGATGAGGATGCGCTTAAAGCCGTGGTGGGCCAAGCTGCAACACACGTCCTTGACATAACGGATGAAGGTGTCCCAGGCGATGGTCAGGGTGCCGTGGAAATCCATGTGGTGCGGACTGTAGCCGTGGGAGACGGGCGGGACGAGCACGGCTTCTGCGGGGATGCGAGCCACGGCGCGCTCGCAGATGCCGTGACACAGCACCACGTCCGTATCCACCGGCAGATGCGGGCCGTGGTCTTCGTGGGTGGCGACCGGCAGCACGGCGACGCGGCCTTGTTCGGCGGCTTCTTTCGTCTCGTTCCAAATCATTTCAGCGTAGCGGTATTTCACGGCCATGGGATCCTCGTGGAGTGGGAACAATAGGGGCGTGGAGAGAGATAGGTAATAGGCGCCGCGAGGGCAAGCGGCGTTTGTGTTCAGTAGGCGCGATACCTAGTTTACAAGAAGCGAAAAGCGAGGAGTCAATCCGATGATCTATGCAGTCATATCTTTCCAGCCGAGCGAGGAACTACGCACCAGAATCAGCAACCTCAATGTTCCCGTGTACGACGATGAGGCACCTATTGCCCACTTCGTCTCGTTTAAGGGTACGACGCGCGAACTGGCCCAAAGGCTCGGATACGACGGCAATCAATCAGGCACCGGTATCGTTATCCCGGTCTCGAATTATTTTGGCTTCGCCTCTAGAGACTTTGGGAGTGGCTGGAGGTGAATGAAAATGGCAAATAATGCGGAAACCAGCAGCAGGCATTCGTCTGATCCCTCGGTTTCGGAGAAGTCGCCGGTCTCATCTTCTAAACCAGATATGTCTTGGGTCATGCACCGCCTCAACCAGATTCAAGGAGATGTCAAAGCTATTCAAGGAGATGTCAAAGCTATTAGAGAACGCGTCGCCCGCTTAGAAGAACATGTCAAACCAATTCCTCATATAGAAAAAAGACTGCGGAAAGCGGAAAATCGAAAAAATCGTCTGGACTGTTAGTGGCGTCTTGCTCACTGCCGGTGGGATCTGGGGCGCGATCAAATGGATTTTGTCGAACTACGACCTCATTCCTAAGCCATAACTCACCAACAACGAAACCTTTTTATGGAGCAACGAAGATAATGGGTCGCAAAATACGCCTCGGGGTGCTCTGCGGCGGCCGTTCGGCTGAGCACGAGGTCTCGGTGATTTCGGCGCGCTCAGTGTTGGAAGCCATTGACCGGGATAAGTACGAATTGGTAATGATCGGCATCTCTAAGGAAGGGTGCTGGCTATCGGCCGCGGACACGCAGCAACTGCTGGCGTCCAATCAAGTCCACGAGGATGGGCTAACGCCGGTGGCGCTCGACTATCTGGGGACGCGCACGTTGGTGGCTCAGCGAGGCGATGGGCCGGACCAACCGCTCGACGTGATCTTCCCGCTCTTGCACGGCCCTTACGGCGAAGACGGCACCGTGCAGGGCCTGATGGAACTGGCCAACATAGCCTATGTGGGGGCCGGGGTCGTCGGCTCGGCCGTGGGCATGGACAAGGAGCTGATGAAGCGGGTCTTCAAAGCCGAAGGGCTACCGCAGGTGGACTACCAAGTGGTGCGGCGCAGCCGTTGGCAAAAAGACCGCGCCGGAGTGCGCGCCGCGATCGCAACCGCGCTGGACTACCCGGTCTTCGTCAAGCCGGTGAACCTCGGTTCGAGCGTCGGAGTAAGCAAAGCCCGCAATGGTGCCGAGCTGGAGCAGGCCATCGACGAAGCCGCGCAATACGACTACAAAGTCGTGGTCGAGGCCGAAGCGAGCGGCTGCCGCGAAGTCGAAGTGGCGATCTTGGGCAACGAATCGCCCGCAGCGTCCATCGCCGGTGAGATCGTGCCGGGCAACGACTTTTACGACTACAACGCCAAATACATCGACGACAACTCCGATCTGCTCATTCCAGCGCGCATCTCGCCAGCCACCCAAGAGGCCGTGCGCGAGTTGGGCATCCGGGCCTTTCAGGCCGTGGAAGCTTGGGGATTGGCGCGAGTGGATTTCTTCGTGCGCGAAAGCGACGAGGCGATTTTCGTCAACGAGATCAACACCATGCCGGGGTTTACGCCCATCAGTATGTATCCCAAGCTGTGGGAGGCGAGCGGGGTGAGCTACGGGGCGTTGATCGACCGGTTGGTCCAGTTGGGGATCGAGCGGCACCAAGACAAGCAGCAGACCAAGACGGCGCGATAAGTCCATGCAGAAAACGCGGTGGGAAAAAGGCAACGTCAGCAACCTGATTTCGCTCGCCCTGTTGGTGGTGGGTCTCTGGGGGCGCGTTGAAGGGGTTGATGCCAGCAAATGGGTGCTGGCCGTTGGGTTGTTTGGCTTTGCCGGTGGGATGACCAACTGGCTGGCGGTAAAGATGCTCTTCGACCGGGTTCCCTTGTTGTACGGTTCCGGGGTCATCCCGGCGCGGTTTCGCGCCATCCGGGCAGCGGTCAAAGACGCCATCATGCGCTACTTCTTCGACGAAGCGCACCTGGAGCAATTCTTCGCCGAGCGGATGGCCGGAGACGACGTGGGCGAAAAGGTGCAAAAGGTGCTAGCGTCTGACGAGGTTGACGCGATCATCGACCGCAAGCTGGAGGAGTTGGCGGAATCGCCACAGGGCATGATGCTCCAATTGGTGGGGGCGCAGACGGTTAAGCCGCTGGTCAAGCAGTTCGTAATTGGGTTCGGGCGTGAGATCGCGCCGCTTTTGGCCGGCGAAGCGGGCCCAGGAGTCGGAGCGATGCGGGCGCAGGTTGACGAGCTGCTAGAGGCCAAGCTAGAGGAGCTGACGCCCGACCGAGTCAAACAGATGATGGAAGAAGTAATCCGCGAGCACTTGGGCTGGCTCATCGTCTGGGGCAATGTGTTCGGCGGCACGATTGGACTGGTATCTAAAGCATTGGGGTATTGAAAATGAGTAGTCAGTCTCCGCCCTTTCGCCCGGTGGGCGCACTAACCACTGGTCACCGGAGGAGTTTTCTATGAATCCATGGAATTTGCGCGGCACAGTAGCGGCAGTCATCGGCGGCACCGGCGTATTGGGTGGGGCAATAGCCCAAGGATTGGCCGAGGCCGGGGCCTCGGTAGCCGTGTTGGGGCGAGACCACGAGCGGGGCAATAAGCGAGTAGCGGCGATAGAAGCCGCCGCCGGCACCGGCCTTTTCGCCGCTTGCGACGCCACGGACAAAGCGTCGCTCAAGGCTGCCCACGAAGCGGTCGTCGCGGCGTTGGGTCCGGTCAGCGTGCTACTCAACGCGGCCGGCGGCAACCAGCCGCAGGTGACCCTAAACGACGATCTAGACTTTGCCGCGCTAGCAACCGACGATTGGCAGCGTTGTTTCGACCTGAACTTGGGAGCTGGTGCGCTGTTGCCCTGCCAGGAATTCGGGGCGGCCATGGTCGCACGGGGCCGGGGCAGCATCATCAACATCGCCTCGGTCGCCGCTCACCTGCCGGTGTCGCGGGTGGTGGCGTACTCGGCCGCCAAAGCAGCCGTATTGAACCTAACGCAGTTCCTCGCACGGGAGTGGGCCGACAAAGGCGTACGGGTCAACTCCATCACCCCGGGCTTTTTCCCCGCCGAGCAAAACCGCCGCTTGCTCTTTGCAGCCGACGGCACCCCCACCGAGCGCGGCCAACAAATCCTCTCTCATACCCCCATGAACCGCTTTGGCCGCCCCGAAGAGCTAGTCGGCGCGGCCGTATTCCTCGCGTCGGACGCAGCTAGCGGTTTCGTCACCGGCGCAGACATCCGCGTGGACGGCGGGTTTTTGGCGACGACGATCTAAGAAGTGCGAGAAACCACACTTTACAGTGAAATTTGCGATTTGTCTCAACAACGGAGGCTATGAGGCTTCTCTCGAAGTCGGAAAAGTGTATCGCGTAATTCCCGATCGGGAGGCGGCTGATCACGGGTACATTCGCATGGTGGATGAAAGTGGCGAAGATTACGCATTTGCTGCCGACCGATTTTACGAGATCGAATTCCCGCCGCCGGTTGAAGCAACGCTAGACGCTGCTCTACACTAAGTCATCAGGTGGCTGGGAATATCGCTGCGGACATCCGCGTGGACGGCGGGTTTTTGGCGACCTTTGATTTCCGTCGAGTGGGTTTGTCGTTTACGCCGCTGCACATGCTTCTCTCCTTGCTTCCGGTTCCGGTACGCCCGCGAAAGCGGGCGTCCAGCGGGGTCGGGATCGTCGTCGGAAGGCTATTTATTAACTGACGTTACGCACTCTTAATCTGGGTCTGACGCTTCCGGCTCCCTCGGTCGTCATTCCCGCGCAAGCGGGAATCCAGTCGGCACTAGGGCTACAAACGGGCCTTGCTGGATGCCTGCTTGCACAGGCATGACAAAAGTTACCCTTTATGATTATGGCTTACTCCACCGCTGTACGCCGCCGCGTTCTCGATTTCATCCATAACGGCGGCCGTAAAGTCGCCGCCGAACGCCTGTTTGGGGTTTCCCGCCGAACGATCTATAACTGGTTGGAAGCCGCCGACCCCTTCGTCCGGGGCAAACCGGGTCCCAAAGGCCCCAGACGCTTGGACTATGAGGCCCTGCGGCAACAGGTCGCCGCTTGTCCCGATGCCACCTTAAAAGAGCGCGCCCAGCATTTCGGGGTGCCTGCCCACGGTATCTTCTATGCTCTATCCAAGCTGAATATCACGCGCAAAAAAAAACGCAGACCTATAAAGAACAATGCCCGGTAAAACGCCAAGCCTATCTGGCCGCCCTTGAGCGAGCGACCGGGCAACTGGGCAAACAACCGGTTTATATCGACGAGCGTGGGTTCCCCCCAACCGAAGTTCGCCCGTATGCGTATGCCCCAAAGGGGTCCCGGTCGAAGCGAGGGGGCCTCGTCATCGGTGGACGATCCCTTCTTTGATAGCTGCCCGGTTTCCGGAGGGGTTCACCGCGCCTATGCTGTTGGAGAGGCCTTGTGACCGAGAGGTGTTCGATGCGTGGCTGGAGCAGATGCTGTGTCCGTGGCTGGATGACCGCCACGTGGTGATTATGGATAATGCGTCGTTCCACAAAGGCCCCAAGACGGCCGCCTTGATCGGACAGGCGGGGGCGAGTGTGTTGTTCTTACCGCCCTATGCCCCCGAATTGAACCCGATTGAGAAGGATTTCGCCAACATCAAATGCAGGCGGCAATACAACGCGGAGGCATCTATTGATGATATTATAAAATTGTATAACTAATTATGGGCTTTACTATATCAGGCAGTTACGGGTGTTACGCGCTCCGCTGCCATGGAGTCGTGCCCTTCGCGTTTGAGGGTACTAAGAAGGATGTTTTGATGGAGAGTCATGCTGTGAACTGGATTCCTGTTGTCGGGGTGGGGGTGGCCGTGGCGAGCGTTATAT
>RKRN01000149.1 GCA_007571365.1 Candidatus Latescibacterota bacterium
GGGAGTTGGAAACCGGACACCTGCTTTGAAGTTGGTTTGGAAGTGCAGAGCCTAGTTGACCATCTGCATGAGGCGTTGGGTAATGGACCCTTCCTGCGTTAGGGCGTAGATGATGATGTTGACCGCTAGTTGTAACTGGCGGGTCGAGTCGCCGCCGCGCGTGTCGTTTTGCCAGCCCCAGCCGCCGTCGCCGGGCATGATACTGGCTATCCGCCCATTGATGTAATAAGCACGTAAGTAATTCCACGGCCTAATCCCTGACTTACCCTGCCCCATTGAAGGGGGATAGCCGAAAGGCATGCCTCCACTTAGGTCGAAGAAGGTTGTATAGACGGGATGATCCTCTGGCAGGCGCTCGGACCAGAAGTCCTTGCCGCGGATTAAGCCGCCGTATTTTTCTAGGGCTTCTGCATATTTTCCGTTGATATGCGTGAGTATAAAGCCGCCCGACTTCAAATAGTGCGCTAAATTGGCCATTTCGGTCTCGTTGGGAGACCCTTGGGGCTCAACGATGACGGGTACTTCCATCAGGCGAGGGTCGTCAAACGTAATAAAGCCGAGGAATTCGGCCTTGAGGCCGGTGTACTCGTTGATCACGTCGCGTATTCTGTCGATGGTCTGAACGCGGAGCGTAACCGTGCCGTAGCCAGAGGTGCCGCCGGCCAACGCTCGCGAGGACATGACTTGGGCCATCTTGACAAAGCCCTTGATGGCCTGCTTGTCTGTGGCGTCTTGGACGATAATGGCCCGGTAGCGGCCGGTGTCCATGTTGTTGACGTCGAGCATCTCTAGCCCCATGTCGATCTTGTGCTCGGAGGTGCGAGTGCTAGTTACGGCCGCGGCCGTCAGCTTCGGCTCGATGGTCATCGTAGCCGTTGGGCTGAAAGCGGTTTGCCCAGACAGGCGAATGCCCGAGCCGCTGACACCAGCGATCAGACTGCGAGTGTTAAACGAGGCTGTAGCCTGTACTTGGTCCATGCGCGCTTGCGCGAGCTGGACTTCGCGGCGGGCGAGCTGGCGCTTGGGCTGGGGGATTTTGCGCAGCTCCAGCGGCTTGGTCAGCCGCGGCTCGCGCTTGATGAATTTGGTCGTCAGAGGCCGGGGGGCCTTCTTCTTTTTTTCCTCAAAGGGATTGATCGCAACGACGACGAGCAGGAGGGCCACTGCAGAGACTAGGGCGATGACAAAGCCTCGCCGCAGGCGGCGGACCAGACTGTTGAGCTCGAAGCCTTGCGTGGGCGAGGCAAAGCGCGTTGAAACCCAGTTCTTACTCATAATGACCTCCTCAAAGGGCGCTTGGGGGAAATGACCCGGTCTTGGATTTGTAGGCTGCCCCCGCGTTTTTTGAGCTTCTTATCGAGTTTGCGTAGCCGTGCAATGGCCGTGGTAGAATCCACGTCAATCACTTCTATTTGCCCTACTTTTTGCTGCGATGGCCTAGGCCGCCACACCTCGAATCGCATGCGCTTCACCAGCCCGTGCCGAGTGCCGATGTTTAGCTGGACGTGGGGTTTGCCTTTTTGTGCGGACAAGAGGGCGGCGATGCGGCCCTCTAGCGGCAGATGCGCGTCTAGGTCGGGTGCTAGCTTGTCGGCCAGCCCTTTTAACAGCCCCTTGGCAACGGCGAGGTCGCTGCTGGGCTTGGAGATGAACCAACGCTCGGCGACGCTGAGTGCGCGCTCGGTGGCGGGATTGGCCATTTGCAAGCGAAGTAGATCGGCTAAAAAAGCGCGCGTCAAACCAGGATGGGACGCGCCCGGATACTTCCAAGTATTATAAAGGTATAGGTGTTTGTCATAAGGTATCACGGCCGAGGAGTCGCGCAAGTCCGACCAGAGAATGTGGTCGTGGCGCGGATCCACTAGCTTGACTTCGAGTTGGCCGACGATGGCGGGCAGCGAGATCACTTCATAAGTGCGGTCGTCGCTCGGTCCGTAATCGTCGAAGCGGCCTGCATCCGCGTAGTAAATGACCTGGTTGTGGTATGTTTTATAGGCTTTGTTGAGCGTGAAGTGGGCGATGTAATCAACCGGGTTGTGGGCGTCGTCAATGCGCTGCAAGCGCACGGTGCGAAAGCGGCCCAAGGCCATGAAAGTTGCCGCGATCGTTTCGTCGATGTCTTGCAGCAAGCGGGGATGTTGCTCGGCGAGGTGGACGGGCAGCATTTCTAGCGCGACGCGATCGGTAAAGACTAGGCCGATGGTGTAGATATGCGGCTGGGCGTTGGTGGGCTGGCTGCCGAATAGGCCGATGATTAATCCAATGAGGACGAGGTGTTGCACAAAAAAAGAATACGTGGGCGTGGTGGAGAAGCTGTATTTCTGTTTAGAGATTACCTGTAGTATATTGCTTACAAACGAAAGGAGCCACAGGCCATGACTACTCCTCCCGAACTGAGCCCGGATCCGCTACAAGGCGTCGTTGTTGAGCTATCTAAGCGCTTAGACAGCATTGAGCGCCGTCTGGATCGTATCGAGACCCACCAGCGCGAAGATACTGCCGCGCTGCGGCAGGACATGGCCGCGCTGCGGCAAGAAGTGGCCCGCTGGCTGCGCTGGCTTATTGGCATCGGCATTACCGGCTTTCTAGCGATAACCGGCTTGTTGGTGACGATCCTGTTAAAACTGGGCTAACCGGCGAGGTGGACGGGCAGCATCTGGCGCGACGCGATTGGCGGGCTGCTCTGTAGGTAAATAGGGTCTCTCGCCGCTAAAGATATACTTGGGACGATTGCGTGGGGCAAATTTTTCTTGACAGCCCTTTGACAGGAATTTAATTTGAGCCGTTCAAATTTTCGTCCACTTCTCTAAACTCTAAACTAAGGAGATGCAGTAATGAAGAAGTTGGCTCTTTTGGCTGCTGTCGCGGCCTTTTGTTTCACCACGCTGGCCAGTGCTCAGCCTCCGGTGCGCTACTTCGACCTACCTAAGTTCACCCAGCCGCCCACGCTTGATGGCGACCGCGCAACGGTTCCCGACGAGTGGGCTGGGGCACTGGAATTTAATTGCTCGCCGAGTCAAATCCAACTTGATGGTCAGGAATTTGGCTGGCGTAATATCGAGCAGCAGTCCAGCGAAGTCAGTACCAATCAGCTCAATGAAAACGGCGAGACCGAAGTAGCTGGCGAGGGTCGCACCGATGCCGATGTTTCTTCGGTGATCTGGCAGGCATGGGATGATGATGCGTTGTATTACATCACCGAGGTCAGCGATAACGTCCGCGATACCGAAGGTGGTGGGGAAGCTCGTGCTTGGTGGGAGCGCGACAGTATGTCTCTCTATCTCGATATGAATAATGAAGATCACCCAGGTGGAGATCCGACCGGTGAGTACGTCAACCTGAACGTGGTTAATTTTATGGCCGTGCCTTTTGGCTCTAACGAACTCTCCGTTTGCTACATCACCACTGTGCAGAACCAGCGCGTGGATGTCCACGATCCCGACGCAATTGAAGGGTTTGAGTACGGCTTCCGCGACGCTGGCGACGAGTTCGGCGACGAAGGCGACGCCGACTACGTGATTGAGGGACGGATGGAGTGGGATGCCTTCCTTCGCAATGGAAACCTCCTTGCCAAACCGGAGGTCGGTTCTGAGATGGGCTTTACTTGGCTGTTGGTTGATCCCGACGGCGAAGACGCTTATGGTGGCCAGATTCAGTGTGTGGCTTGGGCGGGTGGTAACCAATCCGAGTTCGCTAACTGGGTCTTCGTGGATACGCCGGCTGGTCCGACAGCTACTGCGGTCGAAGAAAATTCTTGGGGCCGCGTAAAGGAGACCTTCATCCAGTAGTCAACGGTCTCTGTATAGATTCTTGAAAAATGGGAAGTGGGCTTGACGCCTACTTCCCGTTTTTTTTTTTTGACCCGCGAGCTTGGGCAAGTATATATTTTCGCCCAATATCCAATCCTACGTGACTCGCGAGGGGTTTTCATGCTGTGTTTTCTACAATGCCGCGTTGTTAAGCACTGGGTAGTCTTGTCTGTGCTAGCTTGTGCTGCTGGCTTATCCGCGCCGGCCGAGGCGCAGCGCCACCCCGAATCCGGCGGGCCGCTACCCTATTACAGCCCCGCTCCCGGTACGCCGCAGGATCCCCCATGGAAAAAGCGTCCTCCCTTCCTACGCGGCCCCCAAGATCGCTATGACCGAGGGCTGGGTAGGGCTTTCCTCAACACCGCAGTCAGGGTCCCCTATCTCAACTACGCCGACGAAAAATACATTGCGTACTACCGCGAGACCGTGGCTTGGGCCACTCCGTCGGGCCGTTCGCCAAGGACCCGCAATGTGGGTTGG
>RKRN01000241.1 GCA_007571365.1 Candidatus Latescibacterota bacterium
TGAAGATGCTGATTAGGTTCATTTCCATATCTCCTTTTGTTACTATAAAGATACGAAAATAAAGGAGATATGTCAAGCCCAAAACGTCTTATTCCGTTTAATTAATCCCTCTGATTCAAGGCCATTCGATAGTCCTGTAAAGTAGGCTTCTGGTCGCCGGGGGTTTTAAGAACGTTTCTCAACAAAAGGCAAGTATGATTTATGTCACTTATAGTAATCGCTCTGTTCACCATGATCTTGGTAGAGGAGATGAAGGCGGCCAGTAATGACGAACTGTTGGCCAAGAAATTCTCACCTGTCTTGATCCTTACGGAAGATACTAGGGAACGCTATGGGAATATCTCAGTTATCAAACCTGAACCGGTTAGCATCATCGGTGCCCAATCTGCCAATTATATACGATTTGAGTTATACAACAAATTAGGTCAACAGATAGGAGGAGTTTTTGATTGGGAATCTCTTACTGGCTGGGATCCTCCGATATTTCCAAGAGTTGATTTTTCGCAAAATAAATTTGCTTTTCTTGGTGACAACTATATAGGAAAGCCTTTAATAAAGAAACGACGGTACGCTTACGGTCAATATTTTCTCGTGTCCTACTTTGATTACCCAGGTAAAGGAACAAGAGTATGGGATGACACTTACTTTGGCGAAGGGGCTTACGCCGGTGATAAATTCCCTAATACCGCCTACGTACATATATATGAGAGAACAATTGATAAATACAAAACTAAGTATAATACCATCACTGTAATCGAATATAAATACTTCTATCCATACAATGACTGGTGGAACAACCATGAGGGGGACTGGCAGGGCATTGATGTAGTAGTCAGTTCACGGGATCCCGCTACCTCCGAGTTCCTAGGTGTAGAGTATAGGTTTCATGGGGCATGGTTGAGTTACTACAAAGATTATGGCGATAAACCTGGGATAACCGATAGCTTCGTATTCAATGCGGTAGGAGACGTAAGACTAGTGGCACGTACCCACCCCGTAGCTTACATAGGTGCTGGTTCGCACGCTGCATATCCTATTGGTGGAGACATTGAGCTCTTCTCATTTTTGGAGGCACTTCCATTATCGGGAGGAGCAGATCAGGAGGGAACGGAGGAAGCAATTGAAGCGGCAGTTATTGGAGACTGGGAATACATGAGCCATACGGGCTTAGTGCTAAGCACTTTAGCCGATGGTTCTCATAATGACCTGTGGGAAAGCTATAACTTGGTGCTGTTGCCCGATCCTGATATAACCAATACCAATAACATGGGCCTTACACCAGACATGAGTTGGTTGGGGGCGCAGGTACGGTGGGGGACCCCAACCGTTAGTGGTCCCGGTGAGAATGAAAGCCCGAAAGGGCCTTATAATAGCAAAACGGATAGTTGGGGGAGTTTGAAGTTATTCACCGTAGGTAAAATAGGCGGCGAAGCGTTGGGTGTCTCTGTCTTCGACCCTTTTTACCATAGCGATTTGTACGCTCCCGGTAGCAGCCCTTTATCAGTTACAGAATATCACCATTGGGCGATCATCAGCGCAGAGACTTGGAGTGGCACGGTCTCCTTACACGGTGACATAGTGGTTTTTCCGGGTGCGACGTTGACGGTAGAGGCCGGTTCTGTTATTGAGTTTGTGCCTCGGCAGGATCGCCATCAATTTCGGGAGGGGGTACATAATCGTGCGGAGATTTTCGTTTATGGTACTCTGATTACCGAAGGGATCGTTCAGGATTCCGTCCATTTTCAAGCCACCACGGATGGCGATAATGATGCTTGGGGCGGCATTCGTGCGATGGCGGGGGGGACGGTGACGTTAGATGACTATACCGTTCTTCGTCATACGCCGTCGGTCTCGCCACCGTCGGTCTCGCCGCCGGTGGCGGAGAGTAAACCGGGGCGTCCTCGCAACTTGAGCGCGACGCCGGGCGATGGCCAGGTGACGCTGTCGTGGCAGGGACCGGACGACTTGGGCGGCTCGACGTTGAGCCACTACGGCTACATCTGGCGCGTCGCAGGCGGTACGTGGTCGGCTACGGACTTAGACGAGTGGACGAGTGTGGGTACGGCCACGAGTGCAGTAGTTGCGAACCTGACGAATGGCACCACCTACGATTTTAAGGTGCGGACGTTCACCAACGCGCATATGAAGAGGAACCGGGCGAGCTTGCCGGCGGAGGCGTTTGGCATCCAGCCAACGTCCGGTTCGGTGGTGCCGGGGCCGCCACAGGCTTTGCAGGCCGTACCGGGGAGTGGTCAGGTGTCGTTGAGTTGGTCGGCGCCGTCGTCGGATGGTGGCTCCGCGTTGACGGGATATGAATATCGCTACCGACTCGGCGATGGGGGTTGGTATGGTTGGTCGAGTGTGGGGTTGAACACCACCACGACGAAGACGGGCTTAGCGGATAATACGACCTATACGTTTGCGGTGCGTGCGGTCAACGCGCAGGGGGCCGGCACGGCGGCAAGTCAGACGGTGACCACGCCGCCGGGTACGGCCGGTCCACCGGGGATGCCGCGCAACTTGAGTGCGACGCCGTGGATTGGTCAGGTGTCGTTGAGTTGGTCGGCGCCATCGTCGGATGGGGGTTCGGCGTTGACGGGATATGAGTATCGCTATCAAGTCAGCGGCGGTAGTTGGTCGAGTTGGTCAAGCGTGGGGTTATCCACGAGCAAGACAGTGACGGGCTTAGCGGCGAATACGACGTATACGTTTGAAGTACGGGCAGTCAACGCCCACGGTTTTGGCACGGCGGCGAGTCGGTCGGCGACGACGCCGGGCAGTTCCAATGTGCCGAGTGCGCCGCGGAACTTGGAGGCGACGGCGAGCACGGGTCAGGTGGCGTTGGATTGGGATGGGCCGTCGTCGAATGGGGGTTCGGCGATCACGAAGTATGAGTATCGCTGGCGTGCCGACAGTGGCACGTGGTCGCCGTGGTGGAGTGTGTCGGCGAGTACCACGAGCAAGACCGTGACGGGCTTGTCGGCGAATACGACGTATACGTTTGACAGTACGGGCAGTCAACAGCCACGGGGCCGGCGCGTCAGCCAGCGCGTCGGCGACCACGCCGGGGGCACCGCCGCCGCCGAGTAATGCGCCGGGGGCGCCGCCGAGCTTGAGTGCGACGGCGAGTACGGGTCAGGTGGTCTTAAGTTGGTCTGAGTCGTCGGATGGGGGCTCACCGATCACGCGGTATGAGTATCAGTGGAAAGAAGCTAGTAGCAGTACGTGGTCGGTTTGGTTGAGTGTGGGACTGGCGTTGAGCGCGACCAAGACGGGCTTGTCGGCGAATACGGAATATGATTTTGCGGTGCGGGCCCACAATAGCCACGGCGCGGGGCCGTCGTCCAGCGTATCGGCGACCACGCCACCGGAGTCGGATGGACCGGCCGACCAGCCGGGTTCGGTCAGCCTGACGACGACCGCGCCAGCGGTAGGTAGTGCGGTTACGGCGACGCTGACCGACCCGGACGGAGGCATCTACGGCGCGTCGTGGCAGTGGGTTACGTCGTCGTCGAGCGGGCTTGTGCCAGTGGATGGGGTGTTCGATCCGGCGGCTCCCGAACTGTCGAGTTACACGCCGACGCGGCAAGACATTGGGCATCGGTTGCGGGCGACGGTGACGTATAGTGATCAACATCGCACAGGTCGCGCCGCCGAGAGTGCGCTGACCAGTGCGGTGGTGGGCACACCGACGGCCCCGCGCAACGTGTCGATGAGTGCCGGGCTCTTTCCGGGGACCTACAAACTGTCGTGGTCGGCCCCATCGTCGAATGGGGGGTTGTCGCTGACGTATGAGTATCGTCGTAAGGTCGGCAGCGGCAATTGGGGCAATTGGTTGAGTGTAGGCTCGTCCACTTCTAAGTATTTTTCGGATTTGACCAGCGGAACGACGTACACGTTTGCGGTGCGGGCGAGAAACAGCCAAGGGCCGGGGCCGGCTGGCCAGACGACCTTCACGCCATCGAGTACCTCTTCGTTGAGCCTGTCGGTCTCGGCGGAGCCCAATCCGTTCAATCCGCAGACGACCCTGCGGTTTGAGTTGCCGATGGCGGGTCCGGTCTCGCTCGTCGTCTATAATCTGGCCGGCCAGCCGGTGCGGACGCTGCTCGATGGAGAGCATTGCTTGGCCGGCAGCCATGCGGTGGGGTGGGATGCCCGCGACGATCAGGGCCGTTTTGTAGCTTCGGGGCTGTATCTGCTGCGGTGGACCTGGCAAGGCCAAACGATCGTGCAGAAAATCACCCTGTTGCAATGACGACAAAAACGCTTTCCATACACA
>RKRN01000240.1 GCA_007571365.1 Candidatus Latescibacterota bacterium
GTCGCGCCCGGAACTGGGCCGGTGCAATACGCCGAAGAGTTGGCTGTTTGCTCCGCGATAGACGACGGGTTGCTCGTGGGTCATGGCTTGCTCCTTTGCCGAGAATGCACTTGGACAGAGTGCGCTCATTCAACGAAGACCAGCACGCCCCAATAGGTCGAATAGTGAACGCAATTGTTGCTGATAAAGCGTCCGTCTCCGTCCGGGAAGGGCGACCACGTACTGAGCACACCGATCCCCTCCTCGTCCCCGTGATCGAAACGCATGAAGTTGGCTTTCCACTTATCCCCCACCTTCGGGGGAATTGAGCGGCCACCCAACACATCTATCTCGTCCGCTTGGACGCTGGCCCAGAAGTCTTCCTCCTCTGCATCCCCGTATCCATCGCTGACCAATACGCCCATAGCCGCTTGGCTCATACTATTCCAGGGAAAGAGGAACTCCATCGTCCACGACTCGTCCGGGTCAGTTCTGTCTTCCAAGCTGCCCGAAACGACAACCGCACTTTCAGTGCCGGAATCCCAGTCCCTAAAAGCAGGCCTGCCGTTTGTCCATGGTGGATCGAGATGCAAGACATCTGTCTGTGTATTGAGCGCGTTGATGGCTAGTTGGACATAAGAGGTTCCATCCATGTCGGGGTCGAGGAACAACTCCACATCGTCATCTTTATAGAACCTGATGTTGTCCCGTTCTGTAAACGTCGCCAGAATATCCTCGTCCTCGCACTGAAAAAAGACTAGGAGCCCCTGTGCGCTCCAGAGAGCTTGGACGGTTGTGATCGAAGGAGACAACTTTTTCCCGCTGGGGTAGGCCCGATCCACCATTTTGATAAGTGGGGCCAAGCTCCAGCTCTTCTCGTCGGCGCGTCCGTCTATAGTCATCTCCTCATCGGTGAAGTGGATCTGATACTCTACAGGAACCTCCGCCGGGGCAGCGACCGCCATCGCCAAAATGGAGATCGACAGCAGCGATGCTAGGATACTGAAACGAGTCGTATTCATTTCTCACCTCCTTGCAGGATTTGAGGATTGGTTTGAGTCGTCAGTTCAATTCAGGAGAGCGGTGGTCCTTCCTACTGGCTCCGCAAGCCTTTGGTGAGCGGTTCCCGCATAAGGGCCATCGTGTGCAACAACACCCCCCCACCGGCCGTGGCTACCGCGACCAAACTGCCCAGCCCCAAGAGTACCCAGCCATCGTCGATTCGCTGTGCGAACTGGCTCAGCCACTCTTCGACGCCTAAGTACGCCAAAGGCACTATCAGCAAGCAGCCAGCCAGCACTAGCCACAGCAACCGCCCCGCCAATAGGCTGGCCACATGCCGACTCCGGGCCCCCATGGTGCGCATAAAGGCGATATTGCGCCGCTGATGGGACACCGTAACCGCCGTCAGGCCGTAGGCTCCCAAGGCTGCGATGAGCACCGCCAACAGGGCGGACCCGACGACGACCCACAGCCACACCCGGTCGTCTCGGTAGTACGCGGCCAAGTGGTCTTCGAGCCACGACAGGTACAGCACGTCGTCTGGGGCTACGGTTTTCCACTCGCGCTCAATGTGCTCGATCACCTCGCTGCCCGCCCTAGGGTCGAGACGTGCGAAGAGCAATTCGTGATCTCTTATGTTGGAGTCGAGCAAGAGCACACCCGGTTCGACATCGCTTTTCAACGAATAGAAGTGATAGTCGCTCAGTACGCCTACGACTCGACCCTCTCCATTGGGCATACGACGGGCTAGGCGTCTAGTAAACTTCACAGCTTGGCCGATGGGCTGGTCCCATCCGGCTCGAGCGACAAAGGTCTCATTGACCAGAATACCTGCTTGGTCCGGCCCCAAACCCGCGCCTTGGACGAGCTGGAGACCGAGCGTCTCGACAAAACTTGAATCCACTCGCAGACACTGCGCCCTGATCTTGCGATCCTCACCGGGCAATATCGTCTCTCGTAGCCGCGGCGTTTCCGTATCTAGGAAATGATCCTCACTCATGGCCACCGACTTGATGCCACTATGGGCGAGCAATCCCTCCTTGAGTAGCTGCCGCTGCCTGCTGTCGGTGTACTCCGGCAACTCATCGATGTTGAGCATCAGCACGTCGTCGGGCACTAAGCCCATATCGAATGCCTGCAGGTGGTGCAGTTGCCGAGCCATCACCAAGCTCGCGCCTGCTAACCCAGCACAAGCGGCGAACTGCACCACTACCAAGGCACTACCCAAAGCCGACCGGCGACTGAGCAAGCTGGTCCCACGTACGGCCTCGTTGGGATTTATCCGCGTTAGAATCAGCACCGGATAGGCCGCGGCCAGCAGACTGGTGAGTACCAACACGACCAGCCCGCCAACGATGAAGGCGGGAGCCAAGTAGTCCAAACGCAGGTCTTGACCCAACACCGCATTGAACGCCGGCAGCAGAGCCTCGCCGAGGGCCAAGCCGATCACTAGCGACACGCCACACACTACTACCGTCTCCATCCAGAACTGCACCGGCAGTTGCCGCCGGGTGGCTCCTAGGACGACGCGCACTCCGACTTCTAGGCTCCGAGCACTCGCCCGGGCTGTGGCCAGGTTGACGTAGTTGACTACGGCGACAGCCAGCAGGAGCACGGCAATGGCCAAGACGATATAGGCTTCCAACGGGTCTCGTGGCGGCGCGATGCCGTCGTATCCTTTCTCTTGCGTCACGGCGGTGTCTGTGTGCAGCGCCGATAGGGGTTGCAATTCCATGCTAACGTCTACCTCAAGGGGTGCTAGTTTATCGCTGTAATCGGGTGCGTTTTCAATATATAGTTGCTTCATCAATTCTTCGGCCCGCTTCAGATCGCTGCCCTTGGCGTTCTCCCGTAGCTGGACGAATAGGATGCAGTCCCGGCCCCAGAAGTCATCAATCCAGTGCCACAGGAACTCCGAATTTTGAAAAGGCAATAGGATATTCAACTGGATTGACGAGTTCGCCGGCGAGGCAACTACCCCTTGGATAGTGTATTCCTTGCGCTCAGATTTGGACCACCCCACATCAATCTGCACCACCTGCCCCATTGCCGGCTCGTCGCCGAAGTAGCGGCGGGCGAAATCGCGGCTAACGACGACGCCGTCTTTAACCTTCAGGGCTTTTCGTGGGTCGCCCGCTTCAAAAGAGAAGGTGAACACCTCAAAGAAATTCTCATCGGCCAGCAAAAACGGCTCGTCGTTCCACGTATCGCCTATTCGTACGCGAATTCGCCGATGTTCCAGTCCCGAGTATCGACCGGAACTCAAGCGGACTGTTTCCTCGACTTGGGGCAAGGCGTTCTGGAGCACCTCGGCCATGGCGACCGGAGTGGAATCCCCCCATTTCACGCGATCATAGCCCGGAATTTTGAGGTTGAATACCACTCGATATAGGTGCGCCCCGTTCTCGTGGAAGCGGTCGTAGCTCCATTCGTGCGACACCAGCGCGTGAGCCAAGACACAGAAGCCAAAGGCCAGCGACAAACTACACACCTCGATGAAGCTCAGCAGCTTCTGCCGCCGCAGGATGCGCAGGGCGGTCTGCAAGTAATTACCGATCATGCTCATGGTGCCTGCTCCTGTCGTGCATCTACTTTCCTTACTAGCCTCGCTGCATTCATGCTAAGGAGACGAAAGGGCTTGGTTGGTTTAAGAGATCTTAGCCAATACGGCCTAAGGTTAGGTGAACCTATCCCAATCACTTATGGGCACTGCTAGTTCTCGCAGCACATGTAATCCCTAGCCGTACAGGTGTTAAAGATCAACTTTACGGTCGTGGTCGAGTAGTGAGTATCATACCCTTGCCCACACTCAGCGTGATAACCCAAAACGACCTTGCGGTCGCGCTTGCGATTGCGCTTCGTCAGCTTTTTCATAATGCACCTCCTTTTTCGGAGAAGTAAGCCCTCGTCTCCCCAGCATGACACCCAACTGTTGGTCTAATCTCCCGCCTCCTTTCCGACCTCGTTGGGTATCTGAAGCATGTCTCTTTTGGCCTTATGTTGCCATGGCCTTTTATCTTTGCAAGAGCAATATATGTGCCACATTATATATATCATTGAAAAACAATAGGATACACTGGATTG
The DNA here is from genome assembly GCA_007571365.1 of Candidatus Latescibacterota bacterium. Lineage (GTDB taxonomy): Bacteria > Latescibacterota > UBA2968 > UBA8231 > UBA8231. The sequence goes on from RKRN01000240.1 coordinate 4,066, forward strand.
ACCTCTTGACCGAACTAGGATGAGTGTCCGCTAGCGATACAGGGGTGTCCGCTGGTGATACACTCGCTGTATTCACTTAACGAAAACAAACCGCACATCCCGATACCCCACTTGGCGGGCACTGTACACGTACATGCTATGATCGCCAAATAGGAAATCCGGTTCGCCGGGGACAAAGAGCACACCGTGCCGCAGGTCGCGCCCGGAACTG
>RKRN01000079.1 GCA_007571365.1 Candidatus Latescibacterota bacterium
GGATAAACAAGGGTCTGGAACTGTTGGGAAAAAAATGGCCCATGTTTGACATGTGAAGACAAGTTTAACAGATGTACATACTTGAGCAATTGAAGCCATCTCCAACAGTGAATGGTTCCACACAAGTGCATGTGAAATTTGGACTCTGCAGTCCTTCTCTAGTGCAGTTTGCATTGACATCACATGGATAAGACAGACAAGGATCTGGAACTGAAATATAATAATTATTATTGATTTATAATTATTATTGATTATATTATGCTCTATTCTCTACTCACAAAAGGAGCAATCATGAATATAGCCGATCTAAAGGGCCAGAAGGTCATGCTGGCCGCATCTGGTGGCCTCGATAGCTGCACTATCACTCATTGGCTGCAATCCCAAGGCCTAGAGGTCATTGCCTATACCGCCAATCTGGGCCAGCCCGACGAGGAGCGCATCGAAGACATACGGAGCCGGATGCAGGCCTGTGGGGCCGCTGAGATGATCCTCGACGACCGCAAAGAGGCTATTTGCCAAGCTGGCATCCAACTCGTCCAAGCTCAAGCCCGCTACGAGGGAGGCTATTGGAATACCACCGGCATCGCCCGGCACGTGACAGTAGCCGGCATGTTGCCCCACATGCAGGAGCGCGGCATTCAAGTCATGGCGCACGGGGCCACCGGGCGGGGCAACGACCAAGTCCGCTTCCAACTGGCAGCGCAGATGCTCGCGCCGCACATCGCGGTGTACGCTCCTTGGCGGGACCCAGCCTTCCTGCAACACTTTGGTGGACGCAGTGAAATGATCGCTTACTGCCAAGGACACGGCCTGCCCATAACGGCCACGCCGGACAAGCCCTACTCCACGGACGCCAACATGCTCGGGCTGACGCACGAAGCCGGCCAGCTCGAAGCCTTAGACACCGCGGCTAGCCTAATCGCCCCCGGCATGGGCTGTTTCCCGCAGCAGGCTCCGGATACCGCCGAGACTTTTACCGTGCGCTTTGAACAAGGCGTTCCAATCGCCATCAACGGCCACGCCGTCGACCCGACCGCAGCCATAGAGCAGAGCAACGCCATGGCCGGGCGGCACGGGGTCGGCATTGGCGTACACGCGGTGGAAAATCGCTTCGTTGGCATCAAGTCGCGCGGCGTCTATGAAGCACCGGCCCTAGAGCTACTCGGCCAGTGCTACGATTATTTGCTCCAGCTCATTCTCGACCGCCGCGCCCGGCGGATTTTTACCGCTGTCTCCGGGTTTATTGCCGAGCAAATCTATCAAGGTTATTGGTTTGACACAGCGACTCAAGCGAGTTGGAAGCTCATCGAGCACTTTAACCAATTGGCGACCGGGACCATCTCCGTCTCGCTTTACAAAGGCCACGTCGCCTTTGGCGCGGCCAGCGACGTTCCCCATTCGCTCTATAGCGCGGACACGGCCTCGATGGAGGCCATCGGCGACTTCGACCATCGCGACTCCGAGGGTTTTCTCGGCGTCTTGGGCGTCAGTGCCCGCGCACTCCATCAGGCTGGGCAGATTGAGCCACCCAGTGGCGATACAGCGGCTTAACCTCTTTGGGCAAGCGGTCAAAAACTTCCCGCTCAATCGGCGCCATCTCGTAGTTTTTGCCGCCGGTCTCCACCACCATAGCCTCGTGTTCGGGCCGGCCAATGAGCGTGGGATTCAGGTTTAGCCACCACGGAGCATAGCGCACGATGAGGGCAACGCGATCACTTGCGCTCCGGTTGGAAGCCACCGCGTGCCAAAGCCGACTGTCGTACACTAAGACACTGCCGGCCGCTCCTTCAACTTGGCACTCGGTCGGATAGGGGGCGTCCTGATCCATTTCGGACATGTCTCCGGCTGCGGGATTGCGCGGCCAACGGTGGCTGCCCGGCACCACGAAAGTCCCGCCAGTCTCCGGGGCAAACGGAGTCAGCATCCAGATGGTCGAAAGGTGCAAAACCGCGTCTGGATACGGCGCGGGGATGTGCGAGGCATTCGTTGCGTTGTAAGGCCAGTCGGCGTGCCAATAGCCCCGTGCATTGCCCGGGTGATTGACCACGCAGTCGGTGCAGGAAATCCGCGCCCAAGTACTAAAAAAAGACTCGACCACGGCTAAGAGCCGACGGTCAGCCAAGTACGGGGCAAAGGATTGCACCTGATTGATGACTTGTCTGAGTTGGGACACGCCCGGGTTGCCGATCCGGTGGCCACGGCGGCGAATTGCGGCCAACTCGGCTGCGGAATGCTGGCGCTGGTGCTCGACCGTAGCTGCGACCTCGGCGCATATCTGCCCGACTACGGCTTCGGGAATCACGTGCTCGATGATACAAAAACCGTCGCGTTCAATGCGCTGTTTGTAGGTAGCCACTTCACCCTCGAAAGAGCGGCGCAACGCCGGACCAAATGATCGCCAGCTCGGTTAGCGCGTCGCCGTCGAGGACCGGCACAGGTGCCCGGCAGGCTGCCGAGCGAATCAACCCACGCTTTTGCAAAACCCACTTGTAGATCGCAATCCCGTAGAGCCGCTCGTAGTTCATCAGCGGCAGGAGCTGATAGAAGCGCGCCCGTGCCGTCTCGCCATCGCCCGCTTCGAGGGCGTTCCAGATCGCCGCCATGGCATCGGTCACGTGACAGCCCGGCATATTGCCGCAGGCACCGCGACGATATTCGTCGAGCAAATAGCCCCCCCCTTTGCCACCCAGTACGCCCTTGCAGGCCGCACCTGCCAACGCCAACGTGCGGCTGACCTGCCAAGGCTCTGGAACAGTCTCTTCCTTGATGTAATCGACGCTCGTCAGTTCGCGGCACATCCGCCCCAATAGCTCGCCACTCATGGGCGTCCCGACCGGCGCGTCGAAATTCTGTACGCAGATCGGGACCTCAACCGCGTCTGATAATTGCTGGTAAAAGGCGTAGCAGCCTTCTTGGCCGACGCGCAATACGTGCGGCGGCATGGACATGATTCCGGCGGCTCCCGCGGCTTGGGCAAACTGAGCGAGAGCCACGGCCGGTACGGCATGGCCCGAAGTGACGGAGGCCACTACGGGCACGCGGCCATCGGCCGCGGCGACGACGATCTCGATCCAACGGCGGCGTTCCTCGTCGGAAAGGGTCGAAAATTCGCTGGCGTTGGCTGGCCCCACTAAGCCCGTGGCACCCGCTTCAATACTGAAGACAACCAAGTCTCGCAAGGCCGCTTCATCGAGCGCGTAGCTCTTGGTAAAAGGGGTCACTACAATCGGCATAATTCCGCGCCACGTTTCAGTCATGAGTATCTCCTTTTAGGCCGAGCAAAGCAGCCACCGCAAAAAGCCCATCCACCACAGTGCATTCGCCAAGTTCCAACCGACGCCGACTCTGGTGGCCGGAAGGCAGCAGGACGCAATGGACACCGAGCGCAGCGGCCACCTCAATGTCGTGTAGGGTATCGCCGACGAGCAAGACTTCGTCGCCGCGGCAGTTGAGGTCCGCAAGATGCCGATGCCCGCGCTCGATTTTCCCCTCCCCCAAGCGATTATCCACCCCGGCGACTGCGGTAAAGTGGGGCCGCACCCCGTAGTGAGCAACCATTTCTTCGAGGTCCACTTCGCTGGAGGCCGATAAGAGCGATTGTCCGATCCCGTTGCGGCCCAATGCGGCCAGCACTTGGCGCGCTCCTTTGCGCAACTAGCACGCCCGGAGACGCTGGCTGTAGAGGATGTTGAACTCGTTGCCCGTGGCCGCAAAGTCCTCGCGCTCTAAGTCAAAGCCTACGCGCTGGTAGTAGGTCCGCAGAGGGAATCCAAAGACCTCGCTGTATTCGCTCGGCGTGGTCGGCGCGATCCCTCGGTGGCGCAAGAGCTCGTTGACGATCTCGACGCATAGCCAAGCATCGTCCACCAAGGTGCCGTTCCAGTCCCAAATCACATGGCGCGGCTTCATACTCACTCTTTGTAAGCGACCACGCGCAGACGCCAGTAGTCGGCGCACCAGACCCCATCGCGGTACAAGGCCGGGCGGACGGTGGCCTCCACGGCGTCCCACAGCGCTGTGCGCATCGACGGCGGGACGTCCGCTGTAAGCGCATCGGCGAACATCTCCATCCAGTCGCGCAACCCGCTCTCGTGCTCTATGGGCGTTGGACGAGCAAAGTGGCTGGCATAAGCAACGCGCAGCCCGGCCTGCTCCACGAGCCGTGCGTACTCCCCCAAACTAGGAAAATACCAAGGTGCCTGCGGATAAAAACCCCGTGCGGCCAACTGATCGAGCAGCGCCCGGCTGATGGTGGCCACGTTCCGCGCACCGCCCAACTCGGCGACGAAACGCCCGCCCGGGCCCAGACAAGCGGCAATACGCGCCAGCGCCTCTTCCGGCGGCTTAATCCAGTGCAGGACTGCGTTGGAAAAGACCGCCGCGAATGGCTTGGCAAAAGAAAAATCCCGCGCATCGCCGACGGCAAAGGACAGGCCCGGGAACTGCTCGCGGGCGGCCTCAATCATCTCGGCCGACAAGTCGATGCCCACGACCTCAGCTCCGGCGGCGGCAATCTGGGCACTCAGTTGACCCGTGCCGCAGCCCAAGTCGAGGACGCGCTCGCCGGCTTGGGGGGCCAGTACCTCCACCAAGTCGGCACCTGCGGCGGTGACATATTGGTGTTTGGCTTGGTAGCGTTTGGGGTCTTGGAACATATCAGCCCAAGAGATCGGCGATAACCGCACGTTCTTCTTTGAGCTCGTCTTCAGTGGCCTTGATCTTTGTCCGGGCGAAGTCGCTTAACTCCAAGCCCTGCACGATCTCCCAGCCACCTTGGCCGTCGCTGCGAATGGGAAAGGAGAACATCAGCCCCTCGTCAATCCCGTAGCTACCATCCGAATAGACGCCAGCCGAAAAAAAGTCGCTCTCAGGCGTGGTACTCTCAACGCTGATGATGTGGTCGAGCGCGGCATTGGCAGCCGATGCGGCCGACGACAAGCCTCGGGCCTCAATGACGGCCGCGCCTCGCTGCTGGACGATTTGGATGAATTCCTCGCGCAACCAAGCGTGGTGGCCTATGACGTCGGGTACGGGGTGCCCCTCAATGCGCGCGTTCTCGGCATCTGGGTACTGCGTGGCACTGTGGTTGCCCCAGATGGCCATATTGGTCACCGCCGCGACCTTGACGCCGGCCTTTTGGGCAAGCTGGGCTTGAGCGCGGTTTTGATCCAGCCGAGTCATGGCGTGGAAGCGGGCGCGGGGGATGCCGGCTTTATGGCCGTGGCTCATAGCAATCAAGCCATTGGTGTTAGCCGGATTGCCCACCACCAAGACCCGCACATCCGCGGCGGCCCGGGCCAGAGCCCGACCTTGGCCGACGAATATCGGGCCGTTCTCCCGAATTAAGTCGCCCCGCTCCATGCCGGGACCGCGCGGCTTGGAGCCAATCAGCAGCCCCCAATTGATCCCGTCAAAAGCCACTTCGGCTTGGTCGGTAATTACGATGTCGTCGAGAAGCGGAAAGGCGCAGTCGTCGAGTTCCATAACCACGCCTTCAAGGGCTTTGAGCGCCGGAGTAATCTCCAGCAGGTGCAGCGAAACCCGGACGTCGCGGCCGAAAACCTCGCCCGAGGCTAAACGCGGCAATATAGCGTAGCCGATCTGGCCAGCCGCCCCAGTGACGGCTACTTTCACAGTTCGTGCCATGTATTCCTCCTAAATAAGGCAGTTTTAGACAGAGAAAATCTGCCAAAAAAAATCGTTCTGTGCAATTGGTGGCCCAGCTATTGACTATACCTTGGAGCACTGGTTATTCTACGGTCTTTCCAACATACGGCCCACGTGCGAAAGGACGGCCATTATGAGCGGGGACTTTGATCTCATCATCCAAGGAGGCCACCTGATTGACCCCAAAAACGACCTCAACGGCCCAGCCGATATTGCCATTAAGGATGGGCTAGTCGCTGCGGTCGCCGACCGGATTGAGCCCAGTTCAGCAAAGGTTATCAAGGTGTCCGGTCTCTATGTCACCCCGGGCTTAATCGATATCCATGTCCACGTCTATGGAGGGTATCAGGGCTGGCTCTTCCCCGACCAGCACGCTCTGCCCTACGGCGTGACCACCGTAGTAGATACAGGTGGTGCTGGGTGGAAGGATTTTGCCGATTTCAAGCGCACCATCATCGACCCCGCCCAGACCCGCGTCTTGGCCTTTGTCAATATCGTCGGCGCAGGCATGATCGGTGCTCCCGAACAAGACGTCAGCGAAATGAATCCCGCGCTCTGCGCCGCGGCGATTGAGCAGTACCGCGATCACGTCGTCGGCGCCAAGTCGGCCCATTTCGGCGGCCCGGGTTGGGAGTCGGCTGGTGGTGCGATCGAGGCGGCGCGACAGAGTGGCTCCATTGCCATGATCGACTTTGCCCCCCAGCCCACCCGCACGTACGAGGAATTGCTCGAGCGCATGAGCCCTGGGGACATCCATACGCACCTCTACGCCGCCCACATCCCCCTGCTCGACGCCGACCAAAAAATCGCAGACTACGTGCGCCAAGCTCGACAGCGCGGCATCGTGTTTGACACCGGCCATGGCAACGGCTCCTTCTGGTTTCGCATTGCCGTACCCGCCATGGCCCAAAACTTCCCCCCGGATACCATCAGCACAGATCTACACAAGGCCAGCCGCATGCTGCCCAACGCCACCATGCCTATAACTATGTCCAAGTTCCTCAACCTCGGCATGTCCCTCCAAGAGGTCGTCTATCGCTCAACGCACAGACCAGCCGAGGTCATCAGGCACCCTCAGCTAGGGCACCTCAGTATCGGAGCCGAAGCCGACCTGGCGGCTTTCGCCTTGCACAAAGGGGATTTTGCCTTTGTCGATTCGGGCCGGGCGCGCATGCCGGGTCGGCAAAAACTCGAATGCGAGCTAACGTTGAGAGCGGGCCAAGTGGTCTGGGATCTAAATGGCCGCAGCTTAGTGGATTGGGACAAGGCCGGCAAATACCGTCGCCTCGCTTAAAACATGCAATACCTTGCAAACGACTTGACGCGGCACTGCTCCTTATGTATAATCGGTTAGTTTCGTCGATACTTATTCTACGCTTACCATATGCATCAAGGCCTTTAGTGCTGTGGTAAAAAGAAAACCTGACGGGCAGGTAGCCCTTTGTACATCAAAGATGAGAGGCTCTATGCACAATCTGCACGACGAAGAAAACACCCTGAGACTCTATTTCGACGATATTGCTGAGTCCACGCCCCTTTCGAGAGAACGCGAAGTAGAACTGGCCGACCGCATCAAAAATGGCGATATGAACGCTCGCGAAGAAATGATCAGTGCCAATTTGCGGTTTGTCGTCGATGTGGCTAAGAAGTACCAAAACCGCGGGTTGTCTCTATCCGACCTGATTAGCGCCGGCAATCTCGGTCTTATCACGGCGGCCGACCGTTTCGATGGCACCAAGGGCTACAAATTCATTTCATACGCGGTTTGGTGGATCCGCCAGTCCATTCTCCAAACCCTCGCCGAGCACGTGCGCACCGTGCGCCTTCCTCTCAACAAGGTCAGTTTGCTCAAGGATATTTCCAAAGCCTCGCGCAAATTGGGGCAGCATCGCGCCAGCGAGCCTGACATAGAGGAAATCGCCGCTGAACTCGAAGTTCCGGCCGAAGAGATTCTAGAGACCATCCTCAGTGCCCGCGCCGTGTGTTCGCTCGACGAATCCTTCACCGACGACGACGAGCGCAGCCTGCTCAACACCTTGGCCGACAATACGGCCGCAGCCCCAGATGCCGACATCCTCAGCGAATCGGCCCGGGAACAGCTCGAGACGGCCTTGGAGACCCTTGAGGAGCGCGAGTTGCGCATTATCAGGCTCTATTTTGGCCTCGACGGTAACGAGGCCCTAACGCTCGAGGAAATCGGCGACATGATGAATCTCACGCGCGAGCGCATCCGCCAACTCAAAGAGCGGGCGCTCAGCAAGCTGCGCCATCCTTCGCGGCACCAAGTGCTTAAAACGCTGGCTAGCGGCACCTGAGATTCTATTCTATCGACGAAGGGGGGATACCGAAGTGGTCAAACGGGGCAGACTGTAAATCTGTTGGCTTATGCCTTCGCAGGTTCAAATCCTGCTCCCCCCACCATTCATTATACTATACTGAAAAGGCCGTTTCCTTTGGGACAACGGCCTTTTCTTTTGCGTCCTATCTATTGTCCCTCTTCGACGATCCGTTCCAACTCCAAGCTCAAAGCATCAGCCAGTAAGAATCCAGCCCGGGTTAAATGCAATCTCTGGCCTTCAAGTGCGGTGTATCCAACTTTCTCCAGTTCGGCAAAGTGCCTGCTGCTGTGCAAGCGGCCGACTTCTTGCTCGGTCAATTCAACACCCTCTATGGTACGTAAACCCAGCCATAGACGTTCCCTGCGGGCCGTGCCTGGGGCGATGGTTTCCTCCCCTATACACGGCGATCGGCCTTGGTGCATAGCATCGAGATAGGCATTGAGATCTCGCGTATTCCAAAATCGCTGCCCAGCGATGAAGCTATGGGCCCCGAGCCCAACCCCTAAATAAGGAACCCCCGTCCAGTAGCCCCAGTTGTGGCGCGAGCGATATCCAAGACGGGCGTAGTTTGAAATCTCGTAGTGTTCATAGCCAGCCGCCACTAGCTGTGCATCTGTCCATTCCAAGGTGCGAGCCTGTCCGTCGTCCGAAATAGGTCTTAGCAGGCCCTGATGCTGTCTTTGGGCGAAGACCGTGCCTTCTTCAATAGTAAGGCTATAGACCGAAAGATGTTCTGGGGCCAAAGCAATAGCCCGCTTGACACTAAAGTGCCAGTCAGCCTTTGAGGCTCCAGGTACATTGGCTACCAAGTCTAAGCTCAAATTGGTAAAACCGGCCGCTCTGGCCGCTGCATATGCTCTTTCGACATCGGCTGCGCTATGTTGCCGGCCCAAGAGACGCAGATCGGCATCGCGCAAAGACTGTGCGCCGATGCTGATGCGGTTAAACCCCAGCACCTTTAGCATAGCGAACTTCTCGCGGTCAACGGTTCCAGGATTGACTTCAATGGAAACTTCCGCGTCTGGATGTAGCCCCAAATGCCGCTGAGCTGCCTCGAGCATCTGTCCGATTAGCACCGGCTCGACTTGGCTGGGTGTACCCCCGCCCAAGAATACTGTCTCCACCGGTCCCGACAAATGGATCCAAGACTCGATTTCTCGGCAGATCGCCTCGGCATATAGACCGTGGCGGTCTTCTTGGCCAATAACCGTAGCAAAGGAGCAGTAGGGACAACGTTGGGGACAAAACGGCACGTGGATATAAAGGCCCAACGCCATTATTTACTTTTTGGGGATTAGGGTATACAGGGTCGGCCAATACGCCTCTTGCTCATAAATCAGGCTTCCATCTTGAGTGCGGCCAAAAACGCTTCCTGAGGAATTTCCACCTTCCCAAACTGCTTCATGCGCTTTTTGCCTTCCTTCTGCCTTTCGAGCAATTTGCGTTTGCGGGTCACATCGCCGCCGTAGCACTTGGCCGTCACATTCTTGCGAAACGGCTTGACCACCTCGCGAGCAATCACTTTACTCCCCACCGCCCCTTGGATGACCACCTCGAACATCTGCCGTGGAATCAACTCCTTGAGTTTAGTACAGAGTTGCCTCCCCCACTCATAGGCTTTGTCGCGATGGATGATCACGGAGAGCGCGTCCAGCGGCTCCCCATTAATCATGATGTCGAGCCTAGAGAGTAAGCCCGCCCGCATCTCCAGATGCTCGTAATCGAATGACGCATAGCCCCGCGACACCGACTTGAGACGATCGTAGAAGTCAATCACTACTTCGGCCAAAGGCATCTCAAAGCTCAGGATCGCCCGGCTGCCATCGAGATACTCGGTATTGCGGTATCTCCCACGCCGGTCGGTGCAGATCTTCATCACTGCGCCGATGTAATCCCTCGGCACCAAGATCTGGATGGCGAGAATCGGCTCTCGCACCTCGTCAATCTCAGCGGCTGGCGGCAGCAAGGAGGGATTGTCCACGTCGATCAATTGTCCGTCCTTGGTCAGGATCTCGTAGAGCACATTGGGAAGGGTCGTGATGATTTCGACCTGGTACTCGCGGTCGAGACGCTCTTGGACGATCTCCATGTGTAGCAGGCCTAGGAAGCCACAGCGAAAACCAAAGCCCAATGCTGGAGAGGTCTCCGGCTCATAGGAGAAAGCGGCATCGTTGAGCTTGAGCCGCTCTAAAGCGTCGCGTAACACCTCGTATTCCTCTGGGACAACGGGATAGAGGCCGCTGAAAACCATGGGTTTGAGCGGTTGATATCCAGGCAAAGGCTCTACTTCCGCCTCTGCATCGGCGACCGTGTCACCGACGTGAGCCTCGGCCAGTTCTTTGATTCCAGCGATGAAATAGCCGACTTCACCGGTCTCAAGTGCTTGAGCCGGCACCCGGTTTAAGACCAAGTGGCCGACTTCTTCGACTTCGTAGAGCCGTCCAGTGGAGTAGAAGCGAATTTTCTGCCCCTTGTGGATGCGTCCATCAACGACTCGGATAAAGCAAATTACACCTCGGTATTGGTCGTAGAGCGAATCAAAAATCAGCGCACGCAACGGCTCCTGCTGACGGCCAGCCGGCGGTGGTATGCGATCGACAAGAGCTTCCATCACCTCCTTAACCCCAACCCCCTCTTTGGCACTGATTTGCAAAATATCCTTGGCTTCCCCTCCCAGCAGATCAAGCACCTGTTGCTGCACCGCCTCAACCTGAGCCGCGGGCATGTCGATTTTATTAAGCACCGGGATGACGACCAAGTCGCTGTTTAGCGCCAACAGCAAATTGCTCACGGTTTGGGCTTCCACTCCCTGCGTAGCATCAACGACCAATATCGCCCCTTCGCAGGCCGCCAAACTACGCGACACCTCATAGGTAAAATCCACGTGTCCCGGCGTGTCGATCAAGTTGAATTGATAGATCCTATCGTCGCCTGCCTGATAGTGCATTCGCACGGCATGGGCTTTGATTGTAATGCCCCGCTCGCGCTCTAAATCCATGTTGTCGAGAACCTGTTCCTGCATCTGCTTGGCTGTCAGGGTCGCAGTTTTTTCAAGTAGGCGGTCCGCTAGCGTTGATTTGCCGTGATCAATATGGGCAATAATGGAGAAATTGCGAATTTGCGCGACACTCATACGGTTTGGTCGGTAAGCTATAAACTTAGTGCGAAGGACTCAGCAAACAGTCAGGGTATACGCTGACGATACAGGCTCTCGTCTACCACGTTAGCCATTTGCCGTACATCTAAGGGGCGGGCGAGAAAGGTTTTGATCTCGTGGCTCGTGGCAAGCGGGTCGCGCAAGACAATGGCGTAGTTGACATAGAGTACCTCCATTTGCGGGTGCTCCATCAACCACTGTTGCACTGCATTTAAGTGCTGGTCGAAGGCGGCGGCCATCTCGGCGTCGGAAACCCGATCAGAGGGCTGACCTCGCCGCGCTAACATCGCCCGCTGCGAAGCCAAAATCTCGTCCATTTTTCGGCGGGCGAATACTATTTTGTACGGTTTGTGGAGCGGCAATTGGTCGAGCAATTGGGATATGATCTTGACGGCCTTACCCTTCGCCGATTCGAGCCATGTAGTGTCTTTTTTTAGCTGCTTAACCTTCTCGAACTCGTAATATCCCCCGGGATTATCGGCATCGGCCCCGCGAATGCCGTCTGTTAAGGGCGGCAATCCACCCGCAGCCAACATCTTCATCAACATCGAGGTACCAGAACGGGGCAGACCGGACACAATAGTTATGTACTCGTCCGGCTGTGGAAGTGAGGTCGAATGAGAATACAAAATAGAGAAAGACGGAGCCCAGCATAATACGACACACGCTTCCAAAGCCTAGCTCCGAAAGCGTGTGTCGTATTATGTGCTACGTGTATATGTATGAATTAATTAAAAGACTAGGCGTCCACGCAACAGGAGGCCGTGTTCAGCGGCACTGGCCATGCGTTGCCAGCGCATGCTCTCAAGGCTTACAGACATCGACGAATCCACCTCAAAGCGTGTACCTAAGCGCAACTGCATTCGCTTTGGTGCTTGAGTCATTCCGCTATATACAGTGTACACTCCTCGACCGCCGGGCGCGGCTAAACCGTAGCCGACCTCTGCTCTAAGCTGGCCTTGCGCGTTCATAGCACCCCGGTCCGCTATCTCGGCTACGCTGCGCTCCCACAGCGTCAGGCTGTTCGCCTGCGTACCGTAGGTGGGCATCACCCGCAACGATAACCCTCGACCACCGGTGCTAGCCGAACGCTGGAGCAACAGATGTGCACCCCATTCTTGGTACTCGACCTCGTCGTCGCCGTCACTTACCAGACTCCGCGCCATAGCTTCCAGCGTGAAGCCGCCTCCCTCATAGCGCAGGCCGCCGCCAACTTCTACCCCGGCCCCGGTCTGTCCGTCGCCACCATCTTGGCGCAGAGCGACCTCTAGCTGGGGTGTCATCTGCCCATCTATACCCACTTCGTAAGAATGTGAGCCTTTGAGTGCAAGCTTCAAGCGATTAGCACTGACGGTCTGCTCGGCGATTCGGTTTCCTTCTCTATCCTCGACTTCTCCACCCTCGACTTCGACTTGTGCTACAGTAGCAGCAGCCTTGATCCTCAACTGAGTCGGCCCGCTGGCGAGCAAGTCACCGCTAGCCCCTACACTTGCAGTCCGCAGCGATGTATCGCTCGACTGCTGGCCTACGGTTCCCTGTTCGTCGTCAATCTCGACGTTGCCGCGCCCTAAGCCCGCCGTCAACCATACTCCAAGCCGGCCTGGCGAGAATCCGACATAAGGATGCAGGCTCAACATGCGGGGCGTATAAGTACCGTCAACTCGCTCTTCGCCGAGTAATGGGGCGGAATAATCGAACAATCCTTGAGCCCAAGACAGTGCCAATCCGGTTAGCACCTCCGCACCTGGGCGGGCATCTAAACCAATCTGAGCACGGGTTAGGTTGCCCTCCCAATCCAGCGAACCGTCGTCGCTAGACATTTGGCCGTAGTCTCCCCGGCCCCAAAATGTGGGACTACCTGGACAAAGAATGCATCCTCTACCAAAACCAAACGGCGTTGCAAAGGACGAACCATTCACAACCTGTGCTAGATTGACCGGACGATTCTCGAATATCCGTCCAGATTGAATCATGTCGTAGAGAGTGGACTCAGCAGCGAAGCGGAAAGACCTATTCTCATCGCCCACTCTGTCCATCTGCTCAAGGCGATCTTCGATAGCGCGATTCGTTCCATCGGCAATAGCCAATGCGTACTTGGACAAGATCTGTTCGTTGAGTTCCGCAAAACGATCCGTAGCCGATTCTTCCACTCGAACCTCGAAGCTGAGAATAGCTGCGTCTTCAGCAGTCATATTATCGTCGGTGTCGTGGGCCGTATACGTCAACGTATACGTTCCGACCTCCATTGGTGTGCCCGAAAGCATCGGCGACATGGGGTTGGGATCAAACGTCAGACCCGGCGGCACGTTGTCTAGAGTATAAGTCAACTCGCCGAATACGACCTCGCCGTCCGGATTTAGCGAGAGCAGGTTGCCACCCGAAGCCAAGGGCAACACCAAGTCTTCAATCGCCTCGCCTTCTATGTACGTCTGATTGGCCACGTCCCCGCTAAAGCTGGGCGCGCCGTCTACCGTTATGTGAAAGGTCAACTCAGCCGAATCGCCATCGATATCTTCCACCTGGTAGACCAAGCGATACACGCCAGTGTGCGTCGGCGTACCCGAAATCGTCCGAGACGCAGCGTCGAAGTTCAGACCCGGCACATTCATATCTAAACTATAGGTCAAGTCTCCGTTACCGCCCGAAGCCGCAGGCAATTCCCACGAATCCATCGCCTCATTCTGACGCAAAATTCGATCCTCAATGGTCGCGTCAAAAAAGGTAGGTGTACCGTCGACTGTCAGGAAGAAGGTCAACTCAGCCGAATCGCCATCTTCATCTTCCACCTTATACGTCAACTCATATCCCTCGGCAGGATGCGACACATGAAGCTCCGGCGTACCCGAAATCGTCCGAGACGTGGGATCAAACGCCAGACCCACCGGCAAATCCTCCTCATTCAAGCTATAGGTCAATTCGCCGTTGCCGCCCAAAGCCGCAGGTAACTCCAACGGGGCCATCTCCTCCCCTTCAGGAATCCTCTGATTCGTAATAGTCCCCTCAAAGAAGGGCATACCGTTCACCGCAATCGTGAAGCGCAACGGGGCAGGCTCTTCGCCATCGACATCCGCCACCCGATACGTCAACGCATATCCTTCGGGAGAATACGACACATTAGGCGACAACTCACCCGAAATCGTCCGAGACGTGGGATTAAACGCCAGACCCGCCGGCAACTCTCCATCCAAGAAATACGTCAACGCCACATTGCCACCAACCGCCGACGGCAACTCTAAGCTCACCGACTCGCCCGCCGTGTACTGCTGATCTTCTACGACCTGATCACCGAAGCTAGGTATGCCATTCACCGCAATCGTGAAGCGCAACGTCACAGCATCGCCATCGACATCCGCCACCCGATACGTCAACGCATACCCCTCGGCAACATACAAGTAATCGGCCGGCGGCGTACCTGATATTGTCCGAGCCACACCATCAAACGACAGACCCGCCGGCAACACCCCTTCCAAGCTATACGTCAACGCACCATTGCCACCGGCCGCCTCCGGCAGACCTAAGCTCACCGACTCGCCCGCCGTGTATAGCTGATCTTCTACAACTTGAGCCCCGAAGCTAGGCATTCCATGTACTACTATCGTGAAGGTCAACGCAGCCAAATCCGGGTCGGCCGGCGCATCGCCATCCTCATCATGCACCCGATACGTCAACGCATAC
>RKRN01000061.1 GCA_007571365.1 Candidatus Latescibacterota bacterium
TCCCCCCAGCCACGCGTGTAGTAGTCCTGCATGGTCAGGGCCAACAGGATCAACAGCCAGAAGAAGCCAGCGACCGCAAAAAGCCCGACCAGCTTGGGGCTGTATTTCACGTGCATAAAGAACAAGATGACTAGCGATGCCTTTACTAGAGCGATGATCAGGGCGACCGGGGTATTCAAAAAGCCCATATCGACGAATGCAGCCGCCACCGTGATGACGGTGCCGATCATCAGGGCGAAGAAGATCAGAAAGTAAATTTTGAGTGGGACGACGTGGTGTTCAGACATTAGTGGCGTCCAATCAGATAGAGCAGCGGGAAGAGGAAAATCCACACGATATCGACGAAGTGCCAGTAGAGGCCGCTGATTTCAATTGGCGTAAAGTACTGAGCCGAAATCTCATTGCGCCGCACCTTGGCGATCATCCACAGCATGATGCCGACGCCGACGACCATGTGCAGGGCGTGCATCCCGGTCATCACAAAGTAAAACGAGAAGAAAATTTTGGCATTGCCGAGCGCGACCTCGGGGAAAGCGGGGTCGTTCCACTGGAACATGCTGCCCGGGATGAGATGCTCGTGCCACTTGTGGCTGTACTCGATATACTTGACCCCCAAGAAGGCGCATCCGAGAATGATCGTAGCAATGAGCCAGCCGGTAATCGCGTTGCGACCAGCGTCTGTTTGCGCGGCGCGGACAGCCAGCGCCATGGTCAGGCTGCTGGCGATCAGCACGATGGTGTTGAAGGTGCCCCAGAAAATGTCGAGGTGGTGAGAGCCAGCGGTAAAGGCTTCGATATAGGTGTTGCGATATACGGTATAGGCCCCGAACAGCCCTCCGAAGAACAGGATTTCCTGGATGATAAATGCCCACATGCCGAGACTGGCGGCTTCGTACTGTTGCTCGGCCGTCTCGAACTGGTGCAAGTGGTGGGCGCTGTGTGCGTGATCAGACAACTGCATCCTCCTTAGCGCGTTCAGGTACGGCCTCGATGCCCGGTGCCGCCGGTTCCTCCTCGCCGTAGGGATAGGCTTCCCAAGTAACTATCGGGATGGTTTCAAAGTTGTGGGCGATAGGCGGCGAGGGAATGTCCCATTCGAGGCCCTTGGCTTGGAACGGATTGGCAGTGGCCTTCTGGCCCTTGAATAGGGACCACAGGAGATAGACGATGGTCAGCGAGAAGCCCAGCCCGAGGACGGTGGCACCCGCGGTGGACATGATGTTGAGGGCTTGCCATTCCTCGGGATAGGCGTGATAGCGCCGCGGCATTCCCAAATAACCCAAGATAAATTGGGGAAAGAAGGTCAAGTTGAACCCAGCGAAAACGAACATGACGCCGAGCTTGGCTGCGCCTTCCGAATACATGCGTCCGGTCATTTTAGGCCACCAAAAATGCAGGCCGCAGAGAAACCCCATGACCATGCCGCCCACCATGACATAGTGAAAGTGGGCGACCACGAAGTAGGTGTCGTGGAGGTGGACGTCCACGCCCAAGGTGGATAGGAACAAGCCCGTCAACCCGCCGATCGTGAAAAGGCCGATAAAGCCCATCACGTAGAGCATCGGCGAGTCTAGCTTAACCGAGGCTTTGTGGAGGGTAAAAGACCAGTTGAAAATTTTGATGGCCGTGGGGACCGCGATGAAGAAGGTGATAAAGGAGAAGACCATGCTGGCATAGGTGGATTGGCCCGATACGAACAAATGGTGGCCCCAAACTAAAAAGCCAAGGACGGCGATGGCCAGCGAGGAAAAAGCCACAAAGGAATAGCCGAAGACGCGTTTGCGCGAAAAGCAAGCTACGACTTCGCTGATGACGGCAAAGCCCGGCAAGATCATGATGTACACAGCCGGATGCGAGTAAAACCAGAACATGTGCTGGAAAAGCACCGGATCGCCGCCGTAATTGGGGTCGAAAATGCCGATTTTGAAGATGCGCTCGAAGCAGACCAGCAGCAAGGTGATAGCCACCACCGGGGTGCCCAAGACCTGAATCAGGCTGGTCGCGTAGTGCCCCCAAATAAAAAGGGGCAAGCGGAACCACGTCATACCCGGGGCCCGCATCTTGTGGATGGTGACCATAAAGTTGACCCCGGTGAGAATAGAAGAAAAGCCGTTGACAAAAACGCCGACTAAGGCTAAGGAAACGAACGAAGTGGAGTACGTACTGCTATAAGGCGTGTAAAAGGTCCAACCCGTATCAATACCGCCCATGATAATGGCCAGCACGGCGAACAGGCCTCCAGCCGTGTAGAGATAGTAGCTGAGGAGATTCAGGCGAGGAAAGGCCACATCTCGCGCACCGATCTGCAGGGGAATGAGAAAGTTGCCCAGCGCCGCCGGGATGGAGGGGATGAGAAAGAAGAAGATCATCACCACGCCGTGCATGGTGAAGAGCTTGTTGTAGGTCTCGGCCTCGACCAAATCGCCTTTGGGCGTCATCAACTCAAAGCGAATGAGGCTGGCAAACATGCTGCCGACCAAGAAGAAGATCGCCATCGTTATCAGGTAGAGGATACCGATGCGCTTGTGATCTAGGGTCAGGAGCCAAGATTTGATCCCGTACGTTTCGTTGAGATAGTTTCTCGGCTCGCCGTTGGCACTGATTGCATGGCTCATGGCTTGAATGACCTCATTGAGATGTTCACTTTGCGGACTCACTCAGGGATTTAATATAGGACGCGATTTGCAACAGCGACTGCTCGCTGATCTGCCCTTCGAAGACGGGCATAATCGGCTCGTACCCGGCGACTATTTTGGCCGTGGGCTGGAGTATGGATTCGCGGATGTAGTCGCTATCGACGACGACCTCCTGCCCGTTGCTGAGCATGACCGGCTTGTCGTAAATCCCCACCAGTGAAGGGCCGCGACCCGTGGCTGTGGATTTGTGGCAGGTCTCGCAGCCGAGTTGCTGGAACTGACGTTGGCCCGCTTCGACCATGGATTCGCCGCTGGACGCTCCCATCAGCCAGTCGTGGTAATCCGCTGGCTCTAAGACGATCACCTTGCCGATCATACCCGAGTGCTGGGTGCCGCAATACTCGGCGCAAAATAAGTGAAATTCGCCCGTCTGTGTGGCCTCAAACCACAGGGTCGTGTAGCGCCCGGGCAACACGTCATTTTTGACGCGGAAGGCCGGAATAAAAAAGTCGTGGATTACGTCCTCTGAAGTCATGGTCAGGCGGACGGGCTGGCCTTTGGGCACGTGCAGGGTATTGATTTCTCGCTTGCCCGATTCGTGCTGGATTTTCCACATCCACTGCTTGCCGACCGCGTAGATTTCCAAGGGGTCGGACGGCGGCCGCTGGAGCCGAAAAAAGACATCGGCCCCGAGCAAAAAGACAAAGAGCGCCAAAAATAGGGGAATGATGGTCCAAGACAATTCGAGGACGAGATTGCCGTGAGTTTGCTCGGGCTGTTCGTCTTCCGAGCGGCGGCGATACTTGATGGCGAAGATGATTACCATGCCGAAGACAAGCAGGCAGAAGAGCACAGTCAAGACGAGTAAGAATGCGTACAGGGCATCTACTTGCCAGGCAATGGTGGAGGCTTGGGCGGGAAAAAGTGGAAAGTCGGACATGCGGTTCAAGGCTCCGAACTAGTTGAACTGAGGGTGATGCAAGTTGTTGCGGCGCTCCCGTTTTAGCATGGCGATGATAAAGGCCGCCAGTGCCAGCACGGTGATCAGCCCACCGATGCGCAGAGAATTGCGGATGTAGAGACCGTATTTGCCGGTCATTGGGTCGTAGCTATAGCAGAGTAGGAGTAGCTGATCGACCGGGTTGCCGATGGCACCGTTAGCTGCTTCGACCAGGCCCCAGCGCAAGTCGCGCGGGGGATAGTCGATACCGTAGAAATAGCGCGCCAGTTTACCTTCCGGCGTCAGCACCATCAAGCCACTGGCGTGGATATACTGGTCGGTGTCTTCGTCGTATGCGTAGCGAAAGCCGACGGCTGTGGCTAGCTGTTCGATCTGGTCTTGCTCGCCGGTGAGGAAATGCCAACCGGTAGAACCATCGCGGCCGCGGTAGTTTTTGTTGTACTCGGCTTTTTTAGCGGCCGCCAATTCCGGCGTTTCACCGGGATCGACGCTGATAGTCAAGACATCGAAATCTGTACCGATACCAAAACTTAGCACGTTCATCGCCCGCAAGAGGCTATTGAGCACTTGAGTGCAGAGCATGGGACACTCGTAGTACACTAAGGTGAGCACGACGGGCTTCTGGCCGAAGTATTGGCTCAGAAAGACGCGCTCGCCGCTGGAGTCGGTGAATTCGAGATCCAAGGGGAGTTGCTCTCCCAATTTCTGGTCGATGCCGATGCGTTCTTGTAGTTGCTGGGTATAGCTCTGCGCCGCGGTCTGGCTGGCTAGCAAAAGCGGCAGGGCCAAAGCCAAAAAGATCGGGCTACGAGCGCATGTAGTTGTCGTTCGGCTCATGGTGCTGCTGGCGTTATAAGCGGCATTTTACCTTCGCTCACCAGATCAATCGCTCGCTCAATGGGAATGTGTACTACTTTCACTTGTTGGTCGATCCATCCGTAGGAGTTGAGGATCGCGGCTTCGCTTTGGGCCAACTCAAACTTTTGTTTGGGCGGGTCCACCTGTAGCCGCGGCGCGTCGGTGGCAACGCGGTTATCGACAAGCGGAGGGACCGGATCGTCGAAGAGCGGCTGGTAATAGGCGAAAACCCTGAATAAGACGATCATGCCGACAAAGGAGGCGACGACTAACGCGGTAATAAAGAGGCCAGTCTGGGCCAGCGGCGTTATCCGCGCATCCGTCGTTTCGTAGCCGGGGTTGGTTTGATTGTGCGCTTGTTCAGCCATGATTGTTTTCGCCGCGGTAGAGGTCTGCATAGCGGGGATCGTTTTGCGCGATCAGAGTGCGCTTTTTTAGTTGCGCGAAGAAAAGCGCAATGACGATGCCGCCGATGCCTATTGGAATGGCTAAATCGAGCCAGTGTAGGGTGATTCCGGTGCTGTGGAAGGAGTGGACTTTGGTGAAGGCCGGTGCCGTGATCCAGTACAAATCGACCAAGCGCATAAACACCAAGCCGACGGCAATGGTGGCCAGCAGCTTGGTTTTAGACTTCATCGTGCTGGATATGAGAAACAAAAAGGGAACGGCAAAGTGAAATACCACCAGCCCGTAGCCGACGTATTGCCAGCCGCCTTCCAAACGGGTCATGTACCAAGTGATTTCCTCCGGCAAATTAGCCGACCAGATGATGAGTAGCTGGGAAAACGAGGTATAGGCCCAGAGCATGACACAGGCGAGCATAAAGGTGCCCAAGTCGCGCAGGTGCTGCTCGGTGAGCACACCCTGTAGCGGTTTTCGGCGCGAGAGTGGGACGGCGACGAGGAACGTGAATCCCCAGGTCATCAGCCCCATGCCTATGATGTAGATAATGCCGAAGATCGTCGAAAACCAATGCGGCTCAAGGGACATTAGCCAATCGACAGAGGCCAGCGTCGCGGTAAGAAAAAACACGACGATGCCTGGACCGCTCAGGAGTTGCATGCGATGAGTCGGATGTGTCTCGGTCGTCTGGTCCTGCTGCAGGGACCAGCGATTGAGCAAGAAGGCGAATAGCCCCCAGATGGCGAAGTAGAGCACGGTGCGGACGATAAAGAACGGCGCGTTGAGAAAGGGGACCTTTTGCCGGAGGATGTCGTCTTCTTGCACTACGTTCTGGTGCGACCATTCGTAGAGGTCATGCAGGCCGAAGAAGAGAATCGGCAGTGCCAGCAGGAACATCAACGGCAAGGTGCGGGTCCCGG
This sequence comes from Candidatus Latescibacterota bacterium, assembly GCA_007571365.1. Taxonomy (GTDB): domain Bacteria; phylum Latescibacterota; class UBA2968; order UBA8231; family UBA8231. The sequence goes on from RKRN01000061.1 coordinate 5,778, forward strand.
CTTCGAGCAGCCGCCGGATCGAAAAACCCCAAGTGCCACCGCCGACGTGGTGAATCATCAGGACACCGAGGCTGCCCAAGGGCAGGCCGATCCAGAAGGTGAAGGCCAGCAAATAAGAGCGGAAGAACTGCTCTTGGGCAGTGAAGTAGCCGACCGCAGTGGCGGCCAAGCCGACCAAGCCCACGGCCAGCGCACGACGCTGGAGGGTGTCCAAATAGGGATGTAAAGCAGCAGACTGTTGGGTAATCGACTCGTTCATTGAAGTTGCCTTTGGTCCTCGGCCGGCAATTGGTCGAATTCGAGGTTCTGGCTTAGCTGTAATACCTTGATATAGGCGACGATGGCCCAGCGGTCGGCCACAGAGATGCGCGAAGCGTAGCTATACATAACGCCAAAGCCGTTGGTAATGACGTCGTAAAAATGGCCGACCGGCATCTCGCGCAGCCGCTCTTGGTGGAAACTCGGCGGCGGCTTAAGCCCGCGCTGGACGATCATGCCGTTGCCCGCGCCGGTTTTGTCGTGACAGGGGGCACAGAAAATGTTGTAGCGCTCTTGACCTCGCTCTAGCAACGGGCGGTCCACGGCCACCGGCAAAGTCTCGGCGAGTTGGTCTTGTATTTTGCCTTGGTAGAAGTGCTCGTCGAGCATCAGTTGGCCCCGCGCCACCGTGCCGTCGACCTGCGGGCGAAAGGACTGGCCATCGGCAAAGAACGCCGAGGCTTCCAACGGCTCGTATTTTTCTTGGTCGTACATGGCCTGCCGCAGTTCGCAACCGGCGGTGCCAATCAGCAACAGCGCTGCTCCCAACAGGGCAGCGAGCCGTCGGTGGGCGATGGTCATTTTACTTTTCAACTTCGACAACCTCGTGCGGATTCAGGCCGCGCAGAAATTTCGCGGTTTTTTTGCGGTCGAACTGGGGATCTTCGGCCTCGATGCTGAGGAAGAAGCGATCTTGGCTGGCGCGGGCAAAATTGGGCGCGTTGAAAACCGGGTGATAGGGCTGGGGCAAGCCGTTGGCGATGAACATGCCAAAAGCCGAGCTGAGGGCGGCAAAAAGGATGGTCAGCTCGAAGGTCACCGGGATGAACATCGGCCCACTGTGCAAGGGCTTGCCAGCGATATTGAGCGGATAATCTATGGCCGAGACCCAATAGCATAGAGAGTAGCCTGTGATCGCACCGAGTAGGCCAAAGGCAAAGACCAACCAAGGTAGCTTAGTACGGGGAAAGCCGATGGCCTCGCCCAAGCCGTGGATGGGCATGGGTGAGTAGGCGTCGATCTTGCGATAGCCAGCGGCAAAGGTCGCCTTGGCCGCGGCCAGCAAGTCGTCGGGGGATTCAAATTCGGCCAGCAGGCCGTAGTGTGTTGATTCTTCGCGATGCAGCATAAGTTCAATGGCTCACTTGTGGTCTCTGGAGACCAGTAAGTTGCGGATCTCGTGGATGGAAATCATCGGCAGGCCGCGGACAAAAAGAAAAAACAGGACAATGAACAGGCCAATGGTCCCCACGTAGATGGCGATGTCCCAGATCGTCGGGTGAAACATGTCCCAAGAAGAGGGCATAAAATCCCGGTGTAGACTCGTGACGACGATGATGAAGCGCTCCAGCCACATGCCGACATTGATGAACTGGGAGATGAAAAACAGCCAGAACATGCTCGTGCGGAAGTGCCTAAACCACAAAAGCTGCGGCACGGCTATATTACAGAGGATTAAGGCCCAGTAGAAGGGGCCGTACGGGCCGTACATGCGGTTTTGCATCATAAAGCCCTCATATACACTGGCACTGTACCAGGCGATGAGTTGCTCCATGAAATAGCCATAGCCCACAATCAGCCCGGAAGCCAACATGACTTTGGCCATGTTGTTAAGATGGCGCTCGGTTATGAAGTCTTCCAAGCCATAGATAAGGCGCATGGGGATCATCAAGGTCAGCACCATGGCGAAGCCCGCATAGATCGCCCCGGCGACGAAATAAGGTGGGAATATAGTCGTGTGCCAGCCGGGTATAAGCCCGACGGCAAAGTCGAAACTGACGACGCTGTGGACAGAGAGCACGAGGGGGGTGGAGAGGCCAGCCAGCAGCAGAGACGCCATTTCGTAGCGCTCCCAGTGAATGGCCGAGCCGCGCCAGCCAAGTGCCAGTACGCCGTAGATGACTTGGGCGATGCGATTTTTGGCGCGGTCGCGCATGCTCGCTAAGTCTGGAACTAAGCCGACAAACCAAAAGACCAGCGACACGGTCAAATAGGTCGAGACTGCAAAAACGTCCCAGATCAGGGGGCTGCGGAATTGCGGCCAGATGTCCATTGAGTTGGGGTAGGGCAACAGCCAGTAGCAGGCCAGCCAAGGCCGCCCGGTATGAAAGAGCGGAAACTGCGCGGCGCAGAGCACGGCAAAAATGGTCATGGCCTCGGCCGCGCGGTTGATCGAGGTGCGCCACCGCTGCCGGAACAGCAGTAGGATTGCCGAGATCAGGGTGCCGGCATGGCCGATACCGATCCACCAGACAAAATTGATGATGGCCCAACCCCAGCCTATGGGGTTGTTGATGCCCCAGATGCCCACGCCCTCAAAGAGTAGGTAGGGAACGCCTAGCATGAACCCTTGCAGCAGCAGAAAGCCCAAAGCAAAGCAGAGGAACCACGCCAGCGGGGTGTTTTTGGTGAGGACGATCCCGCTGATCTTGGCGGTGATTGAGGTGTACGAGGTCTGGCTCGATCCTAGCTCCGATACTGGGGGGCGATACGGCGTTTTCGCAGCGTCGGACATGCTAAGCCTCGGCAATTTTGGGATTGGGGTTTTTGATACTTGCTAAATACGTAGTGCGGGGGCGCGTGTTCAACTCGGTGAGGATGCCGTAGTTGAGCGGCGATGCCTTGAGCGCGGAGACTCGGCTATTGGGGTCGTTGATGTCGCCGAAGACAATGGCTTCGGTGGGACAGGCTTGCTCGCAGGCCGTGACGATCTCGCCATCGCCTATGGTGCGACGGGCTTTTTTGGCCTCAATCCGCGCTTGGTTGATGCGCTGGACGCAGTACGTGCATTTTTCCATTACGCCGCGCGAGCGCGTGGAGACATCCGGGTTGCGCTGCAATTTTAAGCTCTCGGTATCGCGGTCGGCGTATTGGAGGAAGTTAAAGCGCCGGACCTTGTAGGGGCAGTTGTTGGCGCAGTAGCGGGTGCCGACGCAGCGGTTATACACCATGTCGTTGAGACCCTCGTCGCTGTGGACCGTAGCCGCGACCGGACAGACCAGCTCGCAAGGGGCATTTTCGCACTGCATACAAGGTACGGGTTGATGCACGATCTGAGGGTTGTCGAGTGCCCCTTTGTAGTAGCGGTCGACGCGGATCCAAGGCATTTCGCGGCCGTTGAGCACTTCGTCCTTGCCCACGACGGGGATGTTGTTCTCGGCTTGGCAGGCCATCGCACACGCATTGCAGCCGATGCAGGCTCCGAGATCGATAACCATGCCCCAGGCGTAACCCGTGTACTGGTGATCCGTGCGGTTGTGCAGCGTCAAGTCATCGGGAGGGTCGTGGGTCCCCTCGTGGGCAAAATGCGGATGCGCTTGGTAGTAGGACAGCGAGGCTTGGCGCACGAAGTTGCGGCCCATCATGCTGTGATGATCTTGGGTGCAGGCGAGGCGATAGCGGTCGTACGAGCCGCTGACCTGTAAGCCGACGCCACTCCACAAGGCTGCCGCTGGCCGCAGCGCATAGGCATTGAATCCGGTGTTGCGCCCGACGCGGCCACTGCGCTTTTGTCCGTAGCCCAAGTGCAAGGTGACGACGCCGTCGGCTTGGCCGGGCACGATCCAAACCGCGGCCTTGATGGTGCGCCCGTCAAAGCGCAACTCGGCGAGGAGTTCGCTTTTGAGCCGCAGGTGCTCGGCCGTGGCTGGACTGACGAGGGCGGCGTTGTCCCAAGTGAGCTTGGTGATGGGCTTTGGAGTTTCTTGTAGCCAAGCATTGTTGGCAAAGCGACCATCCCACACCATGGGATCGGGCCGAAAGTGGATTTCGAGCTCTTCTTCCTCGGGAAGGTTCCCGATCGTTGCTGGCAAGTTCAGCGGCCTTGGCTGCACGGATTGGGCTTCGAGACGTGCGCCCTCGACGAAGCCGTCGTGCAGTGCGCGACGCCAAGCGGTCGCGTCTAGCCCTTGACCTTCCCAATACTGACGCACGATTTCGAGATCTGGGACTCCAGGCTGGCCAGTGAGCACTGCCAAGAGATCGTGTGCTGATTGGCTCTTGTAGAGCGGGCGAATCAGCGGCTGGACGATCGTGGCGAGACCGTCGTGGGTGCGGGTGTCGCTCCAAGCTTCGAGAAAGTGAGATTCCGGGATGTGCCAGTGACAGAGTTCCGACGTTTCATTGTCGTACAGGCCTAGATGGACGCGGTAGCCGACTTTGTCGAGTGCTGTGGCGAAGTCGAAATCTACGGGCGCGTCGTATACCGGGTTGCCGCCGAGGATGAATAGGGACTCAACTTGACCGGCGTTCATGGCGGCGACTAAAGCGGCTAGCGACTCGCGCTGGTCAACCGACTCGACTTCGAGGGGTTGGGTATAGTGTACGGTTGCTCCCGCATTGCCTAGGACGTTGTTGATGGCATGGGCCAAAGCGTGGACAGCTGGAGCTTGCTGATCGCCAACGAGCACGAGGCTTTGGCCGCGATGGGCCTTTAGATCTTCGACTAGGGCTGCAATCCAAGCGTCGTGGGCGGAGAAGTCGGCGGGAATACTCGGCCCTTCCCAGCTAATGCCAAGCCCTTGGGCCACTTTGAGAGCTAGGGCTTCGATGTGCGCCGTGCCCAGTGCCAAGCGGTGATCGGCTGTGCTGCCCGTGGCCGTTGGGCTGCTCTCGACAGCATAGAGCCGATTGCTGGCCTTTTGACCGTTGCGGAAACTGCGACCGGCTGCGAAGTCCCGAGCGTGGCGGACATTGCCAGCACCGCTATAGGTAAAGTCCGCGTCCAGCGATAGAATGACCTTGGCTTTGGCTACGTCGTAAAACGCATGGACCGGATCGCCAAAAGCCATTTGGGCTCCGGCGCGGGCATGGTCGCGATTGACAGGTTCGTACTGGTGCCACTGGGCCTGGGGAAATTTGGCCCGTAGGGCCTGCAACTGGTGCCCGGAGGTCGGAGAAGTTACCGTCTGGGTTAGGATGTGCAGGCCGTCCCCACCGTTGGCCTCGTGCAAGCTCAGCCGCTGCGTCAGATCGGCTAGAAAGATGCTCCAAGTGCTGATGCGACCGGCGTTTTTGACCGTTTGCGACCGGTCTGGATCGTAGAGGTCGAGGATTGAAGCTTGGATCAATGCATTAGAGCCTCTACTATCGGAAGGGTGCGTGGAGTTGCCTTCTATTTTGGTTGGCCGCCCCATGTGGCTCTCGACCAAGATGCCCATGCCAATACCGCCGAGCGAGGCGGCTGAAGCAAAGTACTGAGGCCTACCGGGGATGACGTGTTCAGGGGCCCGGACTTGGGGGACGATCTTTTCGCTGGGCTGAATCGTGCAGCCCGAAAGCCCGCCTAGGGCCAGCGATGCGCTCATGAGCTTGAGAAAATTCCGCCGACTTACCGGATCCTTCAACTCGGCAGCTCGCTCGGGAAACTCGCGCTGGACCATGGCGGCGAACTCTTCGGTCTGAGCCAATTGGTCCAAGCTGCGCCAGTACTCTTGGCCTTGGGCGGCTTCAAGACGGGAGCGGATGGCCGAGAGATTGATGTTTTTTCTGGTTTCCATGTTTAGCGGTGGCAGATAGAGCAGTTAGTGAGTTGACTGGTCTGCACGCCGTATTCGGCGACGAGTTGCGCTCCCAAGCTCTCTTGATCGGCTGGGTACTGATAGTTCATGTTAAATACTTGGTCGCGCGGGCGGATGTACTGGGCGGGATCGCGGTGGCAATCGAGGCACCACTCCATGTTCAGCGATTCGGCTTTCCACATCAGGGGCATTTGATCGACTTGGCCGTGGCACGACTGGCAGCCAATGCCTTGATTGACGTGGATGCTGTGATTGAAATAGGCGAAGTCGGGCAGGTCGTGGACGCGATTCCACTCAATGGGCACGTTGTCGCGGAAGCTGGCGCGCACCGGTTCGAGGATGGGTGCTTCGATCCAGATCTGCGAGTGGCAGGTCATGCAGGTTTCGGTTGGGGGAACACCGGCAAAAGCACTCTCCTCGACGGTGGTATGGCAATAGCGGCAGTCAATACCCATGCCGGTAACGTGGTGCTTGTGGCTGAAGGGAACGGGCTGATCGATGGCCACGTTGACTTGATTGACGAAGTAGATGCGATTGATGTTGAGGAGGATACCGAAGATACTTCCGACTAGGACAAGGCCGACGAGGATGCTGGCCTTGGAAGCCCAGTTAGCACTGCGCGGGAATACTTGAGCCATATTTTCTGCGTTTAGCTGAGGGGTGTAGAAAGCTGACCTTAGCTCTTCGGCCAAAACAGTCTTGTAAATTAGGCCAGTTTAATTTGGTGTCAACACATACGATAAAACCCCCGAGGCATTTGACTTTAGTTCTCTCGCATTATAATATGAATAGCGTCCCTCCTCTAGCCCCCGTAGCTCAGCAGGATAGAGCAACAGATTCCTAATCTGTGGGTCGGCGGTTCGAATCCGCCCGGGGGTAGTTCCTTTTCTCGAAAACGGCTGTCTTCCAGACAGTTGCGGTCGCGTGGCACAGGCCAAGAGCGCGTGCAAATGCGAAGTGCCGGGTCGTCGCCCCAAGGGAAATCTAGCCGCTACTGCGGTGATGAAGAAGAGATCCGAAACCAACCTAGCCGCGAATTTTAAGTAGGTTTTATATCTAGATGACAAAGCGCGAAGAGACGCTCAAAATCGCCGGCCAAGTCGAAGCCATGCTGGCTGCTTTGGACCGGCTTTCCGCCTTTAGTCGGCTGCTCAAACCCGCCGAGGTGGAACCGTTGCGTTCCTTGCTGCGCTGTGCAGATGCGTGTGCCGACAGACTGGTGGCCGGTAAACAGGCACAGTGTGCAGCGGACGAAGCGGACGAACTGATCGCGCGACACCAGCGTTGTTCAGATGCACTCCTCGCGGCGGCACTTAACGGCGATTGGGGGGGTGGTGCGCCGGATTTACAGGGGCTGTTGCTCAACCGGCTTCTCGATGGTCGGCATCTGTTTTTGCGTGCTTGCGAAAAGCAGTCTCTTGTAGATACTCCCGCTGCGCTGCATCAGGTTATGTGCCGCGATTTGCAAAGTGCGGCGGTCTTGGCGCGGCCTCGCTGGGGAATATGGCTGCGGCTGATCGGCCGCGATGCCGAGCCTCTGGCTCCCATGCCCGGGGATGGGGTGGAACCGGCTGCGGTCGACCAACTGAAAGAGCGTTTTGTCCGCAGCGAGGATTGGACTGGGTTAGCCAGAGAGCTCGGCTGCCTGATCCACGAGTACGGCCGGGGTTCGCTGCGCCGATTCCCGGCCTTTCGCCTAGTCGGCCGGGGGGACAAGCCCGTCTTGGAACCCATCCGCCATTTCGCGCAATTTCCCCTCGGCTGGCTGGAGGGCAACAGAGCGAGGATTCAAGTACTAGAGAAAAACACGCGCCACCTTCTCGCCGGTTATCGGGCACACAATGCGCTAATCTGGGGACCGCGAGGCGGCGGCAAATCGACGCTGATACGGGCCTTGATAGGCCAGTTCTTTGATCGCGGTCTGCGCGCCATCGAGATCAACCTGTCTTGCTACCATCTGTTACCCGACCTGTTTGCCCTCGTCCGGGGCCGGCGCCAGTGCTTTGTGGGGGTACTGGACAATGTGTCCTTGAGCCGGGGCGACAACAGTTTGCACCTGCTGTCACGCGTACTCGACGGGGGGCTGGAAGCGTGTCCGGACAACTTGGTCTTCTATGCGACCTCTAACTATAAGGATTTAGTGGACCGGGAGGGCGAGCGTCCGCAAGGATTGGGCCAGATGCAGCTAGACGACCGGCGTCCCAATCGGGTCAACCAAGGCATTCAAGCTGAATTCTACGATCCTCAACAACTGCAACGCCTCGATCAGGAGCGGGCACTCGACGACCGTTTTGCCCTCAAGATATTTCTCGACCTGCCCAGCAGGCAGCAATATCACTCTATGGTACTGTCCTATGCGCGTCGGGCGGGGATTGACCTGCCAGAAGAGGAATTATTGGCCGCCTTTGAGGTTTGGCGGATGCGGCACAACCACGATTTAGTCGGAGGCCGGACGGCGCGAGATTTTATCGTCGCCTACTTGCCACAGTACTTACTCGGCAAGGACTAGTTAAATCAACCTTCAAGTAGCTCGATCTCGTAACCGTCGGGATCGTCGATAAAAGCCATCTTGCGGCCAGTCGGGAAAGTCTCGCGCCAATCGCTGGGCCATATTTCAATCCCATTGTTTTCCAGCGTGTCGCAAAAACCGATTAAGTCGGGAACCGCGATCGCTAGATGCATGAGATCTTCGGGGACAGCGAGTTGGTAATCGGCAGAATAGGTCAACTCTAAAGTGTGTTCATTGCCGGGCAGTTCGAGGTGAACGATCTGATTGCCAGCGGGCGACTTATCGGAGCGGCTCCGGACTTCAAAGCCGAGGTGGGTGCAATACCACTCAATAGAGCGTTCGAGATCGCCGACGCGGATGCGGGTGTGTAAAAAGCGGGCCATAGAAATGTCCTTTCGCGAGTTGTGTATATATTGCAAATAGGGGCTGCTGCACGGGTAGGGAGTCCCTTGCGCGGGTTGGAACGAGGCGCGTAGATTAAATTAAGCGGGGAAAAGAAGCAAAAAATGGTGCCGAAGAGAGGACTCGAACCTCCACGGGGTTGCCCCCACATGGTCCTGAACCATGCGCGTCTACCAATTTCGCCACTTCGGCAAATGAACGGCAAAAATTAAGTGCAGGGCTTGCAGCCGTCAAGCCCGTCCCTTTGGTGAAATAGGCGGTTATGGCCAAAACGGAAAACGGTGCCAAGCGCGAGTCAATAGTCGTGCAAAATCGCAAAGCCCGGCACGACTACGAGGTGATGGGCCGTTACGAGACTGGCATTGTCCTGCGTGGCACAGAGGTCAAGTCGCTGCGCGCCGGGCGCGCTAATCTCAAGGACAGCTTTGCTTTAGTCGAACGCGGCGAAGTTTTCCTCTACAATGTGCATATTGCCCAGTACGAGCGCGGCAACAGTTTCAACCACGACCCAGAGCGCGTGCGCAAATTGCTCTTGCACCGCAGCGAAATCCGCCGGCTGACGGGGAAGACGCAACAACAGGGCCTTGCCTTAGTGCCGCTGAAGATCTACTTCAAACGCGGCAAAGTTAAGGTGGAATTGGCACTGGTCCGCGGCAAAAAGCAGTTCGACAAGCGCCAGGCCTTGGCGCAACGCCAGGCCGACCGCGAGGTCGCCCGGGCCTTCAAGGAGCGATACCAGTGAGTTTGCCAGCGTCCAACCAGGCCGCGACGAGCTGTTCTAAGTGTCGTGGGATGGGCCTGTACTACGAACCGATAGTCGAGGTAGGACGCTATGGTTCGCTCCAACTTTGCGAGTGTGTTAGGGCCGAGTGCTGTTGTGATGGAACGGCACCTTATCGGTACTGGGACGACGATTCGCGCCACCAGTGGTGTCCCTGCCGTCCCTATCGCCGCAAAATGACGGAAACCAACCGCCTGTTCCGCCAAGCCAATATCCCCGAGCGCTACAAGTGGAAGTTCCTCGACGACTTCCGCATGACGGCACCAGACGGGACGCCCATCGACGACCTGGCAGGCATGGTTTATTCGCTCATTCACCAAGGTTTGATTGATGCAGCAGAAGAGCCTAAGCGCGGCTATCTTTTCCACGGAAATCCCGGCACGGGCAAGACCTTGATGGGCTGCATTGCACTCAACGAACTCATGCTGCGCTGGACCAAGCCGGGTCGCTTTCTAAAACTGTCGCTTAATTACTTCCAAAAGCTGCGCGATAGTTATAAGCCCGACAATGTGCATTATGGCCAGACTGGAACAATCCTCGAAGAGTTGTGCAATATGCCTTATCTCGTTATAGACGATTTCGGCGTTGAGCAGGGGACTGCTTGGCAACAGGAAGTGCTCTACGATCTCGTAGATGCCCGCTACGGCGATCAGCGGTTCACGGTTGTAACTACCAATCAGCCCCTCAATGAACTTGAGAAGCTCGCCGAGGGCCGCATCTACTCGCGCCTAGTGGAGATGTGCCAGTTCATCCCTATGGATGGCCTTGATTATCGGAAGTATCTCAATGGGTGAGACGAGCTGGAAGCGCAGCGATGGACGTCAGCCCGATCAGTTGCGGCCGGTGCATATTTCCCCGGAGTACCTGAAAACGGCAGCTGGATCGGCTCTGATCGAAATGGGCGATACAAAAGTGCTCTGCACAGTGTCGTCCGTTGATGGAGTACCGCCCTTTCTGGTGGGTACCGGCAAGGGCTGGCTGACTGCAGAATACAGTATGCTTCCCGGATCTTCTACCCGCCGAGTAGCCCGTGAACCCAATAGCCGGGTGCGCGAAATTCAGCGCCTAATCGGCCGGTCGCTGCGAGCGGTAGTGGATTTGCAGCAAATAGGCGAGCGGACGCTGTATGTAGATTGTGATGTTATACAGGCGGATGGCGGTACGCGAACGGCCTCCATAACCGGGGCTTATGTGGCTTTAGTAGAGGCGTTGCAGGCGCAGCAAGGTACTGTACTCGTAGATCAGGTCGCCGCCGTTAGCGTTGGGATAGTAGGAGATCAGCTCCTATTGGACTTGTGCTATGAGGAAGATAGCCGCGCTGAAACCGATATGAACGTCGTTATGACCGGCTCTGGGGGGATCGTCGAAATCCAAGGCACAGCCGAGGGGCATCCCTTTACCCGTGTACAGGCCATTGAGTTGCTCGACTTGGCGGCTGTGGGCACAAAGCACCTGCTGGCGGTGCAACAGTCTGTTTTAAGGGCACTTACGAGGTCTTAGGGGATTGGGATAAATTGCTTGACAGGCTTTGTGCCTCCGGCTAAGTTATAGCCCATCTTTAGTTTGAAGCATGTATAGCTTTCCTTTTCTTCCCCACTCTAAACGAAGAGGATGGTTTCATGGCGGGCATGACTAAAGCTCCATTTTGGGATATGGAAGATTGCCTCGGGAGTTATCTGGCCGAAATAGCCGATTCCAAGCCGCTCTCCCCAGCCGACGAGGTCAATCTAGCGCGGAAAATCAAGCAAGGGGATGAGGGCGCACGCAATCGCTTAGTCGAAGCTAATTTGCGCTTTGTGGTCAGCGTGGCAAAGGAATACCAAAATCGCGGCGTCCCTCTCGCAGATTTGGTCAGTGCTGGGAACATGGGATTGATCACAGCAGCCGAGCGCTTCGACGAAGACAAGGGGTTCAAGTTCATCTCTTATGCCGTTTGGTGGATCCGTCAAGCCATCCTACAGACGCTGGCTGAACAGTCGCGTACGGTCCGCCTGCCGCTGAACAAGATCGGTTTGCTCTACAAAATATCCAAAGCATCCCGCCTCTTACAGCAAGAGTATCCCGACGATCCTCACCCAGAAGCTATCGCCGAGCAGCTCGATGTCCCGGTTGAAGAGGTCAAGGAGACCTTAATGTGCGGTCGCTCGACGAGGTCGCTCGACGCGGCCTTTCTCGGCGAAGAAGATCACAGTCTGCTAGATGTACTGCCAGACGAGCGGCAAGAGTCCCCTGAAAACCAAGTGATGCGCGGTTGTCTGCGCGGGCAGATTGACTCGGCTCTGAATAGGCTCATCGGCCGCGAGGCCGAGATTCTCCGCCTCTATTTTGGGTTGAACGGGGAAGAGCCTATGACCTTAGACCAGATTGGTATGCGCTTTGGGCTTACGCGTGAGCGAGTCCGGCAAATCAAGGAGAAAGCACTGCACCGCTTGCGCCGTCCCAGCCGCTGCGATCATCTGCGCTCATACAGCCGCGCTTGAAGATACCACCCACAAGGCTCCCCTGCTCCCCAATAGTCGCAGGAGTATGCCATGCCAGAAGATGCAGTTGAGGAGGATCTGCTAAATTCTATAGATGAAGTAGATGATCAGATCAAAAATTTTCGCCAGCGGGTGCGGGCTGTTTTGGACGCTGCTCAGGCCGAGGGAACGCGGCGCAACGAAAAGGAAGGGAACGCGAGGCGATAAGATAAGTTACCAAAGAGGGGATGGCTTGGCTGTTCCCTCTTTTAATTTTTTGCAGCCAAATGGAGAAACCAAAATGGACAAATGGGCAACGGGCATATTTACCTCTATTGACGAGGGCTTAGGGGCCGGGTTGGATTCGGTCAAGGAGCTAGGGGTTGCCACAGTGCATCTGCATGCGCCAGGCCGCGATTTTCGCACTGCAGAGAAAACCGCGGAAATCAAGGCCCAATTCGCCGCGGCCGGGATCGAAATCAGCGTGGTTTTCGCCGGTTTTCCCGACGATGATTACACCACGCCGGAAATCGCCCGGCAAACGGTCGGGCTCGTGCCTTTAGAGCGCCGGGAACACCGGCTTGAAGAGACGCTGGCTATCGCGAACTTTGCTGCTGCGCTAGGCGTAGATGCTGTCGGCATGCACTTGGGCTTTGTGCCGGAGGCGTCGGAGCCGGATTTTGCCGCGGTCGTCGAAGTTGCCCGTACGGTGTGCGATCACTGCCGGGGGCACGGCCAGTATTTTCACCTAGAAACCGGTCAGGAGACTGCCGCTGAGCTTCTCGCCTTTATCGAAGCGGTCGATCGCCAGAACCTCGCGGTCAATTTTGATCCGGCCAATATGATCCTCTACCAAGCCGGCTCACCGCTAGAGGCATTGGATCAGGTGGGGGGCTTCGTCCGCAGCGTACACTGCAAAGATGCCGCGATTGAGCGCCGCCCGGGCCAGCCTTGGTATGAGGATGCGCCGCTTGGCCAAGGCGATGTCAACATCAGGGCTTTTCTCTTGAAGTTACGCGATTTAGGGTATGAGGGGCCACTGACCATTGAGCGCGAATACGCCCCGGATCAAGTCGGGGATATCCGCGCGGCCCTGCAGCTACTCACCGATTTACGGCGAGAGATTTTAGCTTGAGCGCGTCGCTGCGGAGTTGCTTGGATTTTGTAGTAGATGCGGCTTGGCAAGCCGGTAAGATCACTTTGCGCTACTTCCAGTCGGGCATCCACGCCGAGTGGAAGGAAGACTTATCGCCGGTGACTATCGCCGACCGCAAAGCCGAGGCCAAGATACGGGACTTGTTGGCCAAGGCCTATCCCGGCGATGAGATTGTCGGCGAGGAATTTGGCCGGGTCGAGGGACGCTCCGGTACGCGCTGGATTATTGATCCTATTGACGGTACAAAATCTTTTGTCCAAGGGGTGCCGCTCTATGGAGTGCTCATCGCACGGGAGGGGCCGGATGGGGTTGACGTAGGCTGTTGCTATATGCCAGCCCTTGACGAGATGGTGTGGGCCGCTAGGGGCGAGGGCTGTTGGTGGAATGGCAGGCGGACGGCCGTGTCTGCGGTAGCCGCGTTGGACCAGGCCTGTATATGCTATACGTCGTGGCCGAGCTTTGCCGAACAAGGCCGCCAACAGGAGTGGCAGAAGCTGGTCGCTAGCACTCGGCTACGCCGGGGATGGGGCGATTGTTACGGCCACATACTCGTGGCCACTGGCCGAGCCGAAGCCAGTTTTGACCCCATTATGAATCCGTGGGATTGCGGACCCCTGTTGCCGATTCTACAGGAAGCTGGCGGTACCTTTACCGATTGGCGGGGGGTGCCGACGATATACGGCAAAGACGCCTTTTCCTCCAACGGGCATCTTTTTGCGTCCATCATGGAGCATCTGAGTCAGCGATAGTGATAGGTGCGCTTAGAAGCCGGATCGCCTTTTGCCTAGCTGTGGGCCGCGATGCCGTGGTGGCGACGTACCGCCACGATTGTACGACTGTGGCCTCAGCCATGGCTTTTGACTTTATATTTGCCATTTTCCCGGGCATTCTCATTTTGACGGCCCTATTGGGACTCTTGGGCATATCGTCTGAGGATTTCATCAAAGTGCTCGGAATTTTGGACCTTGTCATTCCCACTCTGCTGCTGGGAGCCGTCGAAGACAATATCAGTTTTCTCTCGTCGCAAAGTTTGTTCGTTATCGGGTTCTTGGGCGTCATCTGGCCGGCGTCGGCCAGCATGTCCACTACGATGATGGCATTCAACCGAGCCTACGGTGTACAAGAGCATCGGTCCTTTTACAAGCGGCGCGTTCTTTCGCTCGCATTAGTCGTCATCCTAGGGATTTCTTTTGTTTTTTTCTTAAACCTCATCATATTTGGCGAACACGTCGAGAGTTGGCTGCGAGACTATTGGATTTCCTCACATTTTTCTCCGTTGGTGGCCTTGTTGAGGCGCGCAGTGGTCGTGGTCGGCATGGTTGCCACGGCCGCCTGTATTTACTACATCATGCCCGCTGTGCGCCTGCGCTGGTTGGACGTGTTGCCGGGGAGTGTGATGTTTGCTGGGCTGGCCGGGGTCATTGCCATTGCCTTGGATTACATTGAGCGGTTCAGCTATTACAATACTATCGACGGCGTACTCGGGACTGCCATTATACTCTTGCTGTCCGCGTATTTGCTGGCTTCTTCATTATTGTTGGGCGGCGAATTGAACGCGGTGCTCTATCGCCGCCGCCCAGTTGACGCATACCCAACAGATTATTAGGTTGGGCTTATAGCAGCAATCGTGTTTTTGGGAAAGGAGTAGCCCATGCGCAAAAGTTTAATCCTATTCGCGCTCGTCAGCGGGCTTGTAGCCTGTGGGGGTGGCAAAAAAGATGAGCTGACCCCTTATATCCAGACCTTGCAGGATTTGGATCGCTATAGCCAACAGCTAATGCGCTATCAGGTATACCTAAAGACCGAGGGCATGACCAGTCAGGCCCACGACGTCAAAGAGGTCATGCAAACCTTGCTCGACGAACTAGAGAAGATTGAGTTGGAAGACAAATATGTCCGCGCTTTAAACAACAAAATGAAGCGGACCTTGAAAGCGGCGATGCGCAAGCTGGTCGAGCCGGATTTTCCGACGTTTGTGCCCAATGCTCAAAAGAGCATTGCGGTCGTCGAAGAAGAATTCATCACCGTGTACTCCAACTTACAGAGAATGTGGGAGGAGGCCGGCAAGACCGAACCCTTCCCACTCAAGTGGGAAGCCGCAAAATAGTTGCGTCCGCCGCCTGCGGCACCTGTACTGAGCTCCCCCGATAACCGGGGGAGCTTTTTGCGTTCAATTCCCGCGCAGCAGAAAGAGGTGAACAAACCATGATGTTCATGTTGTTCAAATTGCTGCTTGCGGCGGCGATCGTGTTGCTGTGTTGCGCCGTGTACCGGCAGCTAAGAAACGGTCCGCGCCGCGGCGGGTCCAACCAACGCAGCAGCATTGATCCGAGTCGAGTCGCCGAGGCCGAATACAGCATATTGGACGAAGAAGGGGCTGAGCGCAAAGATCGTGGCTAAGAAAGCCAAAGGGCCAAGTCCCGCTGCACTGCTAGCCGAAATCGCCAAGGGGGATGTTCGGCCCTTTTATTTTTTACACGGGGACGAGGAATACGAGCGCGACGCCTTAGTCGCGTCTATAATTGACGCCTTGGTGTCAGCGCAGACGCGGGATTTTAATCTCGACGTCCTGCGGGCTGAACGCCTAGAGGTACTGGACTTTTTTCAGGTCTATGAGACCTATCCCATGATGGCTGAGAGTCGGCTGATTGTCCTGCGCGATGCCGAGGCTCTGACGACCGACCAGTGTCGCGGCTTGGAGCGCGTATTTGCAACGCCGGTCGAGACCAGTCGCCTCTTAGTAGTGGGCCAAAAGGTCGATATGCGGCGGAAGTTCTTTCGCGAACTGGCACGCAAGGGTTGTGCGCTAGAATTTAGGCATCCTTACGACAACCAAGTTCCGCGGTGGATACAGCGGTACGCCAAGCGTCAGGGGGTGCCAATTGAGCCGGCGGCCGTCCAGCTACTTAGCCAGTACGTAGGGGCCAAGCCAAGGGAGCTAGTCAGCGAGATAGAAAAGTTGGTCAGTTTTGTCGGGGTGAGCCAGCCGGTCACCGCCGCTGCGGTTGAACAAGTCGCTGGCATCACGCGCGGAGCTAGTGTGTTTGAACTCGCCGATGCCCTCGGCAAAGGGCAGGGCAAGCTAGCCCAAAAGCTGATGCAACAGTTTCTCAGCCAAGGAGAAGAGCCCATTCGCGCCGTAGCCATGGTCACCCGCCACTTCCAGCTTTTGCTCAAGGCTAAGGGGCTAATGGACCAGTCGCTACCGCGCGACAAAATGGCCGTTGAATTAGGGGTTGCTCCGTTCTTTTTGCCCGGGTATTTACAGCAGGCTCAGCGCCGCTCCGCCGCTTGGCTGTGGGCGGGGTTGAGTGCCTTGAGCGAAGCCGATTGGCGGCTGAAGTCGCAGGGGCGACGCCAGGAGCATCTGATTTTGGAGCTACTGGTGACCAAGTTGTGCAGGAAGCACTGAGCTTGACAATGGGTAGTGCCACAACTATAATGTGAGACACAAGGTAAGGTGTTGTGTTTGTAACATATTGAAAAGTATAAACTAACAAGCAAAGGATGATCTATCGTGAGCGAACCTATCGTCTTGACCGATGACAATTTCAGTGCCGAAGTCCTCAACGCTAGCCAGCCGGTGCTGGTGGATTTTTGGGCGACGTGGTGCGGGCCGTGCCGAATGATCGCACCGATTGTTCAAGAATTGAGCAGCGAATACGAAGGCCGGGCCAAAGTGGGCAAATTGGACGTCGATGCGGCCCAGCAAACAGCGGCCGAATTCGGCATCCGTAGTATCCCTACCTTACTCATTTTCAAGGAGGGTAAAGTTGCCGATCAGATCATTGGTGCCGTCCCCAAAGGGCAAATCACCGAAAAGCTAGAGGCCGCCTTGGTCTAATAAGCACATGCCGTCTGATCCTCTCTGGAGGCATGTATTTGGTCGTCTGCAAGAGCGCGTAAGGAGCAGCCGCAACGAGGACGAGACTGCCGTCGGTAAGCTCTTGCAGAAAGTGCCCATTTTTCAGGAACTAAGCCGGCGCGAACTGCACCAGATAGAAGAGATGCTCTACGGGCCGCGGGATTGGTGCGCTGGCGAGGCGATTGTCAACCAAGGCGATCCTGGGATGGGCATGTACATCGTCGCCTCCGGCCAAGTGCGGATCGTACAGATGGGCGACGATGGGTTTGAGAAGCAGCTAGCCACCTTAACCCGGGGGAATTTTTTGGGGGCTCAGGCCCTCGTCGATGAATCGCCGCGCCCCGCTTCAGCTTACGCCCTCCAGCCTTGTAGTCTCCTCGTTTTTTGTCGCCCCGACTTACTCGAACTCATAGACACCAATCTCCCGCTCGCCTTGAAGATCGTCGAAGGCTTGGCGCAAGCCATCTCGACCGATCTACTCGAAGTCATAGAGAAGCTCTCGGTGCAGTTGCGCGACTCTGAGCACTTGTTAAAAGGCGCGCGGCGTACGGGCAGTATTCAGTGATGAATTGGCAAGTCAAAGCAGTACTCTCTTTGGTGGCCGTAGTGGTCGGCGGATGGTTTGTATATGAGATTCGCGGCATCCTCACGCCTTTTGTTTTAGCTTTTATCTTGGCCTATATCCTCTACCCAATCATCGATTGGATGGAGAGAAGGGGCTTGGGGCGGGCTTGGAGCACTCTGCTCGTCTTTTCGCTCGTTTTTGCGGGGTTGGGTCTAGGCGCATTCAAGGTTGGCGACAAGCTGGCTGGAGAAACGGTAGATAGGGTTTTTACCATCGCCAACACCGACGACAAACCGCTGATCATCCACGGGATGGTTTGGGAAGACGAGTCGCGGGACCAGCCGTTTGTCTTAAGAGAAGAGTACCGCTGGCCGCTCGAGATCGCCTCCATGGAGGAGTTGGCCGTTCTCTTGCGCTTTGTGCCCAAAGACCAAGCACCGGCTGCAAACGCGCTCTTGGTCGCGTACTCGCAGGGCCCAGACGAGTACAGTCAGCGCATTAGCGTCCACGGCAATGGCGGTAGGGTCGCAAGAGGCCAAGCCAGTAGGTCGAGTTCTGTTGTGTTTTCGCGGGCCGATATTGGCTTTGGCGAGGCCGAACCCAACGTCTTGGTAGAAATCGGCGATAGGATCTTGGCGGAAACCAGCACCAGAGCTGCAAAAATTGAGCCTATGTTACAGCCCTATCTGGGGCGCGATTTTCGCCTCGCCGAGTTGATTCGAGAGCATGGCGAGCGGCTGATGAGGACCATGTTGGGAGGCACTACGCTGTTTATCGAGGGCGTAATCTCGGGCCTTACTTTTGTGGTGATAGTGCCGTTTGTGGCCTTTTTCTTTCTCAAAGAAGGTCGGCGCTTGACGCGATGCCTGATGGCACTGGTTCCCAACGCCTATTTTGAATTGTGCCTAAACCTGATGTACCAAGCCAATAGGCAGATCGGGAATTACATTCGCGGCCAGCTTTTGGCCGTCCTTGTCGTATCGGTCCTCGCTATTAGCGGCTTGTCCATTCTCGGCGTCTATTATGCCCTGCCTTTGGGGCTGCTCGCTGGGTTGGCCAACGTAATCCCGTTTCTCGGGCCCTTGATCGGGATCGTCTGTTCTTCGATTGTGGCCTTGGCCACCGGCGGTGGCTTGGCGATGGTGGCCAAAGTAATCGTCATGTTTTTGGTTATCCAGCTAATCGACAACGTACTCATTCAACCGACGATGGTGGCCAAAAGCGTTGAGTTGCATCCTTTGGTCGTACTTTTTGTCGTCATGGTGGGAAGCCAGTTGATGGGCATCGTCGGGATGCTGATCGCCGTGCCGCTCACGGGCATCGCGAAAGTAAGTGGCCAAACCATCTACGAAGGGGTCAAGCAATACCGCTTGAGATAGGTTGACAAACCCATCTATATTTTGCTTAAATACACCTTACATCTCGAACTTTGGTACGAGGTACTTAAGGCCCTTTGAGGGGTAGGAGGAATAGATTAATTGGGTAGTTCAATGCACTTAGAAAGCACGGCGGTGAGCGAATTGGCTCAACGCATAGGAGATGCCCGCAAGCTCTACGGCAACGATAGTCCTTACGTCATAGGTTTGATGACAGCTATCGAATGGATAATCCAAGATGTCGAGGGTGGCCAAGGGCTCAAGCAAGACCTGCTCGCCCGCGTTCTAGACAGCGAAGGAAAGAAACAGCCGCCGCGTCCGCTTCCCGGCAGCATAGAGAGCAGCTCCCCACCGCACGAACGCCGCACCTTGGCGGAAAACACTTGGACTCGCGGCATAGTCAAGTGGTTTAACAACGATAAGGGATATGGTTTTATCTCGACAGATAGCCATGTCGATGTCTTCGTCCACTGGCGCGATATTTCATCTTGGGACCGGACTTTGACCCAAGATGATGAAGTTGAGTTCATGGTGACCCGCACTGCCAAGGGATTCCAAGCCATCAACGTGATGAAGGCTGGCCAAGACAAGGCCGAAGAGGCGACGGACTCGGCCGAGGCGACAGAGACGGCCGACGAAACCGAGGAGGTCGCAAGTGCCGATGGCGACCTCTCTGAGAGCGAAGCCAGCGTCCCGGATTCCCAAGACGACGAGGGCGGGCTGTAGGGGAAGATGAGCAAAAAAACGTCCGATATAGCCTGTTCGTTCTGTGGCAAGGGGGGCGACCAAGTCGAGAAGATCGTTCAGGGCCCCTCAGTGTATATATGCAGTGAATGTATCGGCTTATGCAACGAGAGGCTGTTAGAGGACGACGAACACGAGCTTAGGCTCAATGGCCGTCCCCTGCCCAAACCGGCCGAAATCAAGGCCCATCTCGACGCGCATATTATCGGCCAAGAACGCGCTAAAAAGGCGCTCTCGGTCGCCGTGTACAACCACTACAAGCGGGTGCATTCCGGTGCGGCGGATGTCCAACTCAGCAAGAGCAATATCCTGCTCATCGGCCCCACCGGAGTGGGCAAGACGCTTTTGGCGGAGACGTTGGCGCGCATATTACAAGTACCTTTTGCGATCGTCGATGCTACGGTCCTTACCGAGGCCGGGTATGTAGGCGAGGACGTGGAAAATATCCTCGTGCGGCTCCTCCAAGCCGCGGATTACGATGTCAAACAAGCCGAGCGCGGGATTTTATTTATCGACGAGCTAGACAAAGTCGCCCGCAAATCCGGTAATCCCTCCATAACTCGCGACGTTTCAGGCGAAGGCGTCCAACAGGAGCTCCTTAAAATCTTAGAGGGAACCGTCTCGGGGGTGCCGCCGAAGGGCGGGCGCAAGCATCCCGAACAGCCTTTGGTACAAATAAACACCAAAAACATTCTTTTTATCTGCGGAGGGGCTTTCGATGGGCTAGATAGAATTATCAGCCAGCGCATCGGAACCAAGTCCGTGGGCTTTGGCAGCTCCTTCGACGATCACGAAGAAGTGAGCGGTGCTAATCTGTTGGCGCGAGTCGAACCCGAAGAATTGATCCAATACGGCTTGATTCCCGAGTTGATTGGCCGCTTGCCAGTGGTGGGTGTCTTGCACCCCTTGGGCGATCAGGCACTCATGGATATCCTGCTCAAACCGCGAAACGCACTGGTCAAACAGTACCAGAAACTGTTTGAGATGGACGGTATTGCCCTGCGGTTTGAGGGTGAGGGGCTGTACAAGGTCGTCGAATTAACCCAAGAAAAGGAAATGGGTGCGCGGGGTCTGCGGGCAGTTTTAGAGACCGTCATGCTTGAAATCATGTTTGAGCTCCCGACCCGCGACGACATCGCCGAATGCGTCATTACCAAGGAGTTTATCGAAAATAAGGCCCCGCCGACCTTCGTGTACAACAAGAAGCGAGCTTGATAGCCCAAACCGGGCGTTGCGCCTTAACGATCCCTTCTCCGCGAGCGAGTGAACGCGCTGGTGGAGAAGGGTTTTTTGTGAGAAAAGCGCCATGCAACCTAGGCATTATCCAGCGCGGATGCAGTGGCAGCACCAGCCTGCGGCCACCGCGGCCACCGCAGGCGGGGAAGTGGCTGTGCGCGGGCGGATCGTCGACTTTGCTGCAGGTCGCGGCAGAATCGCAGACGAGAGTGGGGGGGTCAATTTCGTCGTCAAGGCGCGAGTCGGAGAGATAAAAGCCGGTGATATAGTCGAGCTATATGGTATTGTGGCAGAAGGTATTATATACGTTAATCAAGTTCGCTTATTAGTCTCTAGTCGAGCAGATTGGTGCCAAGGAGATTGGTCGCGGTTCCACGCCAATGGACTATGGGCGAATATGCGGATACGGGCCGCAGTATTGGAGGCGGTCCGCGATTTTTTTAAGGATGCCGGCTTTCTCGCGGTGGAGACGCCCACGTTGGTTTGCGCCTCGGCGCAAGAGGAGCATATACAGCTATTCGCCACAGAGTACCAACAAAATAAGACGAAGGAACAGCTTTATCTGGCCCCCTCGCCCGAGTTGTACATGAAGCGATTGCTAGGGGTGGGCTTTGAGCGAATTTACCAGATCAGCCGCTCGTACCGCAATGGGGAGACGGGGCCGCAACACAATCCCGAGTTTACCCTAATCGAATGGTATCGGGCGTACGCCAGTTACGAGTCAATCATGGCCGACGTTGAGGATTTGGTGTCGCATGTGGCGAAAAGCGTCTGCGGGCAGTCGAGTGTAGTCCGAGCAGGGCGCGAGATCGGCTTACAGCCGCCGTGGGAGCGGCTCAGCGTCCGCGATGCTTTTGCGCGCTGGGCCGCCGTTGATTTGGAGGTCTGTACAGACGCGGAATCGCTTTTTCGCCGCGCACGGGTCCTAGGCTATGACAGTGCTAGACAAGAGGATAGTTGGGAGGACTTATACCACAAAATTCTGCTGGAAAAAGTCGAGCCCGAATTGGCCAAACTAGGGGCTGTCCATCTTTTTGATTACCCCCGGCCATTGGCCGCGTTGGCCAAACTAAAAGAAGGTGATTCAGCCGTAGCCGAGAGAACGGAAGCGTACTTGGGGGGAGTGGAGCTGTCAAACGGCTATACCGAGTTAAACGACCCGACCCAGCAGCGCGAGCGCTTTGCGCGGAGTGCGCGGTCAGGGAGCGCACCAACCGACGAGGCATTTCTCGCAGCTATGGAGCGCGGCATCCCGCCGGCCGGTGGCGTGGCCTTGGGGTTGGATCGGTTGGTTATGATTGTTGCTGGCGCGTCTTGCCTAGCAGAGGTGATTGCCTTTCCACCGGGGCATTAGTCGGCGAGGGCTGCTAGCTCTTTTTCGGACGCCAGCAGCCCATCAATTAGGCCGAAGTCGATGGCCTCTGCGGGCGAGAGAAAGTAGTCGCGCTCGGTGACTAACTCAATGCGCTCAAGTGGCTGGCCGGTATCTTGGACTAAGAGTTGGTTGAGCCGGTCGCGCCACTCGACGATTTCGCGGGCGTGGATTTCGATGTCGGCCGCTTGGCCGCGGACGCCCCCCCAAGGCTGGTGCAGCATGAGCCGCGAATGGGCAAGGGCGTGGCGCTTGCCTTTGGTCCCGCCGGCGAGGAGAATGGCACTCATGCTGTACGCTTGGCCGATACACAGCGTCGCTACGTCGCAGGGAACGTACTTCATGGTGTCGTAGATGGCCAAGCCGGCCGTGAGGCTGCCGCCGGGGCTGTTGATGTAAAGCGAGATGTCTTTCTTAGGATCTTCCGAGGTCAGAAAGAGCAACTGGGCGATGACGAGGTTGGCTTCGTGGTCGTCGATCGGCGTGCTGATAAAGATGATCCGCTCCTTGAGGAGGCGCGAGAAAATGTCGTAGGCACGCTCGCCGCGGCCGGTCTGTTCGATTACTACGGGTACGATTGCCATGTGCTATTCTGTGGTTAGAAAGGATTCTATTGTTGGTTAATGGACTATAGGCGATGCCCAATATAGTGTCAATGGGACCCTGTACAGGTCGGTTGACCGCGCTGGGTTGGCGCGGTACATTTTACGCGGCTTATAGCACGTTGCTGCCCGCCGAAGGTAGAGTCCCTAACTCATTGCAAGGCATAGTGCTACGATTTTTTGAACTCTGTTGCTTGGGCCTAGTTGGCCCCAGGGGCGCATGCTTATAGGTATTACCGGCGGCATGGGGGCGGGTAAGTCCGCACTGGCGCAACTGCTTGCCGAGTTGGGTGCGCTGCGGGTCGATGCCGACGAAGTGGCCCGCGAAGTGGCGGCAATCCCGGCGGTGATAGAGAGCCTACAAGCGGCATTTGGCCGCGATCTGCTCGGGCCGGACGGGTGCTTGAACCGCCGGGAGTTGGGACGGCGCGCCCTGCGGTCGGACGAGGCCGGGCAGCGGTTAGAGGCGATTATGCGGCCGCCCCTATCAGCGGCCATAAAGTGTCGGTTGGCGCAGGCTGTGGAGAAAGCCGATGGAGGAGTCGTGGTATTGGACGCGCCGTTGATATACGAGTGGGGCAATGAAGGGAACTTTGACCGAATGGTGGTGGTTGATGCTGAGGAGGAACGGTGCGTGTCGAGGGTGCAGCAGCGCAGCGGCTTGCCGGTATGCGAAATCAGGCAGCGGATGGCACGCCAGATGGATCCGCGCAAAAAAAAGGCTCGCGCCGACTTTGTCATCGACAATAACAAGGGCTTGGCCGCGCTCGCTGAACAGGCCGAGGTCCTGTGGGCCAAGTTGAACGGTGCCACGCACCATGACTAATGAGCGTTTACAGCGGACTCCGCTCTATGAGGTCGCCGTGGCCGAGGGCGGGCGCATGGTGCCTTTTGGCGGCTGGGAAATGCCGGTCCAGTTCGCGGGTATTCGCCGCGAACACCAAGCCGTGCGCCAACGGGCCGGCCTGTTTGACATATCGCACATGGGGCAAATCAGCGTGGCCGGGGATCATGGGTTGGCGTTTCTTGAATACCTCTTGCCGGTTCCTGTCGGCGCGTTGGCTGTCGGCCAGATGCTCTATGCACCCTTGTGCAACGAGCAGGGAGGCTGCGTGGACGATCTAGTGCTGTATCGGCTCGCGCCGCAGGAGTACCTGTTGGTCGTCAATGCGAGTCGGCTGTCCACGGATTGGCAGTGGATTCAGACGCACAGCGCGGGTTGGTCGGGCGTGCAGACGCGGAATTTGAGCGGCGAAAAGGCCATGCTCGCGGTGCAAGGGCCGGAGGCCGAAGCCATCGTCGGTGCGCTCGCCGGAAAAGCGGCGGCCTCTTTGGGCTACTATCGCTGCACCATGGTCGCGCTTGCCGGGGATGAAGTGTTGCTCAGCCGCAATGGATACACCGGAGAGGACGGATTCGAGATCATCTGTTCGGCGGATGCAGTCGTCGGACTGTGGGAAAAATTGCGCTCGGCGGGCGTCCAACCGTGTGGACTAGGGGCGCGCGACACCTTGCGCCTCGAGATGGGATTTTGTCTCTACGGGCACGAATTGGACGAGCGGACGACCCCGTTAGAGGCGGGTTTAGCTTGGACGCTGGACTTAAAAAAAGAAGTGGATTTTGTCGGGCGGGCGGCGTTGCAGGCCCAGCGGGCGGCCGGGGGCTATCGCCGTTTGCGCGGCTTCCGCATGCTCGAAAGGGGCATTCCGCGGGCCGAGTATCCGGTTTTTGACCGGCGCGGCGCCCTAATTGGCGCCGTGACCAGCGGTACGCACTCGCCGGTGCTCAATCAGGGGATCGGGCTGGCCTATTTGCGGCGCGGGAAAGTGGGTGCGCAAGTGTATGTAGAGATAAAGGGAAAGCGGCAACCAGCCGCGGTGGTCAAGTTGCCCTTCGTGCGTCGGTCGGTCAAAAAGGAATGACCTAAAAGACGCGAAAAGAGGAGAGCCTGCGTGAACGACGAATTTGGACCTAAGGATGCTTTTGTCCGCCGGCATATCGGCCCTACGGCTGCGGACTTGGCCGCTATGCTCGCGGCGGTGGGAGCCGACAGTTTAGATGACCTCATGGCCGAGGCCCTACCGGCGGCGATTCGAATGCAAGGCTCCTTGGTGCTAGGGGAAGGCATCAGCGAGTACGAGCTGATGGGTAGGTTGCGCGAATTGGCCGGCCAGAATCGCATCTGCCGCAGTTTTATCGGTCTGGGCTACGCAGACTGCATAACCCCTCCGGTGATCCAGCGCAACATCTTGGAGAATCCAGGCTGGTACACCCAGTACACGCCCTATCAGTCCGAAATCGCCCAAGGGCGCTTGGAGGCCCTACTCAACTTCCAAACTATGATCGGCGATCTGACGGGTTTTGCCCTGGCCAATGCCTCTTTGTTGGACGAAGCCACGGCCGCGGCCGAAGCCATTGCCATGCTGCGGGCCGTCCAAAACAAAAACGCCAGCCAGCGCGTCTTTGTTTCGTCGGCCTGCCATCCGCAAACCATCGCGGTGGTCAAAGTCCGGGCCGAGTCGCGGGGCTGGGAGGTTGTAGTAGGCGATCACCGAGAATGCGATTTTGCCGCCGGTGCCTTTGCCGCCCTGCTCCAGTATCCCGCCTCCGATGGTGCGCTATACGACTACGCCGACTTCTGCGCTCAGGCACACGCCCAGCAGACGCTGGTGTGCGTGGCGGTCGATTTGCTCGCCCTGTGTTTGCTGCGGCCCCCCGGCGAATTTGGGGCCGATGTGGCCATCGGCAGTGCCCAGCGCTTTGGTATGCCGATGGGGTACGGTGGCCCGCACGCCGCCTTTTTGGCGACGCGATCCGAGTTCCGGCGGCAGGTCCCTGGGCGCATCATTGGCGTCTCTGAGGACGTCCGCGGCCAGCCGGCTCTGCGCATGGCCCTGCAAACCCGCGAACAGCACATCAAACGGGAGCGGGCCACGAGCAACATCTGCACGGCCGAGGTCTTGCCAGCCGTGGTCGCGAGCATGTACGCGGTCTATCACGGGCCGGATCGGTTGCGGCGCATGGCCCGTCGCATCCACTGTCAGGCGCGGACGCTCGCCCGTGCGATAGAGCAAGCCGGCTATCGCGTCGTCCACGACCAGTACTTCGACACCCTGCGCGTTGAAGTGGGCCCCCAGGGAGATGCGCTGTTGGCGCAGGCGCGGGCCGCGGGGATGAACTTCCGCGATCTAGGGGACGGCCACTGGGGCATTGCCCTCGACGAAACAACCGACAAGGCCGATTTACAAGCCATCCTCACTTTGTTAGGCGGCGAGTGGTCCACCGCAGTCGATGCAGAGCCTGCTTGGGGGCCTGTCCACGTCCGCCACTCGCGCTTCATGGAGCATCCGGTCTTTGCCTCGCATCACTCCGAGACTGAAATGATGCGCTACATGCGCCGACTCGAAGCCAAGGATCTGTCCTTGGTCCACGCGATGATTCCCCTCGGCTCGTGTACCATGAAGCTCAATGCAACCGCGGAAATGATGGCGATTACGTGGCCCGAATTCGCTGGGCTGCATCCATTTGCGCCGATAGAGCAAGCCCAAGGGTACGCGGCGATTTTCGCCGAAATGGCGGACATGCTGCGCGAAATCACCGGCCTCAAGGGCGTTTCACTGCAACCCAACGCGGGTTCGCAGGGCGAATACGCCGGCCTACTCATCGTGCGCAAATACCACCAAACGCGCGGAGAAGCCCAGCGGAGCGTCTGCCTCATTCCGGCCTCGGCGCATGGGACCAACCCGGCTAGCGCGGCTATGGCCGGGTTGGCCGTGGTGGTCGTCGCCTGTGATGCAGACGGCAACATCGACTTGACGGACCTGCGGGCAAAAGCCAACGCACACCGCGAGCGGCTGGCCGCTCTGATGGTGACGTATCCATCGACCCACGGGGTATTTGAAGAAGCCATCGGCGAAATTTGCGCGGTCATCCATCAAGCGGGCGGTCAGGTCTATATGGACGGGGCCAACATGAATGCCTTGGTGGGATTGTGCCGACCCGGGGAAATCGGCATTGACGTGTGCCATTTGAATTTGCACAAGACCTTCTGTATCCCGCACGGCGGGGGCGGCCCGGGGATGGGGCCAATTGCCGTGGCCGAGCACTTAGTGGAGTTTTTGCCTTCGCATCCTCTCGTCCACACCGGCGGTGCTTTGTCCATTGGCCCCATTGCGGCTGCTCCGTGGGGCAGTGCCTCGATTCTGCTCATATCTTGGGCGTACTTGCGGCTGATGGGCGGCGCGGGCCTCGCGGAAGCGACGCAGGTGGCAATTCTCAACGCCAATTATTTGAGCAGCCGCCTCGCGGATTCCTTCCCCGTGCTATACAAGGGGCGCAACGGGCGCGTGGCCCACGAGTGCATCCTCGATCTGCGCTGGGCGCGGCAGCACGGCATTGGCGTAGAAGATGTGGCCAAGCGGTTGATGGACTACGGCTTCCACGCCCCTACGGTATCCTTTCCAGTCGCCGGGACCTTGATGGTCGAGCCGACCGAGAGCGAGTCCAAAGCCGAATTGGACCGGTTTTGCGAAGCCATGATCGCCATTGGCGGCGAAATCGAGCAAATAGCGGCCGGGGAACTGGACCGCGCCAACAACCCCCTCGTCCACGCGCCGCATCCTATGGATGTGGTGCTGGCTGCCGAGTGGGATCGGCCCTATTCCAGAACCGTTGCCGCCTTGCCAACTCCTTGGCTGTTGGAGCGCAAGTTCTGGCCCGCCGTCGGGCGGCTAAACGACGCGCAGGGCGATCGCAACCTGATCTGTTCCTGTCCACCTGTAGAGGCCTATTCCCAAGAGGAATGAAATGAGCCAGAAGCGCGCTTTAATTACGGGGATTACCGGCCAAGACGGTTCGTACTTGGCCGAATTGCTGCTGGAAAAAGACTATGAGGTTTTCGGGCTGGTGCGCCGCAGTAGCACGGTCAATTTCGAGCGGATCGGCCATTTGCAGGATAAAATCGAGCTGATCTCCGGCGATCTGTTGGATCAAAAGTCGTTGGTTTCGGCGCTACAGGCGGCGCGGCCGCAGGAAGTGTACAATCTGGGTGCCCAGTCCTTTGTGCCGGTCTCATGGGAGCAGCCCATGTTGACCGGCGAAGTAACCGGCTTGGGCGTGACGCGGCTTTTGGAAGCCATCCGCGCCAGCGACGAGAACATCCGCTTTTATCAAGCTAGCACCAGCGAGCTATTTGGCAACGCACAGGAGACGCCGCAGACTGAACAAACCGCGTTCTATCCGCGTTCGCCCTACGGGGTGTCCAAGCTCTACGCGCATTGGATTACCATCAACTACCGCGAAAGCTACGGTATGTTCGCTTGCACGGGCATTCTCTTCAATCACGAGTCGCCGCGCCGCGGACGCGAATTCGTCACTCGCAAGATCACGCACGGCGTGGCCCGTATCAAACACGGGCTAGACCACGAGTTGCGCCTCGGCAACCTCGATTCGCGCCGCGATTGGGGCCATGCTATCGACTATGTCCGCGCGATGTGGATGATGCTCCAGCAGGACGAACCCGACGATTACGTCGTCGCCACCGGCACCTCGCGCACCATTGGCGAATTCTGCGAGGTCGCCTTTGCCCACGTCGGCTTGGACTGGCGGCAATACGTGGTCGTGGATGAGCGCTTTTTGCGTCCCGCCGAGGTATATACCCTGTTGGGCGATGCGACGAAGGCGCGGGAAAAACTGGGTTGGGAGCCCGAGATCGGCTTTGCGGAAATGGTCCGGCAGATGGTCGACTGGGACTTGGAGCAGGTAGCCTATCAGTCGGCTTCAGTGCGCTCGGCACTGCGGCGATAGCGGCGGCTGAACTTGCGGATCTGGCCGCATATCGTCTGAATCGCCCGCACATCGCGCACTTCCAAATCGACCTTGTTGAAGAAGCGACGCAGCACTCGGCCAAAGTGCTCCGGCTCGTTGTTGTATGGGGTAAACTCTATCGCGGCAAGGGCTTGCAGAAGCTGAGCGAACATGCGCTCGCGCTCGCCAGCCGTAGCCAGTTGCACCGGCGGGTCCGGTGATTTTTCACGCACGGCCGCATATAGGCCGTAGGTCAACAGGAGCACGGCGTGGGAGAGGTTGAGGGAGGGATAGGCCACGGCTGTGGGAAACCTCAGCACTTGGTGGCAGAGCGCGAGTTCCTCGTGCCACAAGCCGTCCCTTTCGCGGCCGAACACCAAGGCGATGCGGCGGTGATGTACTTGGCAAGCTAGTTGGGCAATCAGGGAGTGCGGCGCGGAAGTAATCGTGCGGAAGCGGCCCTGCCGATGGGTCGTGCCGACGACGATGTGGCAATCGGCTACGGCCGCGGCGAGGCTGGGGAAAACTTGGCTGCTGGCGAGAATATCGCCTGCGCCGTGGGCAAAGGCGCGGGCTTGGGGCGTATCCCAGGCCTTGGGATTGACCAAGGCCAACTGGCTGATACCCGTGGTTTTGAGCACGCGAGCCGTAGCACCGATATTGCCGGGCGTGGCTGGCTCGACGAGCACGACGCGGATGTTGTCGAGAGGATTCATGCGGCTTGTCAAACTAAACCAAGAAGAACCTGGTGCGCCAATGCCTACAGCCGGTGAACTCACCCGCGTCCAACTCGTCGATGGCGTTTATTTGCATCTGCACCGCATTGGGCTGTACAAGACGATCCGGGTGGATGTGTGCCTGAGTACGCCGCTCGCTGCGCCGCGACATTCACGGGTGGCCCTGAGCAGCCGGCTGCTGGCGCGGGGCACCGATGTACAGAGCCTCAACCGCTTTATCGACGACCTCTACGGGGCGCATTATTCGGTGCAAGTCGAGCGCTTGGGAGCGCATCAGTTCATTCACTTATGCCTAGAGGTCGTCGATGAAAACTTCCTCGGCGAGAAGCAAATACTAGAACGCGGCCTGACCTTCCTGCGCGCTGTCCTGCGCGGTGGCAGTGCATTCCACCGCGACCAGCTAGCGCGAGAAAAGCACCGCCTCGCACAGCAAATCGCCGATGGCTTCAACGACAGACTGGGCTACGCACAAAGGCGGTGTAGCGAAGAGATGTGCCGCGGCGAACCTCCGGGCCTGTCGCCGCTGGGCAACCCGGCGGACTTTGCCGCCGTGCAGGCCGACCAACTGTGGGCTTTCCACCGCGAGCGGCTAGCGACTGACCGCCTAGACCTTTTTGTCAGCGGCGATTTGCGCTTGGCGCAGATTCAGCCCTTGATGGAGTCGCTCTTTACTTGGCAGCGTGCGGCAAGCCCACCCCGGCCGCGGCCGCGACAGCCGCGCAGTGTCGGACCGCGGCGCGAGATTTTTGAATGCCAAGCAGTGCGAGAGGCCAAGATGGTGTTGGGTTATCGCACGCAAGTTGCCTATGACGCCAACGGCACCAATGACTATCCGGCTTTGGTGCTCCTAAACCTGATACTAGGTGGCGATGGTCCATCGCGGCTGTTGAAGCAGCTCCGCGAAGAAGAAGGCTTGTGCTACTACATCGCGTCGCATATCGAGGCTTTGAGCGGACTGCTCTTTGTGACCGCGGGCATAGAGGCTGCTGCCTACCCCGAGGTGCGGGATAAGGTCGAACAGGAGCTCGATTCGCTGCGGGCCGGGGCCTTTGACTCCCGGGCAATCGAAGCAGCGCGGCATTTGTTGCGAGCGCGGCTGTTGGGGTTGGCCGAAGACCGCGAGGGCTTTTTTCGCTATCAGTTGCGGGAGGGCCTGGTAGGGGGCCGTCAGTCCCCGGAAACGCTATGGCAGCGCATCGAGCAAGTCGGCGTTGAGGACCTAACCCGCGTGGCCGGTGGCCTTGTAGCGGACACGGCCTTTTTATTGCACGGGACGTGACAGTGTGATTGCGGATGAGCTATTGGGAGAAGGGGTGTACCGCAGCCGCTTGGGGGGCCTTGATGTATGGGCCGTGCCGCGGCCGGGCAGTCGGCAAAAAGCGGCCGTGCTGTACATAGACTACGGTTCGGTCGATCGGCATTTGCGCCTCCGCAACGCCGGGCCGGTACAGACCACGCCGGCCGGCACCGCGCACTTTCTCGAACACCGCCTTTTTGCCAAGCCGTACGGCGACATCACCGAGCCAATCAGCCGCCTTGGCGGCGACGTAAACGCCAGCACTAGTTTCACGTCAACCGTCTTTTCGCTAACGTGCATTGAGCACTTTGCCGCCCACCTAGATTTGCTCTTTGAGCTTGCTTTAGACCTGCAGGTTCGGCCGGCTGGCGTCGCTCAGGAGCGCGAAATCATTGACCACGAGCTACAAATAAGCTGCGACGACCCGGAGTGGATCGGGTTTTTGCACGGCCTTGAGGGGCTATACCAGCAGGGGCCGTGGGATATGGCCGGTACGCGGGAGAGCATCAGGCAGATCGACGAGGCTACGCTAACTCGTTGCCACGAAGTGTTTTATCGGCCCGAATACATGGGGCTGTACTGGTGCGGGGATTTCGACGTCGAGGCTGCCTACGCGGTCGTCGAATCTGCTTTGCTCCAGTACCGCCGCTCCCGCTCCACATGGGAGCGCGTGGAACGCCCGGTGATTTTTCCGACTCCGCAGCCGCTCAGGGCCTTGGCCCTGCCGGTCAGCCGGCCCTATACCTTGTTGTTTTTTGGCGACGCCGAGGCGGGCCGGTCGGGCCGCGACTTACTCTTGCGGGAGTTGGCCTTGGAGTTGGCCTTGGACATAGCCTTGGGGCCGGCGAGCGATTTTTTTGCCGCGCACTACGAAGATGGCCTGATTGACGGCGATGCCTTTGCCGCCGAGGTCTATGCCGAGCCGACGTTTTGCTTTTGCACGGTAGGCGGATATACCCAGCAGAGCGAGCGGTTGGGCGAGGAAATAGGGGCTGCATTGGCCGGTCTCGACGAGCGCACAGTGGCCGCGGATTTGGGCCGCGCCAAGCGCAAAGCCTACGGCTTACTGCTGCGGGCGTGGGAGCAAGCCGAGGATGTGGCCGATATGCTTTGCTCTGCCGCGGCGAGTGGGGCGGCTCCCAGCGTCTATTTTGACGTCCACGAGCAGATTGGGGTCGGCGATATCCTCGAAGTGCTGGAAAGCTGTTTGTCGCCGGCCCAGATGAGTGCAATGCAGATTGTGCCCACCGGACGTGCGGAGTAATGGCCGACAAAATCTATCGCTATTGGCTCGCGGTGCCGAGTGGGTTGGAGGCCGTGGCCCTCGACGAGTTGCGCGAGTACGCGCCTGAGGTGCAGCAGGTTGCCGTCGAACCGGGCGGGCGCGTGGGCCAGATTTTCTTCACGTACAAGCGCAGCCCGGGGCGGCTGCTACAGTTGCGCTCGGCCATGCAGTGCGCCGGTTTACTCGTTCAGATGCACGGCGTTACGGTGGGGCGACCGGGCCTCGAATACATCTGCCAACGCATCGCCCGCTGCGATCTGACGCCAGGCAAAAGCCTCGCGCAGGTCCAGTCCGCTGCACTGGACCCCCACGCTTTTGCCTTGAGCGCGACGCTGCGCGGCCGGTATCGCTTCAGCGCGGCCGAGCTGACCGCCGCCGTGGCAGCAGTTTTGCGCGACGAGCACGGGTTGCGCTTGGGCCATGGGCCGCACCTGCTGCGGCTTCACTTGCAACTGACCGGGCGACGAGCCCTGTTGGGGCTGCGGCTAGGGGCGGGCATGGCCCCGAATGCAGCGGTGGCGTATTGCTTGGCCCGCTTGGTGGCCATGCAGCCGGGGGCCGGCGTCCTGTGGGCGCGCCGCGATCGGCGCGAGTTGGCCGCCCTGCAAGAGGCGTTTGCGCCGCGCTTGCTAGTGGGGCTGCAGGCGCACCTAGTCGCCGTGCTGGATCGCCTGCCGTTTGTGAGCGCGCATTTCGATTACGCGTTCTGCTTGGCCGGTGCCAACCCGGCTGCCGAGCTGGCCGAATTGGCGCGGGTGTTGTGTGCCGGTGGAATCGCCGTGGTGCAAGTGGCTGATTTTGATCGCTTCATCGCCCTTTTGCAAGCCGCGGACTGTCCGCTAAGCGTCTTGGCCGACTTGGAGATGCACGAGCGCGGGCGGGCGTATCGGCTGGTCGTGCTGGAGCGGTTGGCTACGGAAGAGGCTAAGCTCTTACAGGTGGAGCTAGAGCCGTAGGAGGGAGCCGCCAAGCGCAAAGGTTAAAAAAATGCACCGCGCCGATTTTTTTGACAGAGCATCTTGGGCGTCTATCTTACCATGCCAAGCCAACGTTGACGGCCCCTATTGAGTTGGCTAGTAGAGCAATTCCCATGATACAGCAAGAAGCCGGAGCAGGACGGATGGCTAGGCGCAAATTGCCCATCGGCATTCAGACCTTTCGCAAAGTGCGCGAGGAGAACTGCTATTATGTGGATAAGACCGCCTACATGGGGCAGCTGGTCGCCGAGGGCACTCACTACTTCTTGTCGCGCCCGCGTCGGTTTGGCAAGAGCCTATTTCTCGACACGCTGAAGGAGCTGTTTGAGGGCAACGAGCCGCTGTTTGAGGGGCTCGCTATCCACGAGCAGTGGGACTGGTTGGTGCGCTATCCAGTGCTGCGGCTCGATTTCAGTAGCGGCAATTTCAAGGAGCCGGGCCAACTCCAAGAGGCCGTAATGGCGCAACTGGACGCCGTGGCAAGGCGGGAGGGTATCGGTTCGTCCTACGCAGGGGCACCGGTGCGATTCGGCCAGCTTATTGAAGCGTTACACGAGCGCGGCGGCCAGCGGGTGGCCGTGCTAATTGACGAGTACGACAAGCCGATTCTCGATGCGCTGGAGGTGCCGGAGATAGCCCGCGCCAACCGCGACTTTCTGCGCGGGCTGTATTCGACGATCAAGTTTGGCGACGCGCATATCAAGTTCACCTTCCTCACCGGGGTGAGCAAATTTTCCAAAGTTAGCCTGTTCTCCGGCCTCAACAATCTCATCGACATCACGCTAAATCCCCGCTACTCGGCTATTTGCGGCTATACCGAGGCAGACCTCGACACGGTGTTTGCCCCGGAACTGCTTGGGTTGGACCGGGCGGAAATACGGGCGTGGTACAATGGCTACAGTTGGCTGGGTGAAGAACAGGTGTACAATCCGTTTGATGTCCTGCTGCTATTCCTCAACCGCCAGTACGGGGCCTACTGGTTTGAGACGGGGACGCCGACGTTTCTGCTGGAGACGTTGTTGGCACGCGGGGTCAGTTCCCTCGCCTTGGACGATGTGCTCGGTAGCGAGGAGTTGCTGTCGGCGTTTGACGTGGACCACATGGCTCCCGAGGCGCTGCTGTTCCAGACCGGCTACCTGACCATTCGCCGCCGTGAGCCGCACGGCGGGCGAATGTACTATCGGCTGGGCTACCCCAACCGGGAGGTACGGCAAAGCCTGAACGAGAGCCTGCTAAACCCCCTGATGGGCAACCCGGTGCGTCGGGCTGAGCACAGTGCCTGGTTGTACGACCTGCTGCTGGTCAATGACTTTGAAGCGTTAGAAGTACTGCTCAAGTCGTTCTTTGCCAGCATACCCTACCAGTGGCATACCAACAACGAAATGGCCAATTACGAGGGCTATTACGCCAGCGTGTTTTACTCGTACTTTGCGTCGTTAGGGTTGGCCATTACAGTGGAGGACAGCAGCCAAGCGGGTCGCTTGGACATGGCGGTCGCGTTCAATGAGAACGTGTATCTATTTGAGTTCAAGGTGGTGGAACGGACGGCGGTGGGAGCGGCGTTGGGTCAGTTGCCGGCGCGAGACTACGCGGCCAAGTATCGCGGTCGCGGCACGGCGATTTATCTGATTGGGGTGGAATTTAGCCGGCAGACGCGCAATGTGGCTGCCTTTGCGGTGGAACGGGCGTGAGGCGACAGGCGGGCCGACAATCAATCCAAGTAGCCCAATGGCGTGGCTGCGCTAAAAAGAAGCTACGCGGCGACCGGCAAGGAGCTGTTGGCCCGTCTAGTTGATGCCGCTCCGCTCGGTCTTTTTAGGATTCTCTTCGGTGTGCTCATGGTCGTCTAGGTCCTGCGCTACTGGGCCTATGGTCGCATAGTACGCTACTACATCGAGCCCACCTTCTTCTTCTCCTTTGTAGAAGGGATTAGGCCGGTTGGCAGCGCGATGTATCTGGTTTTCGCACTCATGGGTGCCTCAGCACTCTTGCTGGCAATCGGCTATTACTACCGAGCTGCGTCTGCTCTGTTCTTCGTCCTCTACACTTATACGTTCCTGCTCGACAAAGCTCAGTACAACAATCATTACTATCTCATTTGTCTGCTGGCTTTTCTGTTTGCGATGACGGACGCCAACCGCGCATTTTCAATTGACGCTGTCCGGCGCGGTCTTTCGTCTCGCGTTCCGGCGTGGCAGATCTACCTATTTCGCCTACAAATCTTTTTATGCTGGCGTGGCCAAGATCAACGCGGACTGGCTGGCTGGCGAGCCCGTGAGGGCGTGGTTGGCTGCTAGGGCGGATTATTTTTTAATAGGACCGCTTCTTCTTCGCGAGTGGTTCGTGTATTCGTACGCCTACGCGGGGTTGTTGTTCGATCTAGTCATCGGATTTGCGCTGTTATGGTCCCCAACTCGCGGCATCGGCTTGGTGTTGCTACTTCGCGCATAACGACTGGATCACTTTGCTTGATTAGCGGTTTTCTTTGGAGGCGTATAAGGCGTATTATAACATTATTGATAGTTTCTGAATGATGATGTATCGTTATTTACATACTTACTCCGGCCGACAAACAGTCTCGCCGTCGGCTAGGAACCGCGATGTCAGCAAGTAAGGTTCCGCAATATGACGATGGGCAAAAATAAAGTGACGTGCGACCCTCCGAACCGTGGCTCCGCGGACTGCGGCTTGGTGGCTCTGTCCGAAGACGCGCTCAGGGTGCATCGCTATTTTCCGACGCTCATTTTTTCTTTAGAAGTTCCGGGCAGCGAGATTCTGAACGCCCAACTGCTCGAGGCGATCTACGCCGAACGAGAAGGCGATAGAGCAGGGGTGCGCAAGTCGAACTTCCCTGAGTTGGGGAGTTGGCACAGCCACGTCAAACTGCACAAGGACGTCGCGTTTGCGGGATTGGTTCAATACGTCGACGCGGCCTCGGCCATGATGTGCCGCGAGCTCGGATACCACAGGTCCTATCAACTGAGAATCGGCACCATGTGGTCGATCATCAATCCGCCGGGTGGCTTGAATCGGGCTCATATCCATCCCGGCTGCATCTGGAGCGGCGTCTACTACGTCCAAGCACCTAGGAATTCGGGTCGAATCGAGTTCATTGATCCGCGCACCCAGAACCTGATGAGTCCGGTCGAATACATCCCAGACACCAAGCGTCCACGAATCTGCTGGACGAAGGTCCAATACAAACCCGTGGCCGGAAGAATGCTGATCTTCCCGAGTTGGCTGTACCATAGCGTGGGTCCGAATCGATCCAAGGCCAAGGGGAAGGATGCAGATCGGATCATCGTGAGCTTCAACCTGTCTCAGAAGAGGCGCAGATAGTTACATTCACAAAAAGGGATTAGATATGAGACACCTACAGCGATTTATTTTTCTCGTGGGCATAATTATCTTGATGGTTTTGGGTCGGCCTTCCTCTCTTTACGGGCAGCGTATAAAAGACACGCCGTTGGGGGACCAGATTTCGCCCCTCCTTAGAAGCGAAAGTACTAGCTTCAGCACCAGTGCTTCCAGCGATGACGACGACGATGACGATGACGACGACGATGACGATGACGACGACGATGACGATGATGACGACGACGACGACGACGATGATGATGACGACGATGACGATGACGATGACGATGACGA
>RKRN01000121.1 GCA_007571365.1 Candidatus Latescibacterota bacterium
CCCCAGTGGATTCCCACCCCGTGTCGGGGCGGACCCTATGGCGGCTAATCACTTTCCATTGACAAGTTGATGAGGCCAAACGTAGCTTAGGCCCAACTTCCCATCCGCCGAAAGAGAGGGTGCAAATGACTACCGTAGAGACCTACCGCGCCACAGCTTTTGCCGACTCCAAGCCCGAACTCGCCGCTCCTGGGGCCACGCCCGAGCGGCTGGAACACTTGCGGGAGCATGGTTTCGTCATCATCACTGATTTTGTCGATAATCCGTGGATCCCCATTCTGCGCGAGGCCGGTCGCCGCGTCACCCAAGCGTGTGCGCCCGAGCATGGCTACAGCAAAATCGACTGTTCAAAAGGCTACGTGCATCGCGCCGGCGGCCATGAGCCGTGGGCGATTCGGGGCCTGATCCATCCCGCTTTTAAGGAGCCTTGTTTTGCCGAGTTCCACGGCTCGGACGATTTCCTCAATTTCGTCGCCTCGTGGTGCGATGGGCTAGGACCGGCGGACATGACGCTGAGTGGCATGCTGTTGTGGTGCAATCCCCGGCGGCACGAGAATGGGCCTAGTTGGCACCGCGACGTGACGTGGTGGGGTTCGGGCAAGCCCTATTTTTCGCAGCGCGACAATCGCGGGGAAAGCCCGGATGATTATTCCGCGGAAGTCGAAAAAGTCCGCTGGGCAGAAATCCGCGCTAATAATGCCAAATCGCTCACCGAGCGGAACGGCGTGAGCATGTTCTTGGCCCTGGTCGACGACGAGTGCCACGAACTCATCCCCGGCAGCCACGAACGCTGGCGCACGCCGTTTGAACACGATGTGCTCTTGCCGCAATCCATGAAGGATAAAGGGGTGCCGCACACGCCTAGTTGGAACAGGAAGGACCCGTTGCCGGGCCAAGTGGCTATTCGGCTCAAGCCCGGCGAAGCCCTCATTCGCAATGGGGTCACCATCCACACCGGGCACACCGTCCCCGAGCGCGAGCGCAACACCTTGTCTATTGGCTGGTCGAAGTGGTCGGGGCGGTTCACTGGGGAGCCGGCGGTGGCAGACGCCCGCAATGCGTGGCAGCTCGATCCGGCGGTGCGCGAGGCGTTGCCGCACGAGTGGATGCAAACCGCGTGGGATCGTTGGGCGGAAAC
Organism: Candidatus Latescibacterota bacterium; assembly: GCA_007571365.1. Taxonomy (GTDB): domain Bacteria; phylum Latescibacterota; class UBA2968; order UBA8231; family UBA8231. Next base: position 1,139 of record RKRN01000121.1, read on the forward strand.
GCAGAAGTTAGGGGACACGCTCGAAGATCGGTACGCGGGGTTTGATATCCAGCGCATCAAAGCCGGGGAAGTCGCAGGGTGGCGCAGCGAACTGGAGCGTCAAGCCGCGGCCGCGGGCGAAGCGTGGGAGCGGTTTCAGACGGTGGCGTGAGGGGCGTCCGACGGATTATTGCCAAGCGGCCTTGGCCAGTTCCGCCTTGCGCTCGACAAACGCTTGGGGTGGGGGCGTGAGGATCGCACGTTTGCGCTCGTCCACGCCTTGCCATGGGGCGGCGTCTGTTGGGCTAAAAAAGTTATCTGGCCCGGAATAAGCCTCTCCGCACGGCGTGTACTTGTAAAAGAGCGTGGTCCGCGTACTCGGAGCCGTCCACGGCAGAGTGACGTGAAAAAGGGCCTCGGTGAAGATAATAGCCGTGCCAGCGCGGGCTGGTACGCGGGTGACCATCGGATGCACCCCCTTGGACAAATCGACCCACGCTGCCGGGACGGGATAATGGCCCTTGTGCGACCCGGCCAAACAGCCGAACCCACCCCCATTACAAACGGTATCCTCCAGCTCGTACGCTACGGTGACCAGACCGTTGGCAAAGGCCCCGCTTACAGGGTCTCGAGCAAAGTAATGCGTGATTAATTCACGCGGTCGCTCGGGTGCTAGCAAGCGTCCGTTGCCGCCGTGGATGATGCCCCCGGCGAGATTTTTGTTGAAGGTGCCGTGCGTATGCACGTTGATATGGTCAATGCGAAAGGGCGGGGCCTCTGCGTCTGGTTGGCCGCCGTAGAGCTCGGCTAGGATTGCCGAAATCACCGGGATGTCCAGTAAATCGACAAAATGTTGCGACCAAAACCCGCCGCGGTCCGCGTGCTGCGAGTGGAGTTCGGGCCCTTTGGCATCAACCGTGGCTTTGAGAGCGGCAACCTGCTCAGGGGTGATTGCATCCTCTACTATGAGGAAGCCCCAGGTGTCAAAAGCAAAGCGTTGTTCCTCGTCCATTGTCAAAATCCACTTTACACAAGGTCGTTTCAGGGTTTAGTGATTCCCAATAAAGGGACTTTGGGGACAGGGGGTCAAGTTCGTCCGCCGGTCCTAAGCGCGGCCATGATGGACTTACGGCAGCTTTTGGCCATTTTTGGGTAGCCTAATCCTACCGCCCGCTACAACCACAGGAGCCGCTATGCAAGCTCTCACCTCCCGCGCTCCCACCTTACCGCCGACGCTGCGCCCGCGCGTGGCCTATTACGACTTGGGCATCCCCTTTGTCGGTGCGGTGTGGAACGGCTTTTCCATCACCTACGACCCGGCCAATGGGCACACCTTGGCTTGGGGGGCCGAATTCTCCCAAGACGGGGCCTACTACTTTTGCAACGATCTCGACACCGGCAGTTTGGAAGTCTTTCCCATGCCCTGCCGCGAGCACGGCCCGGTTTTCCAAGCCGCGGACGGGACCATTTACGCCCGGATCATGTCCGGTCTGTCGGCCGATCACGGCCACCATCTGATGGTGTTTGACGCCGAGGCTCGCACCTTTAGCAGTCTGGGGCGTCCCGCCCCCGGCGATCAGCGTCTCCTGTGCATTGAGGAACGCGATGGCCTGTTGTACATGGGCGGCCACGAACTGGCTGAACTGTTCTGCTACGATCCGCAAAAGCGGCGCTTTGACAAACTCTGCCGCCCGTTCGCGCCGCCCACCGACCGCCTAGTGAATATCCAACTGTTGCCCGATGGTCGGCTGCTGCTCATCGGCTATCCGGCCGGCCCGGCCAAAATCTACGATGTGGCAAGCGGTCAATTGAGCCAGATCCCGCCCGCCGCCGAGGGGATTGCAAGTGCTGTCTGCGAAGGGAATCGGCTCTTTTGGCCGGTTGGCGGGCAAGTGCGCGTCCTCGCCGCCGATTTCGCCGAAGTAGCCCGCCTCGACAGCCCGGTCGCTGGCACGGCGTTGGTGCCCTTAGCCTTGGGTCGCAATAGGCGCGCTAGTGATCGCGGGGTGGTGTACGCTTGGGCTGGAGATCTATTGGTGGCTATCGACGCTCATACCTTAGAAATCCGCGCGGTTTGCCAAGGCCCTTTCGCCGGCATCGCAGGGCTGAGCAAAGACGGCCAGTTGGTCTTTGCCCAAGTCGAAAAGGGACGCGCTACGATGGTCGATCCCGATACTGGCGACCGGCAAGAGCGCAGTTTTGCCGTCTATCAAGGTCGGCGCGGCAGCGCGGTATGTGCTTTGGGCAAAGGGCCTGACGGCAAAATCTACGGCACCAACATTTACGGTATGCACCTGTGCGCCATAGATCCGGATACGGATGCCACAGAGGATTTGGGTTACACTTGGTCCGGCGGCGAACTCTACCACGTCCACACTCACCAAGACAAGCTCTACGTCGGCAGCTACGGCGGCTCCAACATCGGCGTGTACGACCCAAATCAGCCGTGGAATCCCGGCTCGGCGGACGACAGCAATCCGCGCAACTGGGGCCCGTTGGGTCAGGACCAAAACCGCCCCTTTGAAGCGGCGACCGGCCCCGACGGCCGCATTTACGTGGCCAACCGCAGCAATTATGGCATACCCGGCGGCTCCTTGGCCTCGTACGATCCCGGTACTGGCCTCGAGCAGCGGGAAATCTACCGCGACCTCGAACAAAGCGTACAGTGCGTGGCCGCGGACCAGCACTATGTGTACGGTGGCACCAGCATTTACGGGGGGCGCGGCGCAGAAATCACCACCCGCGACGGCCTGTTGTTCGTCTTTGATCCCCAGACCAAACAGCGCATTTGCCAACTGCGTCCGGTCGAAGGGGCCAACACGGTCACTAGCTTGGCTGTTCACCCGGCCGGGCTGGTTTTTGGCTCTACGGACAACCGCCGCTTGTTTGCGTTTGATCCAGAGCGGTTTGTGGTCGAAGAAGTGATAGGCCCCTTGCGCTCGGAGGGCACGAGGTTGATGGGGGTGCCCGAAGGGGTGGAGATGTTCCCGCTAATCTGCGCCTCCGACGGCTTTATCTACGGTCTGACGCGCTTTGACCTATTCCGCATTGACGGCTCGTCCCGCGTCCTGACCTATCTCAACGATCCGCCGCTGCCCGAACTCTACGCCCTGACCGAAGGCAACCCCGGCGTGCTCTACATGAGTGCCGGCACCCACGTCATCAAGTGCCTGTTGCGGCCGCCGCCCTTTTACCGCTGAGCAGGGGCTTAAAACCTCTGTCGGTCGTTTTGCGTGGCGGTTACGTCGTCTTTCGCGGGCGAGACGCCCGCGCTCCCAGGGGCAGGCTGCTCAGTAGTGCCGGCGAGACGCCTGCGCTAGGGACATCTGCTAAGGGTCCGTTGCGTTTATGGCTTCCCGCACGACTTGTCCGGCCCAGTCCGGTGCCGGTGCCACTTCGAGCAAAGCGGCCATGGTCGGTGGGTTGTCGATGATGCTCACTGGCTGCCGCAAGCGCCGTCCGGCGGACACCGACGGACCGGCGATTACCCACGGAATGGTCATGTCCTCGTCCATTTCCGTGCCGTGGGTGCGCTCGTGCCCGCCGTGGTCGCTGGTGACGATGACCACGGTCTCTTCTGGGTCAGTCTCTGCCAACACCGCGCCCACAGCGGCATCGGCCCGCCCAATAGCGGCCAGATATTGGGCCGACATCCAGCCGTGGTCGTGGCCGGCCACATCGGTGCCGCCTAGATAGACAAAGGCAAAATCGGGCGTCCATTCTCGCAGCGTGGCCGCGGCCAGGCGGGCCAATTCCTCGTCGCCGTTTGGCTCGTGGCAGTTGTTCATATAGTACGAGCGATCCAGCGAGCCTGGATCGGCCAGATCGCGCAGTGGCTCCCAATTATAGAAAAACGCCGTGCGCTTGCCTGCTTGATGCAGCACATCCACTAGGCTGGGCACGGGTCTGACTTGGGGCACCCAAGTGTTGGTGGTAATGCCGTGCCGTTGCGGGGGCACGCCGCGAAACATGGAGGTGTGGCAGGGCAAAGTAGCCGAGGGCATCACGGTGCGGGCCGCATAGGTGCTGGCCCCTTGGCGGATTAAGCGATCGACATGGGGGGTGGCGGCCTGTTGCAAGCCGTCGGGCCGCAGCCCGTCGAGGACAAAGAGGATGACGCGCATGGGATTCCTTTCTTTAGGCGTATAGCGCTGCATCATAGGGTTTTAGCGGATACCGCGGTACTACGCCTCGGTTGACGATGTTTTCTGGCGCGGGCCAGTGGCCCTTGAGGACGGCAACTAGATTGCAGACGCCCGTGCGCGCCACGTCTGCGCTAGACTGCACCGAGTGAGCGGAGACGTGGGACGTCATCAGGACGTTGTCCAGCTCCATGAGCGGATGCTGTGGGGTCTGATGTTCGTCGGTGAACACGTTGAGCCACTCGTAGGTGTCCAGTGCTGCGCCGGCCAGCGGCCCCTCCCGCAGTACGCGCACCAGCGCATCTTCATCGACCAAGGCTCCACGAGCGGTATTGATCAGGTAGGAGCCCGGCTTCATTTGGCGCAGCAACGTTTCGTCGAATAGGTGATAGGTGTCCGCGTTTAGGGGCAACTGCAAGGAGACGAAGTCGGACTCGGCCAGTAGCGTTTCTAGGGTCACCATTTCGACGGCCAAATCGTCCGGTAGGGGAGCTTGCAGGTTGCGGCGCGTGGCCAGCACCCGCAGGCCAAAGGCCCTAGCGCGGCGGGCGACCATCGCGCCGGTAGCCCCAAAACCGACAATGCCCAGCGTACAGGTAGAAAGCCGCTGCAACTGGGTGGACTCGGCGCGGGCTTGGCGAAAGCGGCCGGTGCGCATGAGTTGCTCCATTCGCGGCAGTTGGCGGGCCAGCGATAGCAGCATGGCCATGATGTGGTCCGTCATTTCCTCGGCGCAGAAGAACGGGGCATTAGCGACGACGATGCCGCGTTCGGTGGCCGTTGCCACGGCGATCTTATCGGTGCCGTTGCCGAGGCGGGAAATTAGGCGGCAGCGGTCCAGCGATGCGACCACGGCTGCCGGTAGGCCGGTTGAGACGACCGCGACCGCGTCGCAGCCAGCTAGCTGGCCAATGAGTTCCTGCGGGTTTTCTTCCTCGGCGTATTCAGGTTCGATGCCGAACTGGGCGTACAGCGATTGTTCCAACTCGCCGGCTGGGTACAGGGTGGCGTTGAGGCGGACGAAGCGGAAGGGAGAGCCGATCACCAGACCACTTCCATCATGTCCCGCGCCCAGTACAGCGGCCCGCTGAAGACGCTTTTTACCTCGGCGATTCCCGCGGTGGTTTCTTCTTGCGGGTCGAGGGTCGGGGACTGGTGGTTGATTACCAAGCGCTTGGCCCCGGCCTCGGCGGCCATGCGCCCGGCATTGAGGGTGCCGGTTTCGGAGATGACGCTGGGGAAGGTTTGGATCTTTTCCTCCCGATGCACGGCTTCCATTACGAATAGGTCTGCGTCTCTTGCTAACTCAACCACGGACTCAACCGGCGCGGTATCGCCGCTGAAGGCGACGACGCCTTCTTCGGTTTCAAAGCGGAAGCCGTAGCATTCGATGTAGGGCTGGGCGTGCTTGACCTCGCGCGCATAGCAAGTCCAGCCTTTTCCTTCAGCCACTTTTCCCGCGGCGTATTCGGTTGCATGGACCACCGGCTCCGGCCTAAAATCGCCCACGCCGCCGCGCATCTGGTAGGCGTGGATGCTCATGGGATGATGGGTGCGGGCGATCACGTCGTACCAAAAGAGGCCGTTGGGACTCCAGATGCCGTCGGTGATGCGCTCAATCGGGGGAGGCCCATAGACGCGCAGGTCTGGCTCGGTGCCGATGCACTGGTCGAAGCGCGTCATTAGGAAACAGAGGTAATCAGAGATGTGGTCGGAGTGCAGGTGGGTGAAAAACAAGTTGTGTACCGAGGTGCAGGAGATGCCCATGCGGTGCATCTTAAAGGTCGATGCCGGGCCGCAGTCGATCATTAGCCGCTGGCCGCAGATGTCGAGGATGAAACAGGTGCCCCAGCGGTCGCGCGTGGGGGTGGGCGTACCGGCACCGACAATGTTTAGCTTTGGCATGAAATCGTCTCCAAATTAAATCATAAACCGCTACGGGGCATTGCTCGGCGTTTCGGTTAGGTGGTGGTGCTGCGGTCAGCACACGGCAGCCGCAGCGGTTCGGCGTCAAGGCAGCTTGTCGAGGATGCTAAACAGCAAGGTGCCTATGGCGATTAGGGTGGTTATCTGTATGCCGATAATCCAGCGGCCCAAGCGGTGCATATCTTGCCGAAGCTCGGCAATGGCTCGCTCCATGCTGTCCAAGCGGCGGTCTAACTGCTCGGCTATCCCTTCCAGCCGTCCAATGCGGCGGTCGTGGTCTTGGGCTTGGGTAATTGGTTCGTTCATGGCGGTGTCCTTGCAAGGCAAGTGCTGCGGCCAGCACACGGGCTTATATTCTGCTGTCAATCAATGTTAAAAAAATAAATAGGCATTATGAGTAAGGGGTCAAGCTCGTCGGTAGGTATTTGCACAACGGCTTCTTGCGGAAAAATGGTAAAAAATGCAAAAAGCCCCCGACGCCCCTGCGGCATCGGAGACTTTTGGGGGTCGATAATCCTTGAAATTCGACACTAAAAAACTGCCCGCCACTCCTGACGTGACCGCCCCCGATGGCTCGGATGTGCGCATTCTATTGGGTTTGCCGGGCGGCGGCATGGCGCATTTTGAACTGCAACCCGGCCAGACATCCAAGGCCGTTGCCCACCGCACCGTCGAAGAAATCTGGTTTTTCCTCGCCGGGCGCGGCCAAATGTGGCGGCGGCAGGACGGCCGCGAGGAAGTTGTGGCGGTTGAGCCGGGCGTCTGTCTGACCATTCCGCTGGGCACTCACTTCCAGTTCCGGGCCTTGGGAGACGAGCCTCTGGCCGCAATCGCCGTTACCATGCCGCCTTGGCCCGGCGCGGACGAAGCGTACCCGGTCGCGGGGATGTGGCCTTAGCTATGCCACTCAACAGTCACACCGTCCACTTGCACACCCCCCGCCTGCACCTGCGTCCCATGACCGACGCCGATTGGGACACCTTGCTGCGCTGGAACCAAGACCGGGACGTGTTGTACTACGCCGATGGCGCGGATGTAACGGCCTATACGCTTGACCAGCTCAAACGCATTTATGGTGGCATCTCGCAAGCTGCCTTCTGCTTTATCGCCGAACTCGACGGCCAACCCATTGCCGAGGCTTGGTTGCAAACCATGAATCTGTCGCGCATTATCGAGGCTCATCCCGGCTGCGACTGCCGCCGCATTGACCTGTCGATTGGTGAGAAGCAACACTGGAACAAAGGCTTGGGGACGGAAATAATCCGCACGTTGGTCGATTTTGGTTTTGCCGAGGAGAAGGCCGATTTTATTTTCGCCTGCGACGTTGCCGACTACAACCCCCGCAGCCGCGCCGCGTTTGCCAAAGCGGGCTTCCGCGTGGTGGCTCACATGCCGCAGCCGCCCGGCGGCAAGGCACGCTCCACCTGCGATATGCGCATCGCCCAAGCCGAGTGGGCATCTAGCGAGGATACCGACCCATGCGCCTAGTCGTCCTGTCGTACAGCCATCACGGCCGTAGCATCGGCCAGACCGCCCGCGCCTTGGGGCACGATATAATTGGGGTCATGGATGGGGAAGAAGGCCCGCGCCAACAACTTGCAGCGATTTTCCAATGCCCCGGCTTTGCCACAGCCGGCGAGTGCCTCGACGCTGTGCAGCCCGACGCCGCTTTAGTCGCCGGCAAGCACATTGAAATGCCGAATCACGTGCAGGCCTGCGTCGAGCGGCGCATCCCCTACCTACTCGACAAACCTTTTGCCGATTGCGCGGCGCGGCTCCGGTCCGTAGCCGCAGCATCGGCCAAACACGGGGTCTTCAGTGCCCTCACGCTGCCCAACCGCGCCAGCCGCATTGTCGCCACCGTGGAGCGTCTATTGGCCGACGGTACGCTAGGCGATTTGGTCCAGTACAGCAGCCGCCTCAATAACGGTCCGCCCGCCCGCTACGATCCGACGCCCTCGGCTTGGCACAACGACCCGGCCCTTTCCGGCGGCGGCAGTTGGGCCGTAGAGGCCGCCCACGGCATTGACACTTTCCTGCAATTTGTCGGCGAGCAGACGGTACAGGTGGTCGGGGCCATCATGTCCAATGCTACGCACGGTCGCACCGTGGAGGATATTGGCTTGGGAATGCTGCGCACGGATGGGGGCGTGACCGGCGTCATCGAAAGTGGCTACGCCTATCCGGCCGGGATGCGCAGCGGCGACCACTTTTTTCGCTTTATTGGCACCCGGGCCATGGTTTTCCAGCAGTACGGCAAAGGGGGCGAGCCCCTCATCGAAGTCCACACTGCCGAGGGCGTACAGTTGGGTGAGGAGCTGTCGCACGGCGAGCGCATGACGACCATCGTCGCTCAGGCCCTGACCGCTTTGGCGGCTGGGCGGCCTTTCACCCCCAATATCGATCAAGCCATGCGCATCCTCGAAGTACAGGACGCGGTGTACGACCACGCCCGCCGAAGCTCGCTGACTAACGGCCCATACCCGATGGGGAATCCGCCTACCCGACCGCAGATCGCCCCGTGACAGAGTGCTGACTAGTGCCGTGACTTGGATCGCTGGCTATGCGGCGACGAGGAGACCCTCGCATAGCTCCTGTGGGATACTTGGACTTATACTGACTTGCGATAGGAGTGATCCGCACCTCTACCAAATTTTATCGGTAGTGCCTCCTTAATATCTGCGCCATAATACCCCTACTGTCGGTAGGAGTGTCTCCTCGTGGAAACTCAATGTCTAACGCCCGCTCAACCTCTTGAATGGTCTTTTCGATGGCTTGACTGGCGGCTTTCTTGCAGATAAACCTTGCGACTTCGCTTCGATGAGAACCTTAAGCGTTCCCCACACATTGAGCCCGGCGGCCTGTGCGATACGCCGCGCCTGCCTGTCGTCCAGTAGAACGATGCATTCAGGATGCTCTAACGCCAAAGCCAGTAGGGCCAATTCTCCCACCCCTAAATCCAGAGCCAACCATTCGGACGGAATGACGCGAGGGTCGACGATCTTGAGCCATTCGTAGCTTTGCGGATCGGGAACGTCGTACCCTCTTTGTCGTCCTTCCGACAACTCCTGCGCCACGGCTTGGGGAATCTGGACTTCATTGCACAGAATGGGTAGCCAATGGAGGGCGTTGATGCGATAAAGATACAGCAGCGGGGACGTGTTGCTGATGAACTCAGACATGCTCGCGTTCTAGGTCATTCAACTCCGTCTCAAGTGGACAGACCTTGTAGCGATCAAGCGTCAACAGAAATTCCACGCGAGCCATCCCGGCCAGATCCGCAGCCCGGCCAGAAGAAAGACGGCCAAGCTCGTAGAGCTTGACCGCGGCCAGCATACGGAGTTCACGTGCAAAGGCGCACTCGTCGGTTTTCTCGGCTAGCAGTACGCTCTCTGGAACGTCGATTGCGATTTTCCGCGTTGTCATTTTCCCTTGCTCCTTATGCAGCGGCCACTATAGCTGCTTATACAATTGAATAGTTCGCCGGGCCGCGGCTTCCCACGTGAAGGCGGCGGCCCGTTGGCGTCCGCGGTGCGCTAGCCGTTGGCGGAGCGCAGCATCGGTCAGCAGGCACTGCATCCCAGCGGCGATGGACGCGGTGTCGAGTGGATCGACGAGCACTGCATCTTCTCCGGCAACTTCGGCCAGCGACGAACAGTTCGACGTGAGCACCGGACAGCCGCTGGCCATTGCTTCGAGCACCGGCAGCCCGAATCCTTCTACGAGCGATGGAAAGGCGAAAAAGAGCGCGTGGGCAAAACAGGTGCGGATTTGCGCGTCGCTGAGCTGGCCGACGAGCAGCACCCGGTCGCGCAGGCCGAGTTGCTGCGCCAGCCGCACGAGCTGGAGGTTGCCTTCGCCGCGGCCGGCGAACACCAGCGCGAGATCGGGATGGGCTGAGGCGATTTGAGCAAAGGCGTACATCAGCCGCGGCAAATTCTTGTACGGCAAGCTGTTGCCTAAGCCAAAGGCAAAGGGGCGGTCGGCAAGCGTGTCGAGCCTATCCTGCTGCGCCCGGTCTTGGGCGGTCGCGTGGCCCAAGTCAAACCGGGCCGGTTTTGCGTTGCCTTTGTGCCAAGCGGCAGCCACGCCGTGGCGGACGACTGTTACCTTGTCGGCAGCCACGCCGTGGTGGAGTGCTGCTTGGCGCGTGCTGGCGGAGACGGCGACGATGTGGTCGGCTGTGGCGATGGCCCGGCGAATGCCGAAACTGCCCAGCGACCCTTTGACCCAACGCCGCCAGCGCCGTCCGTCGGCGAGGTGGGGGTGATCGACCCAGATCAGGTCGTGCAGGGTGATGACGACGCGCCGGGCGTACGCGCCAATGGGCAGGAAGTGGAACAGGGAGTGATACACGTCGGCGTTGAGGGTGTTGATGACGCGGGCACCGGCGAGGATGTTGTGCGCTGAGGAAATGTCGTGCGGTGCGAAAATCTCCCTGAAATTGGCCTGATCGGCGATGGGACCGTGGCGCGAGGGCCGACGAACGACGATGTACTCGTTGGTGCGGTCCAGCTGGGCGATATGGCTGACGAGGTCGGCGGCATAGCGACCGAGGCTGGTGGGCACGTCGCGCAGTGAGCGAGCGTCGATGCAGATCCTCATGGGACGAGTTCGGCGCAGTAGTTGGGGATGTGCGCCAGCGCGGCCCGCGGCCAGACCCGGAAGTCGGCGTAGGCCGCAGCGGCGTACCCTTGGGTTGAATTGGCATCGGTTAGCAAGGCGATGCCAATGGTCTTTTTGGGCAGCTTGGACGACAAAACGCGCTCGTGATCCCGTTCTAGATCGACCCATTCTTGCAGCCATTGTCCCAACTTCTCCGGCCCGCTTTGGAGCACGACAAACCAAGGACGGGCAATGCCTTTGCGCCGGGAGACCGTGCCCGGAGCCAAGGTCGTGCTCCACACGTATTTGATCTGGCGCGGGATGCCAAGAAGGCTGCGCGAGAAAATGACGTGTACCCCAGCGGCGCTGTCGTTGGTCTCGGTGTAGCGCTCGTCGCCCCCCGGCGGCAGGGCGTCGGCGCGCCAGCACCAAGTCATAATCGGGTATTGCCGCGGATCCCAGTGGAATCGCTTCATGAGGACGACCGAGTGGCCGGTGTCCTGCGCGGCTAGGTAGCGCCGACCGTTGGTCTCGCTCACGGTGTAGAGCTTGGGTTTGTCGTTGTCCTTGCTGCGCCAGTGCCAGTTGCGGGGCAGGCTGTCTAGGGGGGTGGAGGCAAAGTCTTCGAGGACGATATATAGGGGGGCTTTGTGCTCGCCTCCAGCCAGCGACGTGTCTTGGGCAGAGGCCGTATAGATAGAGAAGATGCAGCAGCCCGCCAGGCAAGCGAGTATGAGTCGGCGCATTGCTCTACTTTTTGTCGGTCCGTCAGCGCGGGTTTTCTTGTTCCTGTAGCATGGTTAAGGCCGTTGCGGGACGGCACTGGAGCGCGGTGCGACTCATGTAGCTGAGGCAGGTCCAGCCGATGAAAATCCACAATACGCGGCGCATGCGGCGGGCAATGCCCAAGGACAGGCCCAAAGACGGGTCCAACCCCAAGCTGGAAAATAGAAATACGAGGCTGCCTTCCATGACCCCGATATTGGAGGGCATAAAAAAGAACAGGCCGTTGATGACCGCGCCCAAGGCGTTGAGCAAAAAACAAAACCAAAAACCAACCCCTGCGTCCAGTGCCCAGAGGATGGCGTAGGTCTCACAGGTGCCCATGAACCAGCCGATGCTCTGAAAGAACAAGGCACGCAAGAAGCGCGTACGGTGAGTGTGGTAAAAGGAGCCGATGTTGGTGTCGATGCGTGCGGCGCGCCCCATATTGCGCTCGATTAGGTCGGTGCGCAGCCCGGCCGAGCGAAGCAGCTTGAGCAGGGACGTGAACATGCGCTCTTGACGCTTGTAGAAGACCCAGAAGGCCGCCAAGCTGGCCATGAGCAAACCGGCGAAAAAGACCCGGTATTCCAAGGGAATAAGTTCGGACACGTCGTGGTAGTAAAACAGCAGCCCGAGGCCGAGAATGGTAAAGGACAGGCCAACCGCAATTTGCGCGGTTTTGTCAACTACTACCGAGGCCATGCCGCGCGGGCCGGGCGTCCGGTGAGTGAGCAAATAGGCTTTGACCGGCTCGCCGCCGAGATTGGCCAGCGGCGTGAGTTGATTGACGGCCTCGCCGGCGAGCTTGGCCGCAAAAAGGGTGAGCAGCCGCGGCTTGAAGGCGTCGGGCGGGAAGGCGAAGTTCCAAGCGATGGTGTTGGAAAGATGCCAGGCGCACGAGGGCAACAACAGCAAGGGGAACGTCCACTTAATGGCGTCTAAGTGGTGGAGGACTTCATCAACTCCGAGCTCGCCGACGAGATAGCCCAGCAGCAGGAAGCCCAAGGCGACCATGGAAACTTGCAGTGCTTTCACGCGGCTTCCTCGCGGTTGACGGCCGGGGCCGGGCGGGCGGCAATCTGCCGCCCGGCGGTGCGCTGATTGCCCATCAGTCGATAGTGGGTGGTCAAAACGCCCAACGCCGCCACGTGCAGCAGGACGACGAGCAGCCAATAGACCACTGCCAACTGATTGGCCACCAAGCCGATGGCGATAAACAACGAGAGGAAGTCCCGCTTGGTGACAAAGCCGGTGCGCTCTAGGAAGCGATAGCTCCAGTCCTTTTCGCCATCGGATACTTTATTGGACAGGTCGCCGAGGTAGTACTGTAGGCTGCCGGTGCCGGTTTTTAGGGCATAGCTGTAGAGCAAGGCTAGGGTCAAGACCAGCGAGGCGATGGCGGAGATGCCGGCGTACATGGGCAGGTAGTTGTCGGGATAGAGCCGCCACATACCGGCCATCAGGGCGCTGTAGCCGCCGAGATAGGCGAGGTTGTCGGTGAGCGTGTCGAACCAAGCGCCGAATTTGGTCTCGGCCAGCTTGACGCGAGCTATTTCGCCGTCGCAGCCATCGAGGATAGAGGCGAGTTGCCAGAGGACGCCCGCGCCGGCCAGCCGCAGGTAGTCGTCGGGCCGCGTCACCAGATAGGCGGCGAGCAGGCCCGGACATAAAACCATGAAAAAGGTCACCATGTTGGGCGAGATGCCGGTATCGACGATGAGCTTGCTGATGGGCACGGAGAGGCGCACGTTGAAAAGGCGCGCTACCGTGCCGCTGGTGGTCTTGCTCACTTGGTCGAAGAGCATGTTCTTGGCGGCGCGGGCGCTGCGCTCGTCGGTCACGCGGTGCCACAGGTGCAACGCGACCTCTTCGCGGCGCTGCCGACGCGCTGCAATCGCCCTCCACAGGTCGCCGCTTAGGGCATCCGACGGCAACGCGTCGGCAGCGCAGAGGAACGCCCCGCTGCCGACGCCGGCGCTAGTCTGCGCGACGAGGTCGTCTCGTTGCAGACCCGCGTTGAGGAGGGCCTGCAGCGAGGAGTGGTGGTGGACGGCGGCGG
>RKRN01000068.1 GCA_007571365.1 Candidatus Latescibacterota bacterium
GGCATAAGACAAAAATAATCGGCGCACCAGCGCCGCTGGGCCACTCTGTTGGCACGATAGTTGCAGTAGTGCTCACTGAAGCGACAACCCACCTCTTCCACCAAGGAGGACATCATGCAACTCGTCGCCATTCGCATCCTATCCGTCGCCCTGTTCGCCGTCGCCAGCGTCGGGGCTGTTGAGACCAAGTATCCGCCCGGCGGCTTTAACCCACGCCTCGACAAGCTCCAAGGCTTGCTCGACTACATCCACACCGCGAGGAAGGTCGAGATCAAGGCCGGGCCCAAGTTGTGGCAGGCCATCGAAGCGATTCCAGTCGCCACCGGCGTCCCCATCACCCGGCAGCAACAAGCCGATTTGCACGACTGGCTCTACGACTTCTTGGTCGCCTTTTCCGCCTCGGGCAACGACAGCCTCGCCGCCGAATTTTACCTGCGCGAGGGCATCAACAACCCCCGAGCTTTGCAGGGCATGCAAGCGACCTTAGAGCATTGGGGTATTCCCCAAGGCGACACGCCCCTTGCGCTCTTCAAAGCCATGCACCGCGCCGTAATCGACGCCCAAGGCTATGAATACCGCTTTGGCCATGCCTTCTTCCGCCACAGCACGTTCAAGGTGTTTGAGATGCAGGGGCGCTACGAGCACTATCGGGCGTACCCGCCGGACGTCGTCAAGGCTAGGTTCAAACTGCAAAAAGAAGTGGCGTCGGCCCTGCGCGCCGGCGAGCGGCGCGTTTTTACCGACATCGCCTTTGTCACCGCAGAGCCGGCCGCGTCGGCCGGAGCACAAGGGCCGATCTGTACGCCCTTCTTTTGTCGGCTAGTTTGGGATCCACAACGGGCAATGTGGCGCTTTGTAGAGGCGTTCTACAACGCCAAACTGCCGCATGCTTTCCTGTTTTCGGCCCTATAACTTCCAACAATCCAACCGAGGAGGATATCATGAAATCCGCAGCCATTTTCGCCCTAAGCACCGCTTGGTTTTCCGTCAGCCCAGCGGTGGCGGCTCCTAAAAGCCCGGACCATCTCGATTACCTCAACGGCTTAGCGATGATCAAGGTTGAGTCCGGCGACGCCTTGCAGCAGGCCATCGCGGCCATCCCCATCAAGGCCAACCTTTCCATCACCCCGCAGCAACAAGCCGATTTGCACGACTGGCTCTACGACTTCTTGGTCGCCTTTTCCGCCTCGGGCAACGACAGCCTTGCCGCCGCGTTTTACCTGCGCGGCGGCATCAATCTCGCGGGGATAGTCGAGATAAAAAGGCAATTGGCAGCCATCAAACGGGGTGGCACCGCAACCGCCTATCAGCTACGGGCACAGGGGATACAGACCCCTGAGCTTCCCGTTGAGCCGACGCCCTTTGCGCTCTTCAAAGCCATGCACCGGCTCGGCCTGAACCGGCGCGATTACTTTTTTGGCAACGTCTCTTTTTTTACGAGCGCGTACAAAGTGTTCGAGCTGCAAGGCGATTATTATGAGAGCTATAGAGACTACGCCCGCACTCACAACTTGCTCCATGGCTATGCCGAGTGGTCGCCCGCGCTAAGAGGTCGGATTGAGGAAGGGCTCAAATTGGGCGGGCAGTGGGTAGCGGCCGAGTTCATGTTCACCTTCAGCGCCGAAGAACCTGCGCAGCCGGACCCGTTTTTCGTGCGCCTGATCTGGCACCCGAGGCAGGCGATGTGGCGTCTTGTCGAAGCCTTCGCGCCTAATGACGCGCCGGTTTTGTTCTTATTCAATTCCACGTGAGACGGACATTAGCCCAAGCTCCGTCCGTTACAAGGGCGGGCCGAACGGCCCGCCCTTGCTTCAATACCTCTCCTTCCGCATCAGACGCGGCCTCAGCAGGCGGCGCAACCCTTCCTAAATGAGCGGCAGTGTGCCCTTGTGCCCTGAGCCGGTCGAATGCGGTGCCCTGAGCGTGTCGAAGGGCACACACAAACGAAAAAACGCGATGATTTGACGCACTTGTGCGATGTATCCGCGCACTTTTGGGGCCTCAGAGGCGTACAGCAAAGAGCCTGAGAAAAGGGCGAACATATTTTTTTATTTTTTATAAGATATTGTTTTAAAATTTACTTATGAAGCATAAAACCTAAATAACGGGCGCAATTATCGCCGCTTTTCACACCTTGGCACGATACTTGCTTTAGTTCATACCGACACTCGTTCACCCGAACAGAAAGGAGGGAAGGCGTATGAAGCACATCCTCTAAACGGGCTTTTATACAGCCCGTGCTTCACCTCGGTGATCGCCGCCGAGAGAATTCAGCACACCTGAACAAAGGAGTTCATCGTGAAGTTGCGTATCATTCGTATGGCCATCGGCCTCACGGCCTTGGTCGCCAGCTTCCTGCCGCAAGAGGCACAGGCGAAGAATACGTGCAGCGCCAGATGCGGGGGATTTTTGGGAATCGGCGTCAGCAAATGCAGCATATCGAGCGATACTCAGGACGTCCGTTGCTACTGCAACGATGACAACAAGGCGGTATGCGAAATTGCCTAGCGCATGAATGTGCATACTCACGCCTTGGGTAGTAGGTACTCGCCGCTACCCCGGGGCAAACCAGTAGGCGGCGGGTGGTTCGCCGACCACTCGCCGCCGATTTAACAACATTCAAAAATAAGGAGAACACCATGAAACCTCTAGCCATTCAAGCCCTGTATTTCGCCCTAGTCGCCCTTTGGTTCGCTCAATCTGCGAGCATAGCACAGGAAGGCGACTCTAGCTCTACTACCAATCCTAAGTCCCAGTACGGCGGCTTTTCGTCCAATGCCGACAGCCTCCAAGTATTCTACGACTATATCCATGGCCAAGAGATGATGAAGGTCGAAGTCGGTGATGAATTACGGAGGGCTATAGAGTCCATCCCCGTTGACTTGGGTGCTGCCATTGACCTAAAGCAAGAAGCCGGCCTGCGCGACTGGCTCTACGACTTCTTAGTCGCCTTTTCCATCTCCGGTAGTGATAGTCTCGCCGTTGCATTTTACATGCGAGAGGGTGTAAACAACTCCGAGCTGATAGAGCAGGTGAGCAAAGAGGCCAAGAGTCAAGGAATCCTAAAAGGCGATACCGACACGCCCGCTGCTTTCTTCAACAATTTTCACAAGGTCATGCTCAATATGGCGGAACGCGACTATTTCTTTCAAAACGTGTCTTTTTTCGACAGTGTGTTCAGGGTGTTTGAGATGCAGGAAGAGTACGACAGCTATGAGTCCTATCTCGATACTCATGGCATGCTTCCTAAAGGCAGCGTGTTGTTCGAGCAGATCAAACTACGGGAAGAAGTCGAGAAACACTTGCAAGGAGGCACCGCACTGGTCTTTGCCGACATTATGTTCATCGTTGAAGAGCCTGAAGAGTTCACCACATTCGAGATACCAGGGCGCACACCTACCTTTTTTCGCCTACTCTGGGACCCAGAGAAGGCTATATGGCGCCATGTAGAAGTCTATTTCAGCCTTGGTGTACCGCATGATTTTCTTCTATTCAACTTCATGTAACCATCCCTTCCCACCCTAAGAAGAGCGATCATGAACCATCTAACGCTAACATCAGCAGTCGTAGTAGTCGTGCTCTACGCGGGTTGGGTCCATACCGACGAACTGCCCTATCATATACGACAACGAGGCACGACCGGCCAAGTGCGCTTCGTCTCACCCTACGGCATGGAAATCGTCGCCGCTGAACCCGGCTGCGGCTGCACGGGTGTCCGTTTGCCCAAGGCGACGAAGCTCGACTAGGGCAAGCCGTGCCGGTGTTGCTGTTTGAAATACCCTACATTGCCGAGCAAGTCGATCCCTTCCATTTGGACAACCACTTTCTAGCCATCTTCAGTACCTACGACATGGTCTATGTCTTTCAGCTCGTGCTGGGGCTATTGGCCATCCTCATGGCCAGCGAGACCATCGCCAGAGAGAAGGAAGACGGCACCCTGCGGCTGACCCTGACGACCAATATCAGCCGCTCCCAACTCCTCACTGGCAAGCTCTTGGGTGGAATGACCACACTGGGCATTCCCACGGCCTTGGGTTTTATCATCCTCATGATCATCCTCTTGGGCACGGACGGTGTGGACGCAAGTCTCGCCGATTGGTGGGGCATGGGCGTCCTATTCCTGATCTCGCTTATATAGTAAAGCCCATAATTAGTTATAC